>JBEIJS010000258.1:0-1131 GCA_040380105.1 Caulobacteraceae bacterium | reverse complement strand
GGTGGTCGAAGTTGCGCGACCGCTGATGCACGACCTCGCCGACATAGAGGGCAGAGGCGGCGGTGTTGGCAGGAGACGCTTTCACGCCGCTTCGGTCAGCCGGTCCGGGTCAGCGGATGGGCGCAGATGAATCCGGCCGCTCTCGTTTTCGACGGTCCATGGCCGGCGCACGCCGCCCAGCTGTTCGGCAACGGCCAGCCCTGACTGTATGCCGTCCTCGTGGAAGCCCGAGCCGAACCAGGCCCCTGCGAACCAGACATTGCGGCGGCCCTGAAGCGACCATAGCTCGGTTTGGGCGGCGACGGCGGCGCTGTCGAACACCGGGTGCTCATAGTCCCATTCGCCGATCACCAGGGCCGGATCCGGGTCCCGGGCCGGGTTCAGGCTGACGAACAGGGGCGGCCCCGGCAGGGACTGGAGTTCATTCATCCAGTAGGTCACGCCGCCTTCGCCCGCGCGGGCCGAGTAACCCTTGTGGGTCCAGGCGGCCCAGGCCTTGCGCCGCTTCGGCATCAGGGTGACGTCGCGATGCAGGATGACGTGATTGGCCCGGTAGCCGATGGCGCCGAGAAGGCGGCGGTCATCCGCCGACGGTGCCTCCAGCAGGGCGAGGGCCTGATCGGAATGGGTGGCCAGGACCACGGCGTCGAACCGCTCCAGCCGCCCGTCCTCGAACCGCAGGGCCGCGCCGTCGAGCCCGCGCAAGACGCCGGTGATCCGGGCATTGGTGACGACCTGTCCGCGGAAGGCCTCGACCAGCCGGGTCACATAGGATCGGCTGCCGCCATGCACCGTGCGCCAGGTCGGTCTCAGATCCAGGGTGAGAAGGTTGTGGTTCATGTAGAAGCGGACAAAGGAGGCCGCCGGATAGTCGGCCATCTGTCCCATGGTGCAGGACCAGATGGCGGCGGCCTGGGGCAGCAGATGGGCGTCCCGGAACAGGGTCCCGTAGCCGCGACGCGCCAGATAGGCGTGCAGGGTCTCACCCGTCCGTTCCAGCTCCGGCAGATCACGCGGCGCCTGTTTCTGGAACCGCAGGAGATCGCCGATCATCCGCCAGAACCGCGGGCTGGCGTAGTTGCGCTTCTGGGCAAACAGGGCACCGATCCCCTGGCTGCAGTATTCGAAGGC
>JBEIJS010000257.1:0-1241 GCA_040380105.1 Caulobacteraceae bacterium | reverse complement strand
GCTGACTGGCGCGCTGGCCGTGGCCGCGGCAAGCTGCGGATTGGCTGCGCCGGTCAGGGCGTGGAACAGGGGGAACCAGGTCAGGGCGGCCAGCAGGCAGCCGGTGAGGATGATCGGCTTGCGGCCGATCTTGTCCGACAGCCAGCCCCAGAAGACGAAGAAGGGTGTGGCCAGCAGCAGCGAGATGGCGATCAGGATATTGGCCAGAGGCCCGTCGACCTTGAGTGTCTTTTCGAGGAAGAAGAGGGCGTAGAACTGGCCCGTGTACCAGACCACCGCCTGGCCCGCGGTCAGGCCGACCAGGGCCAGCAGCACCAGCTTCAGATTGGGCCAGCGGCCGAAACTGTCCTTGAGCGGGGTTTTCGATCCCTTGCCCTCGGCCTTCATGCGGGCGAAGGCCGGGCTCTCGGCCAGTCTGAGCCGGATCCACAGTGACACGCCCAGCAGCAGGATCGAGACGAGGAAGGGGATGCGCCAGCCCCAGTCCTTGAAGGCCTCCTCGCCGACAACCGTCCGTACACCGAGGATGACCAGAAGGCTGAGCAGGAGGCCGGCGGTCGCGGTGATCTGGATGAAGCTGGTGTAGAAGCCGCGCTTTCCGGGCGGGGCGTGTTCGGCGACATAGGTGGCGGCCCCGCCATACTCCCCGCCGAGCGCCAGTCCCTGCAGCAGCCGCATGGCGATCAGGATGATCGGCGCCGCCACGCCGATGGCGGCGTAGGATGGCAACAGCCCGACCACAAAGGTCGACAACCCCATCAGCAGCATGGTCACCAGAAAGGTGTTCTTGCGCCCCCACAGGTCACCCAGCCGGCCGAAGAAGACGGCCCCGAACGGCCGCACGGCAAAGCCGGCGGCGAAGGCCATCAGGGCGAAGATATAGCCGGTCGTCTCATTCACCCCCGAGAAGAACTGGACGGTGTTGATCGCGGCCAGGGAGCCGTAGAGGTAGAAGTCATACCATTCGATCACCGTCCCGACTGAGGAGGCGAGGATGACGAGCCGGTCGTCACGATCGACGGTGTGATCCGCGGTTGAGGCGTTGTCGGTCATTGGGTCCCTCCCCGGACTCAGGTCGGGGCCAGCCTAGACCGGGAAACGGGAACTCGCACCCGGTTGCATTAGCGGCGCTGATTCGAGGTCCCCGCTCGCGGTCCGGGGGCAAAGAAAAACCCCCGCCGCGAATGCGACGGGGGTGATTCTTTCAGCCCAAAGGCTGGGAAGCTTAGTTGCTGTCGCTG
>JBEIJS010000256.1:0-1312 GCA_040380105.1 Caulobacteraceae bacterium | reverse complement strand
GGCGGGCGTCGAGCGTCTGGGCGCTGGAGTTTGGCGCATTGAGGGGGTCGGACGACGCGGTTTGACCTCGCCGACCATGGACATAGATTTCGGAAATTCCGGCACGGGGGCCCGGCTCATGATGGGGCTGGCGGCCGGTCATGACCTGACGGCCCGGTTCGTCGGCGACGAATCGCTGTCGTCACGGCCGATGGATCGGGTGCTCCGGCCTTTGCGGGAGATGGGGCTGGTCGCCGAGACGGCGCCGGGCGGGCGCCTTCCGGTTCGTCTGACCGGCGGCCGGTTGAAGGCCGTCCGCTACGCGCCCCCCGAGGCCTCCGCGCAGGTCAAGTCCGCCATCCTGCTCGCGGGCCTCAGGGCGACAGGCCTGACGGTCGTCGAGGAGAAGGAAGCCACGCGGGATCACACCGAGCGCATGCTCCGCGCCTTCGGGGTTGAGGTCGGTGTGGAGCTCCGGGATGGCGCGGGACCGGTCGTCAGCATTCGCGGCGGGCAGGATCTTCGGGCCGGTGAGGCGAGCGTGGCGGGCGACCCCTCTTCGTCGGCCTTCGCCCTGGCAGCCGGACTGATTGCTGGCGGCGAGGCGGCTGTCTCCGGTATGCTTGATAACGTGACGCGGACGGGTTTCATGACCGCAGCGCGTGAGATGGGGGCCGATGTGACGATCCTCCCTGACGGGCTGGCGACCGGCGAAGCGACGGTTCGCGCAATCGCCCGCGGATCTGTTCTTCGGGGCGTGCGGCTCGATCCGGCCCTGGTGCCCTCGATGATCGATGAGTTGCCGATTTTCTCCGTTCTTGCGGCCTTTGCTGAGGGCGAGACCCTGGTGACCGGGGCGGCTGAGCTGCGGGTCAAGGAGAGTGACCGGATCCGGGCCATCTGCGCCATGCTCTCTGCCAATGGTGTCGAGGTGGAGGAGCTGGCGGACGGGTTTCGGATCCAGGGCTGCGGTTCGCGTGGCGTTCCCGGAGGCGGGCTGGTTGAGGCGCGTCATGACCATCGCATCGCCATGTCCGCTCTGGTCATGGGAGCAGCCTCTCAGGCGTCCGTATCGGTCGACGATGTCGACATGATCGCCACGAGCTATCCCGAATTTTTTGAACATATGGCCTTCCTCGGAGCGGATCTCATCCGGGCGGACCGATGATCATCGCCATTGACGGCACCACGAGCAGCGGCAAGGGCACGCTGGCCCGCAGGCTGGCAGAGATCTACCGTCTTCCGCATCTGGATACGGGGCTTCTCTATCGCGGTCTTGCGGCCCTGGCGTTGAGGGAGGGGTGCGACCTCACGGCCGCCGAGAGTTGTGCGG
>JBEIJS010000255.1:0-1354 GCA_040380105.1 Caulobacteraceae bacterium | reverse complement strand
CTACCTCGGCAAGGAGACGGTCCAGAACCTGATCGCCCTGCGTTTCGGCAACACCATCTTCGAGCCGCTCTGGAACAGCCTGTCGATCGACCACGTCCAGATCACGGTCGCGGAGACCTTCGGCGTCGGCGACCGCTGGCCCTACTATGACGAATACGGCGCCCTGAGGGACATGCTGCAGAACCACATGCTCCAGCTGCACTGCCTGGTCGCCATGGAGCCGCCGTCCGACCTCGATCCGGACTCGGTCCGCAACGAGAAGGTGAAGGTCATCCGCTCACTCCGTCCGATCACGGAGCATGAAGCCGAGCGTGTGACGGTGCGCGGCCAGTACGTCGCCGGTACCAGCGAGGGGAAGGCGGCCACAGCCTATTCCGAGGAGCGTGGCCAGGCCTCCGACACCGAGACCTTCGTCGCCATGCGCGTCGATATCGACAACTGGCGCTGGGCCGGTACCCCCTTCTTCCTGCGCACCGGCAAACGGCTGGCGGAGAAGCGGACCGAGATCGTCATCCAGTTCAAGCCTGTGCCACACTCCATCTTCGACCACGGCGAGCGCGGCAATATCGCCGCCAACCGGCTGGTCATCGAGCTCCAGCCCGAGGAAGACATTGCCCTGTCGGTGATGAACAAGAAGCCGGGTCTGGATCAGCGCATGCAGCTGCAGCCGATCCAGATGTCCCTGTCCTGGGGCCAGGGCGACAAGGGTGGCAGGCCCCCGCGCCGGCGCATCGCCTATGAGCGGCTGCTGCTTGACGCCCTGTCCGGGGACTCCACCCTGTTCGTCCGTCGTGATGAGGCCGAACAGGCCTGGAAATGGGTCGATGAGGTCTCCGACGCCTGGCGCGGCGCGGCCTTCAAGCCCAAGGAGTATGCGGCCGGAACCTGGGGTCCGGCGGACGCCGACCTGCTGCTGGAGCGCGGCGGCCGGGAATGGAACACCGGGCATGGGTGAGACCGCGCCCGCTATCGAGTCCTTCGCCGACAGCGTCGCCTGGGCGGACGCCTGCGCCGACCGCCTGACTGACGCACTCGCCACCGCCCTCACCGATACGGGCAAGGCGGTCTTCGCCGGTTCCGGCGGCTCGACGCCCGCGCCGATCTACCGCCGCATGGCGCAGGCCGACCTCGACTGGTCGCGCGTCGCCGTCACCCTGATCGACGAACGCTACGTTCCGGAGACCTCGCCCGAATCCAACGCGGCCCTGCTGAAGCAGACCCTGCTGTCAGGTCCCGCCGCCGCGGCGCGCTTCGTGCCCCTGTTCCATCCCGCCGTCACCGTCGACCGGGCCGCCGCCCTGGCCGCCCGCGCACTGATGGCCGAGGGCGGCAGGCTCGACGCCGTCCTTCTCGG
>JBEIJS010000254.1:0-1361 GCA_040380105.1 Caulobacteraceae bacterium | reverse complement strand
GCGATCCGCAAGATGGATCAGGCCCAGAACGAGGCGAACGCCAAGCGGGACGAACAGCGCAGCGCCACCTCCCTGCTGCAGCCGCAGGACGGCCTGCACGTCGGCCGGGCTGCCTCAGGTGTGCAGGTCCACATCCTTCCGGTCACGGATGAACAGGAAGCCGACCACCACGGTGACGAGCGCCACCACCACCGGATACCAGAGGCCGTAGTAGATGTTGCCCGTGGCGGCGACCATGGCGAAGGCTGTGGTCGGAAGGAAGCCGCCGAACCAGCCGTTGCCGATGTGGTAGGGCAGGGACATCGAGGTGTACCGGATACTGGTCGGGAACATCTCGACCAGGGCCGCCGCGATCGGGCCGTAGACCATGGTCACATAGATCACGAGCAGGAACAGGATGCCGACCACCATCGGCCTGTTGACGAGCGAGCTGTCCGCCTTGGCCGGATAGCCGGCTGAGGCCAGGGCGGTGCCGAGGCCGGCTTCCCATTCCGTCTTGCGGGCGGCGAAGTCGGGACGGGACAGGGCCGCGCCGTCGAAACCGGTCACGACCACGTCGCCGATGCGGACCTCGGCCACGGACCCCGCAGGAGCGGCGACATTGACGTAGGTCACGCCGGCCTTGGCCAGGTATGACTTGGCCAGATCGCAGGAGCTGTCGAACACGGTCTTGCCGACGGGGTCGAACTGGAAGGCGCAGTCGGAAGGATCGGCATGGACGCTCACCGGGGCGCTGGCCGTGGCCGCGGCCAGTTGCGGATTGGCCGCGCCGGTGAGGGCATGGAAGAGGGGAAACCAGGTCAGGGCGGCCAGCAGGCAGCCGGTGAGGATGATCGGCTTGCGGCCGACCTTGTCCGACAGCCAGCCCCAGAAGACGAAGAAGGGCGTCGCCAGGAGGAGCGAGATGGCGATCAGGATATTGGCCAGTGGCCCGTCGACCTTGAGCGTCTTTTCGAGAAAGAACAGGGCGTAGAACTGGCCCGTATACCAGACCACCGCCTGACCCGCGGTCAGGCCGACGAGGGCCAGCAGCACCAGTTTCAGATTGGGCCAGCGGCCGAAACTGTCCTTGAGCGGCGTTTTTGATCCCTTGCCCTCGGCCTTCATGCGGGCGAAGGCCGGGCTCTCGGCCAGTCTGAGCCGGATCCATAGCGACACGCCCAGCAGCAGGATCGAGACGAGGAAGGGGATACGCCAGCCCCAGTCCTTGAAGGCCTCCTCGCCGACAATCGTCCGTACACCGAGGATGACCAGAAGGCTGAGCAGGAGGCCGGCGGTCGCGGTGATCTGGATGAAGCTGGTGTAGAAGCCGCGCTTTCCGGGTGGGGCGTGTTCGGCGACATAGGTGGCGGCCCCGCCAT
>JBEIJS010000253.1:0-1413 GCA_040380105.1 Caulobacteraceae bacterium | reverse complement strand
GCCGGGAACCCGACCGATCGCATGGGGCCCGCCATCGAGGTTGAACAGGGTCAGATTGCTTTCGGTCGCGCCGTAGAATTCGAGGATCCGGGGGATGGCGAACCGCGCCTGGAACCGGTCCCAGACGTCCGGCCGCAACCCGTTGCCGATCACCAGCCGGAGCCGGTGCCGACGCTCGTCCGGGTGGTCCGGCGCGTTGAGCAGATAGCGGCAGAGCTCGCCGATATACTGAAACAGGGTGGCGTCGAAACGGACGCAGTCGCTCCAGAAGGCGCTGGCCGAGAACTGGCGGCGCAGGCCGATGGCCCCGCCCACCGTCAGCGCGATGCCGGGCGCACAGACCCCGCCGACCGTGTGATAGAGCGGCAGGGGCGCATAGATCACGTCGCGCGCGGTCGATCCGGTGGCCGCCGAAAAGGAATGCATGGTCAGCAGCATGCGCAGGTGGGTGATCCGCGCAGCCTTCGGCAGGCCGGTCGTGCCGCTGGTGTAGATCAGCAGGACCAGGTCCTCGGCCCGGATGCCGGCGCGCAGCTGCCGGTCGGGGCGCGCGGACGAGGCGTCCAGCAGCAGCGGGTCGAGCGCGGCGAAATCCTCAGCCACACCACCGGACAGCCAGGCGGTCGCCGCCGTCCGCAGATGGGCCCGGGCAGACCGCCAGGACTCCGCCAGCGGGGCGTCGACGATGACATGATCGGCCCCGGCGGTGTCGACACAATGGGCCAGGCCGGCCCCGGTCAGCTGGGTGTTGATCAGGGCCGTCGACAATCCGACCTTGGCCATGCCGAACCAGATCGCCAGATAGTCAGGCCGGTTCTCCATGAACAGGGCGACCGTCGCACCCGGCTTCAGCCCCCGGCCCAGCGCCCAGGCGGCATAGCGGTTGGCCCGCCTCTCGAGGTCGGCATAGGTCCAGCGCTCGTCCTCGAACAGGATCGCAACCCGCGCAGAATGACGGTCGACCGCCCCTTCGAGATCATCGGCGAGATTGACGCCGGAGCCCGGCTTGAGACGGGAAATCCGGGCCAGCATGCGCAGTCCGCCCCTCAGGAACCGAACCTCGCGCCCGAGCGCGGAAAACATGCCGGTCAATCCTTGGACCCACCCATGTTGACCAGGGTTTGTCCCCCTCGGGCGAAGGTCTCGGCACCGCCGCGGGTGGCCGCCATCATGGCCTCGAGGTCAAACGGCACCTTGATGCCCGCCTGGGCCGCCGGCCGGGCCGCAATGGCCGCGACCCAGCGCTGAAGATGTTCGAACGGTCCGATGTCCACACCCGACCATTTGTGGGTCCGGACCCAGCACCAGTTGGCGATGTCGGCGATGGAATAGTCTCCGGCCAGCCATTCATGATCCGCCAGTTGCCGGTCAAGGACGCCGAACAGTCGTCCGCTCTCGCCCTGGTAACGATCG
>JBEIJS010000252.1:0-1530 GCA_040380105.1 Caulobacteraceae bacterium | reverse complement strand
TGGCGACCCGGACCTCTTGATCCATCTGGGAGCGCCAGGCGTTCAGGCGATCGGGTCGGTTGAGGCGGACGACGGCGACGCCGTCTTCGGCGGTGTAGAGAATGTCCTGATAGGCCATGAGCGCGATCTCCCTGGTCAAGTCTGCGTGTTCGTTCACTTTAGACCAGCCGCCGGCGTTTGGGAGGGGCGGAGTTGCCCGAAGCCCGGATAGGGTTCAAGGAAACCGTATCGATGAGAACGCGAGGATGGTTCATGAGATCGATCAATCCGGCCACAGGCGAGGCGCTCGCATCTTATGAGGAGCTCACCTCCGTTCAGCTGGAGGCGCGCCTCGCCTCGGCCGCCGCCGTCTTTCCGGCGTTCGCGGACCGGTCGCGTCTTGAGGATCGTCTGGCCTGCCTGAGACGGGCGGCCGGGATCCTTGAGGCTGAAGCCGATCGCTGGGCCCAGCTCATCACCCTCGAGATGGGAAAGCCGATCTCGCAGTCGCGCGCCGAGATCGCCAAATGCGCATCCGTCTGCAGGTATTATGCGGAGCGCGCCGGCGACATGCTCGCTGACGAGGACCGGGGCGGGGGCGCCTATGTGCGCTGGCTTCCCCTGGGGCCCGTACTGGCCGTGATGCCCTGGAATTTTCCGTTCTGGCAGGTCTTCAGGTTCGCCGCCCCGGCGCTGGCGGCTGGGAATGTGGGCTTGCTCAAGCACGCCTCGAACGTTCCTGGTTCCGCGCTGGCGATCGAGGAGATTTTTCGCGAGGCGGGCTTCCCGGAAGGCGCCTTTCAGACGCTTCTCATTCCTTCGGGGTCCGTCGCCGGGGTCATCGCCGATCCGAGGATCCGCGCTCTCACCCTCACAGGCAGCGAGGCGGCGGGCGTGAGCTGCGCGATCGAGGCCGGCCGTCACCTCAAGAAGTCGGTGCTCGAGCTCGGCGGATCGGATCCCTTCATCGTCATGCCGAGCGCGGATGTCTCCGCCGCGGCTGCAGTTGCGGTGCGCTCGCGCATGCAGAACGCCGGTCAGTCCTGCATCGCCGCCAAGCGGTTCATCGTTCATGCCGATGTCTATGGGGACTTTCACGAGGCCTGCCGCTCAGAGATCGCGGCCCTGCGTGTCGGCGACCCTCTCGATCCGGCGACCGACATGGGGCCGCTGGCGACCTCCCGCATTCGCGACGATCTGATACGTCAGGTCGCCGACACTCTGGCGTCCGGGGCGAAGGTTTCGGAGGGCGCCCGACCCCTCGACGGGCCCGGGTATTTCTACCGGCCGGGACTTTTGACGGATGTTCCTGTCTCGGCCCCTGCTTATGGAGAGGAGCTGTTCGGACCGGTCGCCTGCCTGTTTCGGGTCGCCAGCGCGAGCGAGGCGATCGCTCTGGCCAATGTCACGCGCTTTGGTCTGGGCTCGGCCGTGTGGACCCGTGACGAGGATGAAAAGGCCCGGTTTATCGACGGGATCGAGGCTGGTTTCACCGCGATCAATGGCATGACGGCGTCTGATCCCCGTCTGCCTTTCGGCGGGGTCAAGGCC
>JBEIJS010000251.1:0-1543 GCA_040380105.1 Caulobacteraceae bacterium | reverse complement strand
TTCATCCGTCACGGTGGAAAGCCTGCCTCCACACATGCCTTCGCAAGGAGATGAGGCCCCGACCCAGATGTCTCCAGAAGAACAAATGCAGCTTGCGGTGAGAATGTCATCGACATTGGCCCAGGTTTCCGCCTGTTCGCGGCTGGTTGTGAATACGGGGTACTGACCGGCCAAGGACGGAAACGACGATGCGCTGGAGCCCGGGCTGACTGCGATTTTCGAGGCGAGCAAACGCGAGGGCTCGCCTTGTCCCCGCCCCGCGCTTAGGGCAAAGCGCGCGGATGCGCCTCGCCTTCATGGGTACCCCCGAATTCGCCGTGCCGTCCCTGGCCGAGCTCATCGCCTCGGGCCATGAGATCGTGGGGGTCTGGTCCCAGCCGCCGAAGCCGCGCGGGCGGGGCCAGAAGCTGACGCCCTCGCCGGTCCAGGCCTTCGCCGAAACCATGGGCCTGCCGGTCTTCACCCCCGCCTCGATGAAGTCGGCCGAGGCCATCGCGACGTTCAAAGGCCTCGAGGTCGATGCCGCCTGCGTCGTCGCCTATGGCCAGATCCTCAAGGCCGAGGTGCTCGACGCGCCCCGCCTCGGCTGTTTCAACCTGCACGGCTCCCTCCTGCCCCGCTGGCGCGGCGCCGCCCCGATCCAGCGCGCCATCATGGCCGGCGACCGCCAGACCGGCGTCCAGATCATGCGCATGTCCGAGGGCCTCGACGAGGGCGCGATCCTGCTGTCGGAAATCCTCGACATCCGCGCCGATGACACCGCCGCCAGCCTCGGCGAGCGCATGTCCCACATCGGCGCCGGCCTCTGGCCCCGGGCCCTGGCCGCCATCGAGCGCGGCGGCGTCGAGGGCACGGAACAGGTCGGCGAGCCGACCTATGCCAGGAAGATCACCCCCGCCGAGGCCCGGATCGACTGGTCCCGCCCGGCGGCGGAGATCGACGCCCACATCCGCGGCCTCTCGCCCTTCCCCGGGGCCTGGTTCGAGGTTCCGGGCGAGGATGGGCCGGTGCGGATCAAGGTGCTGATGTCGCGGGTCGCGCCGGACGGCTCGGGCACGGCCGGTCAGGTTCTGGACGGCACCCTGCGCATCGCCTGCGGCGAGGGTGCGGTCGACCTGCTCCGGGTCCAGCGCGCGGGCAAGGCGGTCCAGTCGGCCGAAGAAATGCTGCGCGGCTTCCCGCTGCCGGCAGGAACGGTGCTCTCTCCCTCAAGCAGCGACGTCGTCATCCCCGCGAAGGCGGGGACGCGGGGCGAGCGGTAGGGAGACGCGACATGCCGAGATATCGGCTCACGCTCGAATACGACGGCTCGGCCTATAACGGCTTTCAGGCCCAGACTGATCAGCCGACGGTGCAGGGCTCCGTCGAGGCCGCCATCACCGCCTTCTGCGGCGAGACCGTGCGCCTCGCCGCCGCCGGCCGCACCGACACCGGCGTCCATGCCACCGGTCAGGTCATCATCCTCGATCTGGAAAAGGCCTGGCCCGCGCAGACGGTGATGAACGCCCTCAACGCCCATCTGGTCGGCGAAGCGATCTCGGTG
>JBEIJS010000250.1:0-1608 GCA_040380105.1 Caulobacteraceae bacterium | reverse complement strand
CGGCTACATGTCCGGAACCAGCATGGCGACCCCGATCGTGGCGGGTGCGGCGGCGCTGCTGGAAGGGCGGTGGCCGGCCCTGAAGGCCAGACCTGCCACGGTGGCCGACATCCTGTTGAATTCCGCCACGGACATCGGGGCAAGGGGTGTCGATCCCGTCTACGGCAGGGGGCTGTTGAACGTCGAAAGGGCGTTCCAGAACGCGGGAACCACGGCCATCATCGCGCCGAACGGCCAGGCAGTCGTCGTGTCGGGGGCCTCGCTGACCGTTGCCCCGGTCATGGGGAAGGCGGCCGGTTGGCTGTCCGGTGTGACGGCGTTTGACGCCTATGGTCGTGACTACGCCCTCAATGAGGTCAGCAATTTCTCGGTCCGGGCGGCCGCGCGTGATCCGGGAACGGTCAGCGCTTCGGCGATCGACATGGGCGGGCAGGGCGGCTGGGCCCCGAATTTCTTCGCGGGGCCCTCGGCTCCGGTCGCCTACGTCGGCTTCGGGCCCCGTGCCGCGGCGGGAACCGGGCGGTTTGCGATGGACCGGACCCTTCGCGCGGGCATGGACGCGCCCATGGGCGGCGCAGTCCTCGCCCTGCGCCTCACCGGCGCCACCGAGACCCGCTCGGACTTCGCGTCGGACCCGGGCCTGAGGCCCCTGAGCTTCTTTGCCTCTTCGGATCTGCTCGGCCGCTCGGCGCTGACCGGCGTGAGCCTGCCGATGAACAGTGGCGGCCGGCTGGTGGTCTTCGGCGCGACTTCGCTCGGCGCCAGCCCCGGCATCAGCGAGGACGACGGCCATCGACTGGTCGTCCGGCCGGGCGCGACGGACTTCGAGCAACGCATGGAGATGGACCGCTCCCCCATGCGCCATTCCACGGTCGGTCTGGGCTACTGGGCCCGACCCGACAGCCGCACGATTGTCGGCATCAGCCTGACAAGCATGGTCCAGCGCCATGGCTACTATGATCTTGCGTCCGATCTATCGAGCTTCGATGCGCCGTTCATGCTCAACAGTGTCGGCCTGGCTGCCAGTCGCACCTTTGGTGCCTGGGAGGTCTATGGTGCCGCCGAGACCACCGCGATCGGTGCGCCGGCGTCGCGTGGACCGATCGGATTTTCGGACAGCGTCCTTGTTTCCGGCGAAGTCGGTGCCCGCGTCTCCCGGACCGGCCCGGGCAAGGCCGCGCTGCGGGAAAGCCTCGCCATGGCGCTGCGCGCCGCGCCGCAGGCCGTCTCCGGTCACCTGGACCTGAACTACAGGGCGCCGACCGCGGACGGCCTCGATACCGAAATCGTTTCCCGCCGGTCCTCGCTGGCCGAGGTTACGGGCCGACCGGTCCTCATCGAAGCCAGCTATACGCTCGAGGACGGCCAGACCTGGTCTACCCGCCTGCGCGGCGGCGCGGACCTGACCGGTGACGGAGAATACCATCTGGCCGCAGAAGCCCGCCTGACCTTCTGAGCCGGGCCGGTGCCCGCACAGGTCGCGTCGCGTCGGCGGTTTTCGGGGAGACGATGGCGCGCCCGGAACGATTCGAACGTCCGACCCTCAGATTCGTAGTCTGATGCTCTATCCAGCTGAGCTACGGGCGCGCTTGGCCGCGAACGGCGAGG
>JBEIJS010000249.1:0-1636 GCA_040380105.1 Caulobacteraceae bacterium | reverse complement strand
TCCTTGCGGCCTTCCAGATCGGGCAGGGAGATGGCCCGCGCCCTTTGCAGCCGCACCTCATCCGCCGCCGCCGACAGCCGCATCACCGGCCGCGCCACGAACAGGTGCATCAGCAAAGACCCCAGCAGGTTTACCGCCAGCGCGACGAGGGCGAAGGGCATCAGGGCCCGGCGCTGGGCCGACAGGGTCTTGTCGACGTCGCCGGCCTCCAGCGTCAGCACGCCCAGAACCTGCTGCACATGCCGCACAGGGATGGACACGGACACCACCCGGTCGCCGCTTTCCGAAAGCCGCAAGGTCGCCTGCGGCTCGCCATCCAACGCCGCTTCAACCTCGGCGGCAAGGGCGGCGCGGGCGCGCTCGAGCCCCGCCGCATCGCGGTTCTCCGAATCGGGATCAGGCGCGGGCGGGGCCGTGCCGGCGGGCAGGGCCGGGGGCAGGGGCTGCCCCGGGATCACCTCGGTCACAGCATAGCTGTCTGCGACCAGCAGGCCGTCGATGTCGAACAGTCGCGCCCGTTGCCCTTCGGGAATGAAGTTGTCGATCAGCAGCTCACCCGCCTTGAACGGATCCAGCGCTGGCTGTGGATCGCCCCGGGTGATTTCCTCATTGCCCAGCACAGTGACCAGCAGTTCCCCCTGGGCCTTCAGGGTTTGCTGCCGCGCTTCGATCAGGCCCCGCTGCCACTCGTTCAGCAACAGGGCCCCGACGAACAGGATCAGCAGGCTCAGCAGGTTGAGCGCGAGAATCAGCCCGCCGAGCCGCGACCCGCTGAAGCGTTTCAGGCGACGGCGCGGTTCAACCTCTCCCGGCGGGAGCGGCGGATCAGCTTTCGCGGTAGCGGTATCCAACGCCATACAGGGTCTCGATGGCGTCGAACTCGGGGTCGACCACCCGGAATTTCTTCCGCATGCGTTTGACGTGGCTGTCGATGGTGCGGTCATCGACATAGACCTGATCGTCGTAGGCGGCGTCCATCAGGTTGTCGCGGCTCTTCACGAACCCGGGCCGCTGGGCCAGGGCCTGCAGCAGCAGGAACTCGGTCACGGTCAGCTTGACCGGCCGGCCTTCCCAGGTGCTCTCGTGGCGGGCCGGATCCATCGACAGCTTGCCGCGCCGGATCGCCTTGGTGGAGCCTTCACCCGAGGGCTCGGGCTCGGCCCCGTCGGCACCGGTCCGGCGCAGCAGGGCCTTGACCCGCTCGATCAGCAGACGCTGGCTGAACGGCTTGTGGATATAGTCGTCGGCACCGAGGTTGAACCCGAGGATCTCGTCGATCTCCTCGTCCTTGGACGTCAGCATGATGACCGGGATCTGCGAGGTCTGGCGCAGGCGGCGCAGCACCTCCATCCCGTCCATGCGCGGCATCTTCACATCGAGGATGACCAGATCGGGCGGGCTGGTTTCCAGCGCCTCAAGTCCGGAGGCACCGTCGTGCCAGGCCGTGACCTTGTGGCCATGGCTTTCCAGCGCCAGTGAAACGGAGGCGACGATGTTCTCGTCGTCATCGACCAGGGTGATGTTGGCCAAGTCAGGCTCCTTGCAGACGATTCATTCGCCATCTCAACGCGCGGCAAGCGGCACCGTTCTAGAACATCGTGGAGAGATTACGGCGTAAAACATGGGCTGCGCCGCC
>JBEIJS010000248.1:0-1651 GCA_040380105.1 Caulobacteraceae bacterium | reverse complement strand
GAACCGTACCAGCCGGCACCAGGGCGAGGACCAGATCACCTGTTCGGTGGTGCGCACGGACTTGCCGCCGATGGTCAGGGTCTCAAGGCCCCAGGCGGGCTTGCCGTAACGGCGCGTCACACTCTCGAACAGGCCGGCCGAAGCCAGGGCCGTGCGGCCGATCGCGGTGTCCGAGGCCGGATTGAAGGGAGAGGTCCAGAACTGGCGGGCCAACTGGGCCCCGAACCGGAACGGCGTCGCCGAATGGTAGGCGAGCTCGTGAAGCGAATAGAGCATGGAATCCTTGGAGCGGCCCTGCCGTTACGCGGCAGAGCACCATAGAACGCATTGCACTGCAAAAAGATTTATTCCTCCTCCAAGCGAGGCGAAGGGGGAGGGGGACCGCGCGAAGCGTGGTGGAGGGGTGGTTGGATCAGGACGCCGGAGCGTGGGGCCGGCACCCCTCCACCGCTTCGCGGTTCCTCTCTCCCGATGGGGGAGGATTACCCTCGCGCCATGGCCTGTTCGATGACCCGGGCCGCATTGGCGGGCCCCAGATCATGGCCCAGGGCGCTTCGCATCCGGCCGTCCGGGCCCATCAGATAGATGGTCAGCGAATGGTTCATCGCATAGCCCTCGCCCTCGCCGACCTTCTGGTAGACGGCCCTGTAGGCCGTGGCGGCGGCCCGGACCTGTTCCGGCGTGCCGGTCAGGCCGATGACGCCCTCGGGAAAGCCGTCCGAGGACAGATAGTCCTTCAGCGCCTGGGGGGTGTCACGCTCCGGGTCGATCGAGATGAAGACGATCTGGATGCCGTCGGCCCGGTCCCCCAGCGCCTGTTTGGTTGCCTCGAGCATCTGTAACGTAGTCGGGCAATAGTCCGGGCAATAGGTGAAGCCGAAGAAGACTAGCGACCATTTCCCGTTCAACAGGGTCTGGTCGACGGTCTGACCGTCCTGATTGACCAGCTGGAAGGGGCCGCCGACGTCGGGCTGGCCCGTTGAGCTGATCTGGCCCGCGGCCAGACTGCCGTCGTCGCGACCGGTCACCATCGCGATGGTCCCGACCGCCACGATGGCGGCGAGGGCGACACAGGCGCCGGCGAACAGCAGGATGGAACGGCGCGGCATCATGGCCCCCTCAAAAACGCGCACGCTTGCGCACGACAGGTCTATAGAAGAGAGGTGAGCCTGTCCCAAGAGCCTCAAAAGACGCAGTCGACGTCCGCGTCCGATGATCCGGGCCGTGTCCCGGTCTGGCGTAACCTGCCGCGCCGCAGCCGGGGCCTGTCCCTGCGCACCCTCGTCATCCTGCGCTGGATGGCCATTGCCGGGCAGAGTGCCACGATCGCGGTGGCCGGTCTCTATTTCCATTTCGATCTGCCGCTATGGGGGTGTCTGGCCGCCATCGCCGCCAGTGTGGCGATGAACCTGAACGCCACGGCGCGGCTGAAGCGCAGCGACGGCTCCTTGCCCGACGGCCGGCAGACAGCGGCGCATCTGGGTTTTGACATCCTGCAGCTGTCGATCCTGCTGGGACTGACCGGCGGCCTGCAGAACCCCTTCTGTCTGCTGCTGGTCGCCCCGGTAACGGTGGCGGCGGCCTCGCTGCCGGGACGGCAGGCCGCGCTCATGGGGTTGATGGTGCTGGCTGCGACGGTCAGCCTGTTCTT
>JBEIJS010000247.1:0-1658 GCA_040380105.1 Caulobacteraceae bacterium | reverse complement strand
CATTCTTTACGAACACGACATCGGTACGAGAATCGAACACGCTGATCGAACTGTAGCGATCCGGCACCGGAACCGCTGTCACCTCCACTGGTCCGGCTGACAGGTCGAACGGGCAGGAAGAATAGAGGAGATCGGGACTCGGCCGCACAACGAACTGCAGGCGCGCATCGACCGGAGGGGCGTGGGTGAAGCTGTTCCAGGGCGACTGCGTGGTGATGCGCCGGGTCGCCACCTCCATCAGCACATAGGGCGTCACTGACATGGTGAAATACCATGCGCCAGCAGCGCATGCGATACCGACAACCGTTGGGGCAATCCAGCGCATCATGGGCGGCACTCCCCGCGGGTGATGGTGGGCAGGCGTGCCGCTCCCGGATCGGTGGCAAGGCCGCCGCTCGGACGATAGGCACGCAGCGTCAGGTCGAAATTTCCGTCAGTGGCCGTCGGGATCCAGTTGCCATCCCGTTGTTCGGGCGAGACAGTGAAGGACCAATTGCCCGCTGCATCAGGCGTGACCGCAGCGCTGCCGACCGAGTGGCGGTTCCAACGGTTGACGACCAGCCATCCGCGCGGATCATAAAGGGTAATGCTCCACCAGCGGGCCTCAATGGGGCCGCCCGCGATCACATAGCTGCATTTGCCGGAAAGCGGCTGACCTGCGCTGTCGGTGCGGGTGGTGAAATAGCGCGCTTCCTCCTTCGGAAGGGCGAGCAGACCGCGCAGCGCGACGGCGGCGCGGGTCTTGAGATCGGTCGCCTTCGTCCCGATGTCGCCGCCGGTCGTCCAGGGGCCGATGCTGATATCCTCTCCCATCCCCGAGTTGCGGATCTGCCAGATGGCAACGCCGGCCCCGACCGCGAGGCCTACGAGGACGATGCCCAGCCACTTGAAAAACGCGCGCATGGATTAAGCGCCCCTCCCCTTTATCTGTGTGCCGCCATCGAAACAGAAAGACGGTGGTCCGACAATCTGGCGACGGCTCAGCCCCTCAATGCCGCCTGCGCTGCTGCCAGCCGCGCGACGGGCACCCGGTAAGGCGAGGCGCTGACATAATCGAGGCCCTCTTCCCCGCAGAAGGCTATGCTGGCCGGATCGCCGCCATGTTCGCCGCAGATGCCAATCCTGAGGCCATTGCGGGCCGCCCGGCCGTTCCCTCCGGAGCCCAAGATCAGCGATGAAGCCTGCGGCCGGCCCTTTATGAGCGCGGGACCAGAGGGGGCAGGTCACATCGAACACCCCGATCAGCACTACATCGGCTTGTCAGATGACCTCCGCACCCGGCTGGCGGCGCACAACGCGGGGCAGTCATCTCATACAGCGAAATTCAGGCCCTGGCGGCTGGTGACCTATCTGGCTTTTACCGATCCTGAGAAAGCCAGAGCCCTCGAGCGCTATCTCAAGTCTGGCTCCGGGCATGCATTTGCGCGAAAGCGTCTCTGGTGACCCGTCCATCCACCCCCATCCGCGTCGCCGCCCTCTACCGGTTCGCGACCATCGCTGACTGCGCCGCCGTGCGCGATCGCCTCGACGCCCTGTGCCGCCCGGACGTCCGCGGCACCCTGCTGGTCGCCCATGAGGGGCTGAACGGCACCATCGCCGGCCCCGGGCGTCCATCGACCGCGTACTGACGGGCATCCGCGCCCTGCCCGGTTTCGCTG
>JBEIJS010000246.1:0-1711 GCA_040380105.1 Caulobacteraceae bacterium | reverse complement strand
GGAACCGGATCATCCGGGAAGAGCCGCAGGCTGTTGTGCCAGTGAAACGTCACGTCGAGCGGAAGGTCAGCCACCCAGGTCGGCGGCCGTGTCGGGCCGTAGAGGTGAACCTCGCGCAGCGCACTGGCCAGATAGTGGGCGTAGCCCTGTGCTTCGAGGGCGCTGCGTCCGCCGACCGTCAGCGGGTGGTCGAGGAGGACTTGCAGCGAGGTGACCACCTGTTGCCAGGTCAGCGGTCCGGATGTGCGGCGGTACACGCGTCGGGCGGGCTGATAGAGCCAGCCTGCCTTCACGTACTGGTTTCGCAGGGAAGACGAGTAGCCTCTCGCCTCCAGCCAGGCCGCATCGGCCAGGAATCCCTCCGGAAGCTCCTGTTGTAACCGGTTTAGCTTGCTGGGATAATCCTTAGCCATGCTCAGGATTTTGGCAGATTTGTAAACCTTTGTCCAGTTTGAGTTTTGTCAGAAAAAACAAGCCGGACTACGCATTTCCGTATTTTTATAAACCTATCGCCGGAGACTGGAAGCATGTGCGTGTTGAGGCCTACGCTGTGCCTCACCACGTGGTCGGCGTTCCGCTCGCTCCGGTGATCGAGCCCTATCCCTTGAGGAACCGGCGTGACGCCTTGAAGAATGTCACGCCTTGCTTGAGTTCGCCCTCTGGGCACGTCGCAGGTCGGCAGGGCGCAGCGGACCAGACCGGTGCGTCAGATTCGAACGGAGCTCTGAACGGTGGAGAGCCTAAGCCGCCCTGCGCTGCTCGGCCTTGGCGTCGCGCGCGGCGTTGATGCGGGCCTCGGCGATGGCGTCGGCGATCTGGTGGGTCGGCCGCTTCTCGGTCGCGGAACGCTCCAGCACCTCTTCCAGCGTGTCCATCAGACGCGACAGCTTGGTCTCGACCCAGGCCGGGTCATAGGCGGTGCCGGTCTGACGGGCGCGCAGCTCGGAGGCCACATTGATGATGCCGCCGCCGTTGACGACATAGTCGGGCGCATAGAGCACGCCGCGCTCGAACAGGATCTGGCCGATGTCCGGGGTGGCCAGCTGGTTGTTGGCGGCACCGACCACGGCCTTGACCGTCAGCCGGTCCAGCGTCTGGAGGTTCAGCGTCGCGCCGAGGGCGCAGGGGGCATAGATGTCGGCCTTGACGTCATAGATGGCGTCGGGGGCCACGATCTCCGCACCGGTGCGGGCCGCGACCTCGGCCAGCAGGGCGGTATTGACGTCGGTCATGACCAGTTTCGCACCGGCGGCGTGCAGCTTGTCAGCCAGATAGCCCCCCACATGGCCGATGCCCTGCAGGGAGACGGTCAGGCCGGTCAGGTCGTCCTGTTTCCACAGGCGCCGGGCGACGGCCAGGGTCGAGCGGTAGACGCCCTCGGCGGTGACCGGGCTGGGATCGCCCGAGGCTTCCGGACCGTCGTTCAGGCCCAGCACAAAGGGGGTGACCTTGCGGGCCTCGGCGATATCGGACACCGACACGCCGACGTCTTCCGCCGCATAATAGAGGCCTCCCAGGGTATCGACCGCCTGGCCGAAGGCGCGGAACAGTTCGGGCGTCTTCTGGTTCCGGGAATCGCCGATGATGACCGACTTGCCGCCGCCCATTTCCAGGTCGGCGACCGCATTCTTGTAGCTCATGCCCTTCGACAGACGCAGCACATCCTCGAGCGCCTCGGCGCTGGAGCCATAGTTCCACATCCGGGTGCCGC
>JBEIJS010000245.1:0-1748 GCA_040380105.1 Caulobacteraceae bacterium | reverse complement strand
CCGACGTGGTCACCGTCATGGGCGAGGGCATCCACCCCTATTTCCAGGAGCCGATGATGGTCGACGGCGAACTGGTCTGGAAGGACGGCGTCAAGGAAAGTCTGGACACGGACATTCTCCGCCCCGCCTCCGATCCCTTCGACCGCGAGGGCGGCCTGCGCCTTGTGCAGGGCGACCTCGGCCGGGCGGTGATCAAGGTCTCGGCGGTCAAGCCGGAGAACCGCATCGTCGAAGCCCCCGCCGCCGTGTTCGAGACCCAGGAAGACGCGCTCCAGGCCTTCAGGGACGGCAGGCTGAACCGCGACGTGGTGGTCGTCCTGCGCTTCCAGGGCCCCCGCGCCAACGGCATGCCCGAGTTGCACAGCCTGTCACCGGCCCTGTCCGTGCTTCAGGACAAGGGTTTCAAGGTCGCCTTCGTCACCGACGGCCGCATGTCCGGGGCCTCGGGCAAGACGCCCGCCGCCATCCATGTCTCGCCCGAGGCCCTCGCCGGCGGCCCCCTCGCCCATGTGCGGGACGGGGACATCATCCGCCTCGACGCCGAGGCCGGTGTGCTGACCACCGTCAGCGTCCCCGACCTGGCCGCCCGTCCCGCCGCGACCCGGTCACAGGTTCATGCCGAGGGCGCGGCCTGGGGCTATGGCCGCGAACTGTTCGGTGCCTTCCGCCAGATGGTCGGCACGGCCGAGGCCGGTGCCTCGATCTGCTTCGCCTCGCCGGATGCCACGAACGGCCACGCCGATGCGCCGCCGGACGCCAATCCCGTGGACCGCATGGTCGACGCCTGATGCAAAGGACGCCTCAATGACCGTAGCCTGGGACCGGACCCTTCTCGTCGGTGACGTCGGCGGAACCAACGCCCGCTTTGCCCTGGCCCATATGGTCGAGGGTCGGCCGGTGCTTGAGCACCATCAGAGCTTTCCGGCGTCCGAGCATCCGACCTTCCTCGGCGGCGTGAAGGCCTTTCTCGACGGCTGTGACATCAAGCCGACGGGCGGCGTCCTCGCCGTGGCGGGGCCGGTGACCGACGGCGAGATCGACCTGACCAATTCGCCCTGGCGGGTGTCCGAGGCCGAACTGCAGACCCTCGGCCTGAACCCCGTGCGGCTGATCAATGATTTCGAGGCCCTGGCCTGGGGTGCGCCGGTCGTTCCGGCGGACCAGCTCGCCGCGCTCGGCGGCCCTGCTTCCGGCGACCCCCATGCTGCCATCGCCGTCCTCGGCCCGGGCACCGGCTTCGGCGTCTCGGCCCTCGCCCGGGACCACCAGGGACGGGAAATCGCCATGCCGACGGAGGGCGGCCACGCCTGTTTCGCACCGGGCGACCCCATCGAGGACGAGATCCTGCGCATCCTGCGTCGCCGCTATGAGCGCGTCTCGATCGAGCGGCTGATCTGCGGACCGGGCCTGCTGAACATGCACAGGGCCCTCGCCGAGATCGACGGGCGCGAGACCCATATCGACGACCCGGCCCAGATCACGACCGAGGCGCTCGAGAACCCCAACAGCCACTGCGGGGCCACCCTGGCCCGGTTCTGCGCCATCCTCGGTGCCGTGGCCGGAGACATCGCGCTGACCACCGGTGCCCGCGGCGGGGTCTATATCGCCGGCGGCATCGCCCCGCGCATTCTGCCTTTCCTCAAGGCCAGCCCGTTTCGCGAGCGGTTCGAGCGCAAGGGCCGGTTCCAGGACTATATGGCGGCCATACCGACCCATGTGATCCTGCACAAACACGCCGCCCTGCTGGG
>JBEIJS010000244.1:0-1774 GCA_040380105.1 Caulobacteraceae bacterium | reverse complement strand
GCCGTGTCCAGCACCCCCTCTTCAAGGTCGAAATGCCAGCTGCGGTTCTGCTGCGCCATCAGCCGGCGCTGCAGCTTGTTGGCCAGGCGCGAGACGACCGAGGACAGGGCGGTCAGCTGTTGGTCCAGCAGGGCACGCAGTCGCTCCAGTTCATGGGGATCGCACAGATCGGCGGCGTCGATCACCTCGTCAAAGGCGGTAGTGAAGACCCGGTAGGCGTCAATGCTCCGACCGTCGTCGGCCGTCTGCTGACGGTTGGGCAGGGCCCCCTCATTGACGTCAGGCCCGTCTTCCGAGGCCTCTCCTTCGGGGTCACCGGCCGAGCCGTCGGGCCGTGCCTCACGCTCATCGCCCTGCGACGAGTCATCAGCGGAGCCATCCATGGCCTGGCCTTCGCCGCCGCCGGCGTCGTCTTCCTCATCCTGATCATCGGCCGAATCGGGCGACTGGGGATCGGCCTCGTCCTCCCCCTGTTCGTCCGAGGCGTCATCGCCGCGTCCGTCACCGGGATCGAGGTCCAGCGCCCGCAGCACGTCCTTCAGCCGGGTCGCGAAGGCGACCTGGTCGTCGGCCACCTCGGCCAGGGCATTGAGTTTGGCCCCGGCCCTGTCCTCCATGGAGGTGCGGACCAGATCCAGCATGGCGGCGGCAGCGTCCGGCGCGCGCTGGCCGGTCAGTCGTTCGCGCACCAGCAGGGCCACGGCCTCAGCCACCGGAACCCGCTCGGCGTCGGTGACCCGCAGGGCCCCCATCTTCTCCAGCCGGGTCAGCAGGGCCGCACCCATATTGGCCCGCACCCCGGCCAGGGACTGTGAGCCGACCGCCTCGACCCGCGCCTGCTCCACCGCCTCGAAAACATCGGCTGCCCGGCTGTCGAGCGGCCGCAGCCGGGCGTGCAGGGTCTCGTCGTGATTGGCCAGCCGGAGCGCCAGCCGGTCGGCCTGGCCGCGCAGGGTCGCGCTCTCGGGCCCGCCCGGATCGCGCGGCGGGTGCGGCAGGGTCAGGACACCGTTGGAAAGCTTCGGCCCGTCCGAGCCGAACACCACCTCAAGTTCGGACTGCTCCGCCAGCGCCCGCGCCGCATGGGCGAGGGCGCGTTTGAAGACATCAGCGGGGGTCTCGGCGGCGGCCATGAGGGACACATAGCGCAGCGGGCGGTGAGGGGAAGCACCCTCCCTCCCCTTCAGGGGAAGGAAGGGCCGAAATCACGCCGCGTCGGCGGCCCTGGCAATGGCGGCCTTCAGCTTTTCCTGATGCGCCCGCATGCCGGCGGCGATCAACTCCGCGGCCTCGCCGGCATCGCCCCAGCCCTTGACGGTGACCGACTTGTTCTTCTCCAGATCCTTGTAGCGGGTGAAGAAATGCTCGATCTGCTCGACCATGATGGTCGGCAACTGCCGGTAGCTGGCGATGTCGGTGTAATAGGGGTTCAGCTTGTCGACCGGCACGGCGAGGATCTTCTCGTCGCCGCCGGCCTCGTCTTCCATCTTCAGCACGCCGATCGGGCGCGAGCGGATGATGCAGCCCGGCACCACCGGCGTCGGGTTCAGCACGATCACATCGCAGGGATCACCGTCATCCGACAGGGTGTGCGGGATGAAACCGTAGTTGCCGGGATAGTACATCGCCGTGTGCAGGAAGCGGTCGACGAACAGGGCACCGGACGCCTTGTCCATCTCGTATTTCACCGGCAGCCCCCCCTGAGGGATCTCGATGATGACATTGACGTCCCAGGGCGGATTGGGGCCGACGGGAATGGCGTCGATATTCATGG
>JBEIJS010000243.1:0-1837 GCA_040380105.1 Caulobacteraceae bacterium | reverse complement strand
CTTCGGCGTCCTCACCTGCGGGTTTCCCGACGCCCATCACCTCACGCCGCCTCCGCCTGGGCGCGTCGTCCGGCCTTCAGCCGCTCGGCCACAAGGAAGGCCAGTTCGAGCGCCTGATCCGCATTGAGGCGCGGGTCGCAATGGGTGTGGTAACGACTGGACAGGTCATCCTCGGTCAGGGCCTGCGCCCCGCCCAGACACTCGGTCACATTCTGCCCTGTCATTTCCAGATGGACCCCGCCGGGATGGACACCCTCGGCCTCGGCCACATCGATGAACCCCCTCACCTCGCCGAGAATCCGTTCGAAGGGTCGGGTCTTGTACCCGTTGCCGGCCTTCAGCGTATTGCCGTGCATGGGGTCGATCGACCAGACCACCCGTCTGCCCTCGGCCTTCACCGCCTTCATCAGGCGCGGCAGTCGCTCGCCGACCTTGTCCACGCCGAAGCGACCGATCAGGGTCAGCCGACCGGGCGTGTTGTCGGGGTTCAGCACATCGATCAGGGCCAGCAGGTCCTCGGGCTCCAGGGTCGGACCGCATTTCAGGCCGATCGGGTTTCTGATGCCGCGCGCGAACTCGACATGGGCCCCGTCCAGCTGGCGCGTGCGCTCTCCGATCCAGACCATATGGGCGGAGGTGTCGAACCAGTCACCCGTGGCGCCGTCGAGGCGGGTCAGGGCGCTCTCGAGATTCAGCAGCAGGGCCTCGTGGCTGGTGAAGACCTCGACCCGGCTCAGGTCCGGATGGCTCTCGGGCGTGACCCCGACGGCCTCCATGAAGGCCAGGGCCTCGGTGATCTTGTCGGCCAGCTCGCGGTATTTGTGGCCATAGGCGCTGTCGGCGGCGAACCCCATGGTCCAGCGATGGATGTTGTAGAGGTCGGCATAGCCCCCGCCGGCGAAGGCGCGGAGCAGGTTCAGGGTCGAGGCCGACTGGTTGTAGGCGCGCAGCAGGCGCTGCGGGTCGGGAACCCGCTCCTCCGGCGTGAAGGGCATGCCGTTGATGATGTCACCGCGATAGCTGGGCAGTTCGACGCCGTCGATCTGCTCGACGGCGGACGAGCGCGGCTTGGCGAACTGGCCGGCGATACGGCCGACCTTCACCACCGGCTTGCGACCGGCGAAGGTCAGGACCACCGCCATCTGCAGGATCAGGCGGAAGGTGTCGCGGATGTTGTCGGTCGAGAATTCCTTGAAACTCTCGGCGCAGTCCCCGCCTTGCAGCAGGAAGGCGTTCCCCGCCTCGACCTCGGCCAATTTGGCCGTCAGCCGTCGAGCCTCTCCGGCAAACACCAGCGGCGGCAGGGCCCGAAGTTCGTCCTCGACACGCCCGAGGGCGGCCATGTCCGGATAGTCCGTCGGCATCTGCACGACAGGCTTCGATCTCCAGCTGTCGGGGGTCCAGCGCATACTCATGGATCCAAGATAGGCCGCCGGGGGTTCCGGGACAATGAACAGAGGTGCCGCATCTGGCGGGTGCCGGGTGGTTGGTGATTGGTGATTGGTGATTGGTGGTTGGCCGGGGTCTGTGCGGCGGAGCGGTCAGCGCCGCCCTTCCGCCGGCAGCGATGCGGCAATCACCAACCACCAATCACCAATCACCCACCACCCACGACTCTTCGCCGCCTGCTTGCGCGGCGGTGCGGGGAGGGTGCGGGGCGGCCGGGCCTCGCCCGGAGCTTTGATTGTTTTACCGTTTCGACGAAGCCTGACCTTGGCCGCCCTTCTGATCCGCCCGTGAAGTCACGGTCGGGAAGGGACGGCGCCGCCCCGCGCAGCCGTTTTCCACGCGCCCTCCGGCTGGCGGCCCTTGCTTCGGGCCTTACCGGATCATCCGT
>JBEIJS010000242.1:0-1892 GCA_040380105.1 Caulobacteraceae bacterium | reverse complement strand
CGGAGCAGGCGCGGCGGCCGTCAGTTTGGCGGCCTCGGCACGGGCAGCTTCGGCGGCGGCGCGGGCGGCGGCGGCTTCTGCCTGGGCCGCGCTGGCGGCCTGGGCGGTGGCAGCGGCCTGCTCATGCGCGACCTGGTCGCGGCGCGCCTGTTCGGCGGCGGCGGTCTGGGCGCGCTGGGCCTGGGCCTGGGTGGCCAGTTCAATGGCGCGGCGACGAGCCTCCTGTTCCTCGTTCGACAGGCGGCCGCCGGCGGGACCCGCCGGGGCGGCCGGACGAGGAGCCTGGGGAGCAGGCGTGTCCGTGCGAGGACGGGCGGCGACGTCGAAGCCCTGCGGGCGTTGATGCCCGGGCACGGCACCGGCACGGCGCTTGGTCTCGACCACCACGGTCTTGGTGCGGCCGTGGCTGAAGCTCTGGCGCACAGTGCCGGTCGAAACCGATCCTGCCTGCCGGGGCTTCAGGCTCAGCGGTGCCCGCGGACCCGTCGTGGACGGCGTTCCGGTGGGCACCTGCGGTGCGCCGTCGTTGGTCTTGTCGTTCTCGTCAGTCATCCGGTCGCTTTACTGGGGACGGCGGGTGATCCGCCGTCGTCTCGTTCAAACACAAAAAGCCGCGCGTCGCCCGGCCCCCATCAGGGAGCAGAACCCCGCCCGTCCAAAACCTTGTTCGGGGCCTCAGCCGGCTCACCACCCCATTCCGGGGGCAGAAGCGGTCGAAATCCCGCCAGTCGTTCGACCTCTATGGTCCAGCGATCGGCCCGCCCGCCCTCAAGCAGGACGGCGTGTATCGCATTTTCCAGCCCAAGGGCCAAACTCAAATCGTCTGCTGTGAAGACGCCGCAGACTTTCGGCGGCGGCGACATGTGTTTCGCGAGCGACAGCAGCTTGCCGCGACCATCCGCGGACCCGTCCGCCGCCTCGATGATCCATGCGGCTTTGCCTGACCGAACATTGGCCAGGGCTTTCTCGAAGCCGGAGATAAGCACCCCCTCGCGCCGGGCAAGCCCCAGCTGGTCCAGACAGCGCCGGAACAGCAGTCCCTCGACCATGTCCGCAAGGTCGGCGGCGGGCTTCATCGGGGCCTTGGCGGCGCGGGAGAACAGGTTCTTCTTCACCGCCGTCTCGATGGAGGCGCGGTCTGCCGCGACCCAGAGGCCGCGGCCCGGCAGCTTGCGCGCCAGATCAGGGGCGACCGAACCGTCCGGAGCGGCGACGAAGCGGATCAGGCGAGATTCGTCCATGACCTCGTGGGTGACGAGGTCGCGTCTCTCTCTATTGATCGTCGCTTCGCGCAGACTCATGGAAGGTCCGGTTTCCCATCACGCGTTTTCGGGCTGGTCGGGATCCTCGGCGGCTTCTGCTTCCTCGCCTTCCGGCGCGGCGGCGAAGACGGCTTCGGCGTCGTATTCGCCCTCGGCCAGCTCTTCCTCGTATTCCGGCTCCGGCGGCTGCGGCAGCTCCGAGGCATCGATCCAGCCGGCCGCGACCCGGGCCTGGAGGATCAGCATCTCGGCCTCCTCCTGGGCCAGGTTGAAGCTTTCCAGAACGCCCGGGACCTTGGTCCGTTCGCCGTTCTTCACCTCATAGCCGCCACGGATTTCGTCGGTGGCCAGATCGGCAAGGTCCTCGACGGTCTTCACCCCGCCCTCGCCCAGGGCGACGGCGATGGCACCGGTGACGCCGGGAACGGCCATCACCTCGTCCAGCACGCCCAGCTCGACGCGTTTTGCATCGAGGATGGCGGCCTGACGGTCGAGGAAGTCGCGGGCGCGAGCCTGAAGTTCCTCGGCGGTGTCCTCGTCGAAGCCCTCGATGTCGGAGATTTCGTAGGATTCCACGAAGGCCAGGTCTTCCACCGTGGCGAAGCCTTCGGTGACCAGCAGCTGGGCGAT
>JBEIJS010000241.1:0-1912 GCA_040380105.1 Caulobacteraceae bacterium | reverse complement strand
GGGCAAGGACCCGACCAAGGTCGACCGCTCGGCCGCCTATGCCTGCCGCTACCTGGCCAAGAACATCGTCGCCGCCGGCCTGGCCGACCGCTGCACCATACAGATTTCCTACGCCATCGGCGTGGCCAAGCCCCAGTCGATCCACGTCGACCTGCACGGCACCGGCAAGGGCACCATCACCGAGGCGGTACTGGAGGCCAACATCCTCGGCCTGATCGGCGGGGCCACCCCGCGCGCCATCCGTGAACACCTGGGCCTGAACAAGCCGATCTATGCCCGCACCGCCGCCTACGGCCATTTCGGCCGCGCGCCGGATGCCGACGGCGGGTTCAGCTGGGAGAAGACCGATCTGGTGGAGCGGCTGAAGGCGCTGGTCTAGGGATCGAGTTCGGGCTCGCCGGTCTCCGGCGAGCCCTTGGGCGTCTCGTCCTTGGCCTCGGCCACGTGCCGTTGCGGCGGGTCGAGGACGGCACCGAAACCGAACAGCATGGCTGCCATCATCTGCATGCCGCCGCGCCGTCGGGAGGCTGTGCGCCCGCCGCTGCCGGCGATGGCGACGGTGGCCCAGACGATCAGTCCGATCAGGGCAAGGCCGGCACCCCAGCCAATCATGTCATTCATTGCCGGCCCTCTGGATTCACGCCTTTGATCTGGTGTTCCCCGGCCTGTTTCGCCACAGTCCAACAAGGGTCAGCAGTCCGCCAACCACGCCAAGGCCCAGCGCCGCAAGCACAAGCAGGCCCGAAGTCCCCGCAACCAGAAACGAGCCGCCAGTCCAAAAGCCGAACGGCCTGCAAACGTCCATGGTGTCGAAGTCGCAACCCCAGCCATAGGCCAAACCCAATACGGCTGTCGCGAAACCAAGGCTCAGGAACGCGATTCCGAGCTTCAAGGGTGGCGCGCGCTTGCGATCGGTCATCAGCTCTACCGGGTGGGCATCGCGGACATATCCCCATAGAAGGCGCACCATGTCCACGCCCGCCCACCCGCCGCTCCGCTCGTTCGGCCGCATCAAGTCGCGCGCCATCAAGCCGCGTCAGGCGGCCCTGTTCGACACCCTCCTGCCCGGCATTGCCCTGCCGGATCCCAAGGCCGGGCCGATCGATCCGCTCGCCCTGATGCCCGGGGCGAAGGCGGTCTGGCTGGAGATCGGCTTCGGCGGCGGCGAGCATCTGGCGGCCCAGGCGGCGCGCCACCCCGACACCTTGATGATCGGCTGCGAGCCCTTCCTGAACGGCGTCGCCTCGGCCCTGCGCCATATCGAGGAGGGCGGGCTGAAGAACGTCCGGCTGCACACCGACGACGCGCGCGATGTGATGACCGCCCTGCCCGACGCCTCGCTGGACCGGGTCATGATCCTGTTCCCTGACCCCTGGCACAAGGCGCGGCACAACAAGCGCCGATTGGTGCAGGCGGAGACGGCGGCCGAAATCGCCCGGCTGTTGAAGCCCGGCGGAGCCTTGCGTTTCGTCACCGACTGGAAGGACTATGCCGACTGGGCGCTGGAGAAGTTCGAGCGCACGCCCGGTCTGGTCTGGCAGGCTGAGGCCGCCGACGACTGGCGCCTCGCCCCGGCCGACCATGTGGTCACCCGCTATGAAGAGAAGAAGCTGGGCGACACGGCCCCGATCTTTCTCGACTTCCTGCGAGTCTGACCGAAAGGCGCTTTCGGACGCCTGTGGCGGGAGATGACAACAGGGGCTGACAAAGCCCTTGGTCGAGGCTATACGCCCTTCCACATCGTTAGACCGGCGTCCTAACGGCGCCGTTTGAGCGGCGGCCGTCGGGCCCGCCGCTTTTTTATTGGACTATCCTCCGGCGCCTGCGTGGCGGCCGGCAAGAGAATGACCTTGAAGGCCAAGACCGCTGAAGACCGCGCTCTGCTGGAGCTGATCGAACCCGTGGCGGAGAG
>JBEIJS010000240.1:0-1954 GCA_040380105.1 Caulobacteraceae bacterium | reverse complement strand
AGGTCGGCGGCGGCGATCTCCGGGTTGGCGTCGCGGTCGGCGATGACCAGCAGTTCCGACGGTCCGGCGGGCATGTCGACGGCGGGGCCGCCGGGCAGGTTCGAGGCCTGTTTCTTGGCCTCGGCGACCCAGGCATTGCCGGGGCCGAACAGCTTGTCACAGGGCTCGATGACGCCGTCGGCGAGCTCGGCCCCGAAGGTCAGGGCGGCGACGGCCTGGGCCCCGCCGATCAGCCAGAGATCATCGAGACCGGCCTCTGCGGCGGCGAAGATCATGGCGGGGTGCGGCTCGCCCGAGGCCGAGGGCGGGGTGACGGCGACGCGACGGCCGACGCCGGCGACGGCGGCCGGTATGGCCAGCATCAGCAGTGAGGAGAACAGCGGGGCCGAGCCGCCGGGGACATTAGAGGCCCGCCGACCGCAGCGGACGCCAGACCAGCCGCGACCGGACGCCGGGAACGATCTCGACGTCGGGGGTGTCTTCGGGTCGGGTCGCCTCGTGGAAGATGCGGATGTTCTCGGCGGCCATGCGGATGGACCGGGTGTCGGCCGGCCGCAGGGCGTCGCGGGCGGCGGCGACGCGGTCGGGCGTCAGCGCGAGGCGGCGCGGCGGAGCGCCGTCCAGCTTGAGGCTCCAGTCGGTCACAGCCGCGCCGCCGCGCGTGCGGACATCATCCATGATCTCGCGCACTGTGTCGGTGACGCGCGCCTCGGTGCGGCGGCGGGGACGGGCCAGGGCCTCGCGGCGGCCGGCGTCGTCGAGGGTGCTCCAGTCGATCCGTTTCATCACATCATCTTCTCGATCGGGAGGACGAGGATGGCCGAGGCGCCGGCGGCCTTGAGCCGTTCCAGCGTCTCCCAGAAGACCGCCTCCTGACAGACCGCGTGGACGGCCACGGCGTCATCGCGGCCGGCCAGGGGCATGACGGTCGGGGCGCCGGCACCGGGCAGGATGGCGGTGATCTCGGCCAGGGCCGAGCGCGGGGCGTTGAGCATGACGTATTTGGCCCCCTGCGAGGACACCACCCCGGCCATCCGCTCGATGATGCTGTCCAGCAGATGCTGCAGCCCGGGCTCGGGCGCGACGGGGGATTTGATCAGCACGGCCTGGCTGTCCAGCACCGTCTCCTTGGCCGACAGGCCGTTGGCTTCGAGCGTGGCTCCGGTCGAGACGAGGTCACAGATGGCCGAGGCCAGCTTGAGCCGTGGGGCGACCTCGACGGCGCCGCGCATGGTGACGATGTCGGCGGACACGCCCTGCGCATCCAGATAGCGGCGCAGGATCTTCGGATAGGAGGTGGCGATACGCAGGCCGTCCAGCGAGGCGGGGCCGGCGTAGTCGAGGGTGGGCGGCACGGCGATCTTGAGGGTGCAGCGGCCGAAGCCCAGCGGCATCAGCACCTCGGCGACCGGGCCGCCGTTGCGGACCTCCTCCAGCACATTCTCGCCGACGATTCCGAGGTCGCAGACGCCGTCGGCAACGAAGGTCGGGATGTCGTCATCGCGTACGCGCAGCAGGTCGATGGGATAGTTCTCGACCCGGTAGAGCAGGTCGTTGTTGCCCTTGACCACGCGCAGGCCCGCGTCGCGGACGAGGTCGAGGCTGCGGTCGGACCGGCGGCCGGATTTCTGGACGGCGATACGCAGCCGACCCTGGACGGTACTCATGATTTCAACTCAGGCTTTCTGTTTCAGGCGGTCCAGCACGAGGCGGTAGCCTTGATGCGGCATTTCCCTGAGGAACCGGGCGACGCGGACGACGGTGGTCGGGCTGGCGCGGGCCTCGGCGGCGATCTCGCGGTAGGAATGGAGTTGCCCGTCCAGCAACCGGGCCACCGCCCAGCGCTCGGCGAAGGCGCGAAGCTCAGAGGGGGTGCAGAGATCCGCCAGGAAGGCGTCGAGCTCCTCGCGCGTCTTCAGACACAGCAGGGCGTCATAGAGGGCGAGCCGGTCGT
>JBEIJS010000239.1:0-2002 GCA_040380105.1 Caulobacteraceae bacterium | reverse complement strand
GCCCAGCGCGCCAGCGGCAGGCGGGCACCGTCGTCCATCCGCAGGCCACCGGCCTCGACGGCGGGACCGGTGAAGCCCGACGGCGGAGTCATTGGCGACTGAATGGCGGGCGTGGCGCAGGCAGCGAGCGCCAGGACCGCAAACAGGGCTGCGAACGACCGCATCATGGCCTCACCGTGCCATGCGGTCATGGTCAGGCGAAGTCGTCATCGTCCTCGACGACCGGCGGCAGGGCCGCCAGGGCCGCGGCGGTTTCGGCCTCGGTCGGCAGGCGCAGGCGGATCACCCCCTTGAAGGCGTTCGGATCAACCGGCTTGCCCTTCTTGGTGATGGTCAGCTTGCCCTGCCGCATCAGGGCCAGGGCGCTGTGGCGCACCTTGGGCAGCATTCGCTGCCACTGCTCGGGCTGCAGCTCCTTGGCCACATCGGCCGGTTCAATACTCTTGCCGCCGACGCCCTTGGGGTCGGCCTTCGCCAGTTTTTCGAAGATGGCGGATTCGATGGGGTCGCTCATCGTGCCTATATGCTGCATTGCGAGAGCAATAAGAAGGCAGGGTCCGCATGGTTGAGAAAGTCACCGTCACCGAGGGCGAGTTCGCCGGCTGGCAGATGTACGACCTGCAGGGCACCTTCGATCAGGTGGTCGGCCCCTTCTATTTCCGGCCGGACCGGGACGGGCGGATGCGCTGCGCCTTCCGCGCCGAGGCCAAACACATGAATGCCGGCCACCGGATGCACGGCGGCTGTCTGATGACCTTCGCCGACATCGCCCTGTTCCAGATCGCCTATCAGGAGATGGAGGGGGCGTCGGGGGTGACCGTGTCGCTGGACTCAACCTTCATCGACGCGGCCTGGGTCGGGGAGCTGGTCGAGGCGACCGGCGAGGTGGTCCGGGCCGGCAAGAGCCTGATCTTCGTGCGCGGCCAGATCCATGCCGGCGAGCGGATACTGATGACCTGGTCCGGCGTGATCCGGAAATTCCAGCCGCGGGGCTGACCCCCCGGCAGCTGAAACCGCGGTCAACCGTCAATGATCGCCTGAAGGATTGCCGCCATTCGCGCGTGCATGTTTTCGGACTGTTCGCGGGTCAGGGTCTGTCCGCCGGTCAGCTCCCGGCTGACCTCCATACCCATGATGAAGGCCGCCGCCAGACGCGCCCGCACGGGGGCGTCGCGACCGCCGATCCATGTCTGGAAGGGACCGAAGAAGCTTTCGTCCGCCGTGCGCCGCACCAGTTCGCTGGCCTTGGCCGAGCCGATCGACCGCAACAGCACCAGCAGATGCTCCAGCTGGCCGTCATGTTCGCTGCCGAAAATGGCCTCCCGCGCGACTCGGTCACCGAAGGTGGCGCGATCCCCGTCCATCAGGTCCGGGCCGTCGCCGCAGTGTTCCAGCACCTTGAGAAACAGGTCTTCCTTGGAGCCGAAATAGCGGGACACCAGGGCCGCATCCACGCCCACATCGCCGGCGATATCGCGCATGCCGACATCGTCATAACTCTCGCGCGAGAAACGCTCCCGGGCGGCCGTCAGGATGGCGGCGCGGGTCGCCTCGGCATTCCGCGGCCGGGGCGCGACTTGGCAAAACAACGGCCTGGTCCTCCCCGCTGGCCTCTCAGCCCCAATCTATGGCGATGTCATCATTCGTCGACAAGCCTGAACCGGACCATCACCCGGTCGCCCGAAGCCGGTCCGTCCGCAACAACTTCCTGCGATGATGGACGACGCCGTGGGGCGGTGCGTCTCCGGTCCGGAGCGGCCGCTCCTGAATGCGGCCTTGGCGCCACAGACTCGCCCGATACGGTAAACAAGCGTCAATTTGGGGTGGTCCTTCACAAAACCGTCGGCAATAGGGTCTAGCGAGAGGCTCGATAAATCGTTCAACCCCTCCCCCGGAGACCGCTGATGAAAAAAACCATTGCCGCCATCACCGCCGGCCTCCTGCTCGTTGCAGGCCAGGCTGTCGCCCAGAACAACAGCGCCACCGTCCGCGTCGGTGACCG
>JBEIJS010000238.1:0-2008 GCA_040380105.1 Caulobacteraceae bacterium | reverse complement strand
GGTGAACTCGATCATGAGGCCTGCTACCGCGCCGTGCTGACGCGCGATGCGCGGTTCGACTGGAGGTTCTTCGGCTGTGTGAAGACCACAGGCATCTACTGCCGCCCGGTCTGTCCCGCGCGGACGCCCAAGCGGGAGAACATGTCTTTCGTGGTCTCGGCCGCGGCGGCGGAGGAGGCGGGCTTCCGCGCCTGTCTGCGCTGCCGCCCGGAAACGGCCCCCGACATGGGGGCCTGGCGCGGCACTTCGAATACCGTCAGCCGGGCCCTGGCCCTGATCGAGGCCGGCGCGCTGGATGAGGGGGATGTCGACGCCCTGGCCGGGCGGCTGGGGGTCGGCGAGCGGCACCTGCGGCGGCTGTTCCGCCAGCATCTGGGCGCGGCCCCGGTCAGCGTGGCCCAGACGCGGCGGGTGCTGCTGGCCAAGGCCCTGATCCACCAGACCGATCTGTCGATGGCACAGGTGGCGCTGGCCTCCGGCTTCGGCAGTGTGCGGCGCTTCAACGAGACCTTTCAGGCCCTCTATGGCCGCCCGCCCTCGGCGCTGCGGCGGCGTGGCGAGCGGCTGCATGTGGGCGGGGTGCGGCTGAGCCTGCCTTACCGGCCGCCCTATGACTGGGATGCGATGTTTGAGGCCCTGACGGCCCGTGGCGAGGCGGTCGAGGGGCGGCGGTGGTCGCGGCCTCTGATCCGCAATGTGGACGGCGCGGACGGTGCGGTCACGGTCGAGCCGACGGAGGTCGGGCGGGTCTCGGTCTGCGTGGAGGCGGACGACCTCAGGGCGCTTCCGGGCGTGCTGGCGCGGGTGCGGCGGGTGTTCGACCTGTCGGCGGACCCGGAGGCCATCGGGCGCGACCTTTCGGCCGATCCGCTGCTCGGGCCGCTGGTCGCCGGGCGGCCGGGGCTGAGGCTGCCGGGCAGCTGGGTCGTCCCGGATCAAGTCCGGGATGACAAGGGCGAGCATGCGCCCAGCGACCGGTTGGATGATGAGACGCTTACCGTCCGCGCCGAGGTCTGGCGACCATGGCGGGCCTATGGGGCGCTGCATCTCGCCCTGGCCGGGATCAGCGGGAACCAATTGATGGAGAGCGACGATGCGAAACGCGCAGCCTGAGACCCTGACCCTCGACCGCGTCTCCACCCCGGTGGGCGAGGTGCTGCTGGTCACGGACGGCGAGGGTGCCGTGCGGGCACTGGACTTCGCCGACTATGAGGACCGGATGACCCGGCTGCTGGCGCGCCATGCGCCGGGGGCATCCCTGACGGCCGGGCGCGCGCCGGAGCGGGTGCGGGCCGCGGTCGAGCGCTATTTCGGCGGTGACCTGCGGGCGCTGGACGGGCTGCCGGTCACGACGGGCGGCACGGATTTCCAGCGATCGGTCTGGAAGGCGCTGCGGGCCATTCCGGCGGGCGAGACCCGGACCTACGGCCAGCTTGCTGCGGCGATCGGTTCGCCGAAGGCGGTGCGGGCTGTGGGACTGGCCAACGGCCGGAATCCGGTCGCCCTGATTGTGCCCTGCCACCGGGTGATCGGGGCGAACGGGACGCTGACCGGCTATGCCGGCGGGCTGGAGCGCAAGCGCTGGCTGCTGCAGCATGAGGGAGCATCTGTCGCCTGAGGGCTTGACCAGCGGCCGTCTGCTGGCGTCATCTGGCGTCGGGATACGGGGGAGCGAAACCATGAGATCATTACTGCTTGCGGCGCTGTGCGCGGGCCTTTGTGCAGGGCCGACCGCGGCTCTTGCGCAGGACGAGGATGACTGGGAGTTCCAGCACGAGGCCAGCCTGAACCAGACGGTCGCCGCCGTCCGCTATGACGCGGGCGTGGCCATCGTGGTCCAGTGTCGGGACCGGGCGCTGTCGCTCGCCCTGATCGGCATGCCCGCCGGCGTCGGCGGCCTCGAGGTGCAGGCCCGGCGCGCCGACGGCCGTACCGACCTTCAGACCTGGGTGCCCGGACCGGCACCGGGCATTCTGATGAGCACTGTGCCCGCGCGGGACATCCGCTT
>JBEIJS010000237.1:0-2039 GCA_040380105.1 Caulobacteraceae bacterium | reverse complement strand
TGGGCGGCCTTCTCGCCCATGAGGGCCGTGCCGGTCCCCAGCGCCAGGGCGGCCAGCCGCCAGACCGGCGTCATGATGGTCGGGCGCACCCGTTCGGCGTTCAGCAGGGCGTCGAACCGTGCCAGATGGACGGCCTCCTGGGCCTGCATCCCGCCCATGTCGGCCGCGATGCTCTCGCGGCCTGCGCGGCCCTCGAAGACCGCCCGCTGGGCCCGGTAGATGTGGACGGCGGCGTATTCCCCGGCGTGGTCGACGCGCAGGATCCCGGCGCGACGGCGCTGGCTGGCACCCAGACCGGGGCGGGCCAGCGGGATGCGGCGATTGCCCGCCGGATCCGTTTCCGGGGGCTCAGTTTCGGGGAGCGCGGGCATCCTTGGGCCTCTTGGCGGCGAGCAGGCTGAACACGGCCAGGGCGGTCGAGATCAGGGCGTTCCACCCTGCCATGGACAGGCCGAGGAAGCGCCAAGTCACCGCGTCGCACATGACGACCGTTTCGACCGGACCGGTGCCGAGCGCCAGGGCGGCCAGCCCTTCGAGATTGATGTCGCCGCCACCGGAACAGGTGGCCGGCAGGTCCCACCATTTCATCTCGCCGCCCATGTGGAAGACGGCGGTCACTGCGCCGGTGGCGAAGACAACGGCGAGCAGGAAGGCGGCGATGCGTGGCGTGCCGCGGCTGCCGCGGCTGATCACGTGCCACAGGGTGGCCACCAGGGCGATGGCGACGGCACCCCAGTAAACCTCGCGCTGCTTGAGGCAGAGGTTGCAGGGGGCGAGCCCTCCGAACCGCTCGAATGCATGCGCCGCGCCCAGCAGGGCGAGCGAGGCCGCAAGGGCGAAAGCGGTCCACCACCGCGTCAGGAGTCGATAAAGGCCTCTCATCGGACGACGTACATAGCGGGGGCGGACGCTCGCGTCGATGCGCTTAGCCGGCGAAGCGCGCGATCAGCGAGACGGCCCAGCCGGCGCCGACGTAGAAGCCGATCGCCACCGTGGCCAGGGCCGTGGCCCAGCCGGTCGCCACCGCCGCTCCGGCCAGGACGAACAGGCCGTCGCGCTGGATCAGCCCCACGGCCAGCAGGGTCAGGGCGACCGAGGGCACCGTATTGGTCATGGGCAGGACGATGGTCACGGTCGCCAGGATCATGAACAGGGCCACCACCCGTTCGGCCCAGCCCACCGTGAACAGCGTCAGTCGCGGCCGCGACAGACGCTCGAACCAGCCCATTCGCTTGGTGGCAAAGTCGGCCATGCGTTCCAGCCAGGCCTTCGAAACCCGGCGCTTCAGGACGGCCTCCGGCAGCCAGGGCTCGATCCGGCCGGCCAGCATCTGTCCCGCCAGCAGCAGGATCGGGATGCCGACGATCTGGGGCACGCCATACAGGGCCGGCACGAGGCAGGGGATGGCGAGGATCAGGATCATCAGGCCGAAGCCGCGTTCGTCGAGCTCATCGCGAATTTCCCGCAGGGTCAGCCCCTCAGGCCCGCTCATGGTCGCCAGACTGGCCACCAGGGCGGTGAAGCTCTTTTTCGGATTGTCGACGTGCGGGGTCTCGGTCTGGATCATGGGCTCGATCTCGTCGGGGCAGGCCGGTCGTTATCGGGAAAACGCCGGGGATGCGCCAGCCTGAAATCGGCTGTGAGTCGCCGTCGCGGCGGAGGGTCGCTATAGAGGCCGTCCCCCGCCTCTGCCCCCGGACGGAATCCTGATGCGTTATCTGCACACCATGGTCCGGGTGACCGACCTCGATGCCTCGCTGCGGTTCTACTGCGAGCTGCTGGGCCTTGAGGAGATGAAGCGGACCGAGAATGAGGCCGGACGCTTCACCCTGGTCTATCTGGCCGCACCGGCGGACCGCGACCTTTCGGACTCCGACCGGTCGCCCGAGGTCGAACTGACCTTCAACTGGGATCCGGACCCCCAGCCCTAGGGCGGCGGCCGCAATTTCGGCCATCTGGCCTACAAGGTCGGCGACATCCATGCCGCCTGCCAGCGGCTGATGGACGGCGGCGTGGTCATCAATCGCCCGCCTCGGGAC
>JBEIJS010000236.1:0-2157 GCA_040380105.1 Caulobacteraceae bacterium | reverse complement strand
CGATGCGTTCATTTCAGGGGCTGTCTTATGCGATGATCGTGACAGGCGGAAGGGCGCGTGCGGCGCCTGCGACCGATCCTGACCAACTCCGGAGCTCTCCATGGCCAAGCGTCCGACCCAACCGACCGTGGACGCTCCGCCCCGCGCACCGCGCAAGTCCGGCCGGCCCACCTCGGCCAAGCCGCCCCGCCCGCGCGCCGCCCGGACCAAACCTGCCCCGGAATCGGCTCCACCACCGCCGCAAGCCGAAGCCCCTGCTCCTGACGCCCTCCCCGGCACCGACCCGCGTCAGATGCTGGAAACCCTGTCGATGAATCTGGCCAAGGCCGCCATGACGGCCCAGTCGGCCATCGCCGAGGCCGCCCTGGCCCAGGCCGATCGCCCCGCGGCCCTGTCGCCCGACCCGTTCAACGTCGGCCCGGCCATGAACTCGATCATGACCAGCCTGGCCTCGCGTCCGGACAAGCTGTTCGCCGCCCAGGCCGATCTGTTCAACCGCTACATGGACCTGTGGGCCTCCACGACCCGCCGCGCGGCGGGCGAGGATCAGCCTGCTGCGCCTTCCAAGGACAAACGCTTCAAGGACCCGGCCTGGTCCGAAAACCCCGCCTTCGACGTCATGCGTCAGTCCTATCTGGTCACCTCGGACTGGATGAACGGCCTGGTCTCCAGCGTCGAGGACGTCGATCCCCTGACCAAGCGCCGCGCCGAATTCTTCACCAAACTCCTGACCGACGCCTTCTCCCCCTCCAACTTCCTCGCCTCCAACCCGGCCGCTCTCAAGGCGCTCGCGGAGTCGAACGGCGAATCCCTGGTCAAGGGGATGCAGAATTTCGCCGCCGACATGGAGCGCGGCGCAGGCAAGCTGAAGATCAGCCAGGCCGACTATGGCAAGTTCGTCGTCGGCGAGAACGTCGCCACCGCCCCGGGCCAGGTCGTCTGGCGCGACGAGCTGTTTGAACTGATCCAGTTCGACGCGGCCACTGACAAACAGCGCGCCATACCGCTGCTGATCTTCCCGCCCTGGATCAACAAATTCTACATCCTGGACCTTCAGCCCGAGAACTCGATGATCCGCTGGCTGTCCAGCCAGGGCTTCACCGTCTTCGTCTGCTCCTGGGTCAATCCCGACGTCGACAAGGCCGGCTTCGGCTTCGACGACTATCTGGAAAAGGGCATCTACCGCGCCGTCGAAAAGGCGCTGGAGCAGTCGCAGGCCGACCACATCAACACCGTCGGCTACTGCATCGGCGGCACATTGATGGGCGCCGCCCTCGCCCACATGGCCTCGAAGGGCGACAAACGCGTCACCGCCAACACCTTCTTCGCCGCCCAGCATGATTTCGCCGAGGCCGGCGACCTGCTGCTCTTCACCGACGAACACTGGCTGGCCCAGATCGAGGAACAGATGGACGCCGCCGGCGGGGTCCTGCCCGGCGCCGCCATGGCCGAGACCTTCAATGCCCTGCGCGCCAACGACCTGATCTGGTCGTTCTTCGTCAGCAACTATCTGATGGGCAAGTCGCCGGCAGCCTTCGACCTGCTGTTCTGGAACGCCGACCAGACCCGCATGCCCAAGACCCTGCACATGGACTACCTCCGCTCCATGTACGGCCAGAACAAACTGGCCCGCGGCGAGTTCACCATCGGCGGGATCAAGGTCGACCTGTCGAAGGTCACCATCCCCCTCTATTTCCAGGCCAGTCGCGAGGATCACATCGCGCCGATGAATTCGGTCTACCGCTCGGCCCGTACCTTCGCCAATGCGGCCGTGACCCTGACCCTGGCCGGTTCGGGCCATATCGCCGGGGTGGTCAATCCGCCCTCGGCCCACAAATACCAGCACTGGACCAACCCCGCCCTGCCCGCGACTCTCGGCGAATGGCAGGCGCAGGCCGTTGAACACCCCGGCAGCTGGTGGAACCACTGGGCCGACTGGCTGCACGGCAAGTCCGGCGACTGGATCCCCGCCCGCGATCCGAAGACCGGCCCGCTCAGGCCGATTGAGCCGGCCCCGGGGTCCTATGTGAAGGTCAAATCTTGAAGCGTCTCGAGCCCAACCTGCTGCTGGCCATCACGACCGGCATCGCCCTGCTGCTCGTGACCCTGACCGCCAGCGTCTATGGCGCGGGCAATCCACTGCGCAACCTGCTGCTG
>JBEIJS010000235.1:0-2161 GCA_040380105.1 Caulobacteraceae bacterium | reverse complement strand
GGCTCGAAGGTCTTGGCCTTTTCATGCATCGACCGGGCGGACCGCCACCACCACTGCTGATGCACATAGGGGCCGTGGGCGGGGTCCATCAGGCCGACCACGGCATGGTCGACATGGGCGTCGAAATCCATCGACTCGACCATCTTCGCATCGCCCCCGACGACGCCGGGGAACAGGGGCGGCTCGTGGTCCGGATCGGGCGCGTTACGTGGATTGGAGGCCATCCAGACAAACACCATCCCCTGGCTTTCACGGACGGGATAGGTCCGCACCCGGATGCGATCCGCCTCATAGGGCTGGTCCTCGACCAGGGAGGGGATGGCGGCACAGACGCCGTCCGGGCGGAACCGCCAGCCGTGGTAGCAGCACTCGATGGTCTCGCCTTCGCCCGGCTTTTCGACCAGTCGTCCGGCGGACAGGGGCGCCGCGCGGTGCGGGCAGATGTCGCGCATCGCATAGACCTGACCCGCGCGGGTCCGGCCGACCAGCATCGGCTCGCCCAGCAGTTCGTGGCGTTTGAGCGAGGCCGGGGCGACATCGCGCGACAGGGCGACGAAATACCAGGCGTCCAGCACAAACCCGGTGCCGAAGGCAGCCGGCGGGGCCTTGGCTTCGGGGGATTTCGCGGAGAGGGGGGCGCTGTCGGCTGGGCTCATGCGAACACTTTAGCGGGACGCGACGGTGAAGTCTTGACCGGCTGCATCCAATCGCGCCCTGTGTGACGACCCGTGGAGAGACGCGGGCGTATCGCCCCACCGCCGAGGGACAGACCATGAAGACCTTGACCGCCATCGCCGCCCTCGCCGGGGCCATCGCCTTTGCGACCGGCGCGCCCGCCCTGGCCCAGGCGCACGGCGACCATGGCCAGCATCCGGCCCCCGCGCGGGCCGGGGCCCCGCAAGCCGGCCACGCCCATGCCCATGCCGACTTCGAATCGGGCCGGTTCCATGTCCGCGTCGACGGACCCGAGCATCCGGTCGGCGACATCATCATGATCCCCGGCCTGTCCTCGTCGCCCCACGCCTTTGACCTGCTGACCGAAGAGCTGAAGGGCCGCTACCGCGTCCACCGCATTCATGTGCAGGGCTTCGCCGGCGCGCCCGTCGGGGACAATGCCACAGGCCCCGTCGCCGCCCCGGTGGCCGAGGACCTGGCCCGTTACATCGCCGAACAGGGGCTGAACAGGCCGGCGGTGATCGGTCATTCGATGGGCGGGACGATCGGCATGATGCTGGCAGCGCGCCATCCCGACAGCGTCGGCAGGCTGATGGTCGTCGACATGATCCCCTTCATGGGGGCGATGTTCGGTGGTGCTGCGGCAACCCCGGCGAGCGTCGCTCCGATGGCGGACCAGATCTACATCGGCATGACCACAGCGCCCGAGGAGTCCTACCGGCAACAGGCCGCCGCCGCCGTGACGGGGATGATCAGGACGGAGTCCCTGCGCGCCGGACCGCTCCAGGACTCGGCCCGCAGCGACCGTGCGGTTTCCTCGTCGGCCTATCGCGAGCTGATCGTCACCGATCTTCGGCCGGAGCTGCCCCGGATCAAGGCCCCCACAACCGTCCTCTATGTGGCCTTCGACTTCCCGGGCATGACGCCGGCGATCACCGACGGCATCTACGGGGCCTCCTTCGCCGCCCTGTCCGGCGCGACCCTGAAGCGGATCGATGACAGCGCCCATTTCATCATGCTGGACCAGCCGGCCCGGTTCACCGCTGAGGTGAAGGCGTTTCTGGAATAGGCGTGCAAAGCGTCATGGTTTCGGCGGAAACTCCTCTCACAGTGCTGTGACTGACGAGGGGGCGTTTCCGTGCGTCCCAGGACCGGCTAAGACCGGACCGGGTTTGATGAGGTTTCGATGGCGGGCTTCGACTTCAGCTTCGGGCGTGGCGGCGGCGCGGGGCGGCAATCCGAACGCACGCCGTTGCAGCGCGTTCTTTACTGGGGCGCGGTTCTGGCCGTCTGGGGGGCGATCTTCCTGGTGGTCTTCTTCGCGGTCTTCGCCCGGGACCTGCCTGACACCTCGACCCTGTACAATGTCGATCGCCAGCCCTCGATCACCTATCTGGACCGCAACGGTGCCCTGATCGCGGTGCGCGGCACCCAGCAGGCCCCGCCGGCGGATCTGGAGGCCCTGCCCGACTATGTGCCCGCGGCC
>JBEIJS010000234.1:0-2168 GCA_040380105.1 Caulobacteraceae bacterium | reverse complement strand
TCGCCCAGCTCATGCTGGCCGTCCTCAGCGGCGGCATCGTCGCCCTGCTGCTGACCGTCTTCGGCGGCGGGGGTTCGGTGCTGGCCGTGCCGCTGCTGCTGTATGTGGTCGGGGTGCAGGACCCGCACGTCGCCATCGGCGCCTCGGCCGCCGGTGTCGCCCTGAACGCCCTGACGGCCCTGACCGGTCAGGCCAGGGCCGGGCGCGTGCGCTGGCCCTGTGCCTTGCTGTTCGCAGGGACCGGGTCGGTGGGTGCCTTCATCGGGTCATCCGTGGCCAAGGCGATCGATGGCCATGCCCTGCTGATCTTCTTTGCCCTGGCGATGGGGCTGGTGGCCCTGGCCATGCTGAGACCGAACGCGCCTGTGGGGACCGAGGATGTGCGCCTGACCCGGGCCATGGCCCCGCGGATTGCGGCCACAGGCACGGGTGTCGGCGTGGCCGCCGGCTTCTTCGGTATCGGCGGCGGCTTTCTGATTGTCCCTGGCCTCATGGGGGCGGCCGGGATGACCCTGGCCCTGGCCCAGGCCTCGTCCCTCGTCAGTGTCGCGGCCTTCGGAGCCACGACGGCGGCCAACTACGCCCTGTCAGGCCTGATCGACTGGCCGATCGTGGCCGCCATGGCCGTGGGCGGCACAGTCGGCACCCTCGCGGGCCTGCCGATCGCGCGGCGGCTGGGTGCCAATGCCGTCCTCGGACGTCGCCTGTTCGCGGGACTGATCCTGATCGTCGCCGTCTATGTGGGCTTCAAGGCGGTGACCGCTCTCTAGGGCCGTCGCCCGTTGAGTTGAATCTGGTGGCGCGCCGTTGGGTGAAGCGCGACGGCTGGAAGGTTCATCACAACGGGCACAGCGGGGTCACAACGAACACGACGGGACCGGAGCCGTGTCGAGGTCGATGTCTTGTCCCGTCGATTTTCTATCGCGGCGAGCGCCGCATTGATCCAGGCCTCCGGTGTGGGGCCGGGCGTTCTCGCCCGGCCTGGACGACGGGCTCGGTATGGGCATCCTCACAGGACCCGTTGTGTTCCTTGTGGACTGCGTTGTGCCCGTTGTGATGAATCAGCCCTCGCCGGGAAAAGGACCCGGAAGGCGCGTCAACTCAAGCTGCGAAAGGTCTAGCGCCCGCCCGCCCGCAACCACGCCGCCCGGGCATCGGAGAGGCGCGAGGGGACCAGACCACGCAGGGAAGCCTGGCCGAGGCGTTTGAGTCCGGCTTCGATACCCTTCTGCCAGGCCACCTGCGCCTCGATGGCAATGCCTTGATCGATATCGATGAGCACGACCGACTTCGGCAGGACCAGGTTCCGGTCCAGCCGGATACGGCCGCCCTGGGCCGACTGATCGACCAGCACGCACGGCGTTTCGAAGCCGGGCGCGAGCACCAGACCCCGCTCATTGGCGGGCGAGCGCAGCTCGAAACGACGGTCCGGAGGAGAGTTCATACGCCCATAGAGCCCGGCAGATGGTTTCGATCCAGTTGCATTATGACATCGGCCTTCACGCCGCCGTCCAGCATGCGCCGGCTGATGCGTTCGAAATACTGGATGAAACCGGCCAGGCGCGCGCGCTCAGCGGCAGGCAGGTCGGCCGGAGCGATGCCCAGCAGATCAGCCTCCTGCTGGCATCGCCAGTCCAGCACCACATCGAACGACGGCGCGCGCAGAAACAGGACCGCGTCGAACCGGGCGAGGAAATCGGCATAAGTCCCGCCGACGAAGCCGTTCACGGCGCGCCGCCAGCCGCCGTCCGGATCGTGGTCCGTCTCGAGTGCGTTGACGGGGACGGCGAGAGCCGCGGCCTCTTCCGGCAGGGCGCCGAGACACCAGGCGTCGATCAGGATCGCCGAGGGCCGGCCCCGGAAGACGCGCCAGTCAGTGACCGGCCGCCGGTCGTCGCCGCGCTTGTCGAAATCAGGGATGAGGGTCTCGTCGTCCGGCCCGGCCGCGGACAGCGCCTCGATCAACCGCTGCAGCAGGCCGAGGTCGTGGGTTCCCGGCGGGCCGCGGGTGACGAACAGCGGATGGACCTCGCGCCCCATGGCCTCGCGTTCGGCGCGGGTCAGATAGACGTCGTCGATCGAGATCTGGGCCGCTCCGAACCGTTCGGCGGCGGCACGGGCCAGGGTCGTCTTGCCGGAGCCCTGCGCCCCGACGATGGCGATCAGCG
>JBEIJS010000233.1:0-2184 GCA_040380105.1 Caulobacteraceae bacterium | reverse complement strand
GACCGCCTGACTGACGCACTCGCCACCGCCCTCACCGATACGGGCAAGGCGGTCTTCGCCGGTTCCGGCGGCTCGACGCCCGCGCCGATCTACCGCCGCCTGGCACAGGCCGACCTCGACTGGTCGCGCGTCTCCGTCACCCTGATCGACGAACGCTACGTTCCGGAGACCTCGCCGGAGTCCAACGCGGCCCTGCTGAAGCAGACCCTGCTGTCAGGTCCGGCCGCCGCGGCGCGCTTCGTGCCCCTGTTCCATCCCGCCGTCACCGTCGACCGGGCCGCCGCCCTGGCCGCCCGCGCACTGATGGCCGAGGGCGGCAGGCTCGACGCCGTCCTTCTCGGCATGGGGGAGGATGGCCATATCTGTTCCATGTTCCCCGACAGCCCGACCCTGAAGACCCTGCTCGCCCCGACCCTGAAGCCGACCGTCCTCGGCGTGCCGCACGGCCGCGACGGCGCCGCGCCAAGCCTTGAGCGGCTGTCGATCAACCTGCCCTGGCTGATGAGGGCCCGCCGCGTCGTCCTCGCCATCACCAGTGCCGCAAAACGCGATGTCTTCGAGCGTGAGGCCGCCGGAGACCCGACCATCCAGCCCATCGCCGCGCTCATCGCGGCCAGGGTCCCGCTCGATGTTCTGTGGACGGAGAAAGCCTGATGCCCAGGAACGGTTCCGGCCTCCATCCCGTCGTGGCCGAGGTCACTGCCCGTATCGTTGAACGCTCGAAGGCCACCCGCGTCGACTATCTGCGCCGCATGGACGCCGCCGGCTCATCCGGCGTCGGCCGGGCCAAGCTCAGCTGCGCCAACTGGGCCCACGCCTTCGCCGGCGCCCCGGTCAAGGACAAGCTCAATGCCATGTCCGGGATCCAGCCCAATGTCGGCGTGGTCACCGCCTTCAACGACATGCTGTCGGCCCATCAGCCGTTCGAACGCTTCCCGCAGATCATCCGCGACGCCGTGCGCGAGGTGAACGCCACCGCCCAGGTCGCCGGCGGCGTGCCCGCCATGTGCGACGGCGTCACGCAAGGGCGTCCCGGCATGGACCTGTCGCTGTTCAGCCGCGACGTCATCGCCATGTCCACCGCCGTGGCCCTGACCCATGACGCCTTCGACGCGGCGGTCTGTCTCGGCGTCTGTGACAAGATCGTGCCCGGCCTGTTCATGGGCGCGCTGGCCTTCGGCCATCTGCCGGTCATCTTCGCCCCGGCCGGCCCCATGCCGTCGGGCATTCCCAATGCCGAGAAAGCCCGCGTTCGCGCCGAATATGCGCAAGGGCGGGTCAACCGCGAAACCCTGCTCGAGAGCGAGATCGCCAGCTACCATTCGCCGGGCACCTGCACCTTCTACGGCACCGCCAACTCCAACCAGATGATGATGGAGCTGGGCGGCCTGCACCTGCCCTCCACCGCCTTCGTCCACCCCGAAACCGGCCTGCGCGACGCCCTGACAGCCGCGACCGCCAGACGCGCCGTCGAACTGGCCCGTACCGGTCAGGGCCGGATGGCCGACGTCATCTCCGAGAAGTCGGTCGTCAACATGATCGTCGCCCTGCTGGCCACCGGCGGTTCGACCAACCACGCCATCCATCTGGTCGCCATGGCGCGGGCGGCGGGCGTGCTGATCGACTGGACCGACATGGACCAGCTGTCCTCGGTCACCCCCCTGCTGGCCCGGATCTATCCCAATGGCTCGGCCGATGTGAACGCCTTCCAGGCCGCCGGCGGCGTGGCCTTCATCGCCCGCGAACTGGCCGGGGCCGGCTATATCCACTCCGACGTGGTCACCGTCATGGGCGAGGGCATCCACCCCTATTTCCAGGAGCCGATGATGGTCGACGGCGAACTGGTCTGGAAGGACGGCGTCAAGGAAAGTCTGGACACGGACATTCTGCGCCCCGCCTCCGATCCCTTCGACCGCGAGGGCGGCCTGCGTCTCGTCCAGGGCGACCTGGGCCGGGCGGTGATCAAGGTTTCGGCGGTCAAGCCGGAGAACCGCATCGTCGAAGCCCCCGCCGCCGTGTTCGAGACCCAGGAAGACGCGCTCCAGGCCGTCAGGGACGGCAGGCTGAACCGCGACGTGGTCGTGGGCCTGCGCTTCCAGGGCCCCCGCGCCAACGGCATGCCCGAACTGCACAGCCTGTCACCGGCCCTCTCGGTGATTCAGGACAAGGGTTTCAAGGTCGCCT
>JBEIJS010000232.1:0-2186 GCA_040380105.1 Caulobacteraceae bacterium | reverse complement strand
GGTGGTGAATTTGCAGATCATCAGGATGGCGAAGGTGCCGATCGCGCTCCAGGCCATGACGGCGACCAGGCCGATGGTCTGGTTGAGCAGGTTGGCGCTGGCGGCGACGGGGTTGATGGCGGCGGTGGCCAGCAGGCCCGTCAGCAGGGCGCCGACGATGCCGCCGATGCCGTGCACACCGAATGCGTCGAGGCTGTCGTCATATTTGAGGGCCCGTTTGAGCCAGACAGCTCCGGCATAGCAGGCCGGGCCGCAGACGATGCCGATCAGGAAGGCTCCCTTGGGATCCACGAAGCCGGCGGCTGGGGTGATGCCGACGAGGCCGGCGACGATGCCGGACAGCAGGCCCAGCAGGGTGGGCTTCCTGTGATCGATCCATTCCACGGCGGTCCAGCCGATGGCGGCGGCGCAGGCAGCGAGGATGGTGTTGAGGGCGGCGACGGCGGCGATCCCGTCGGCGGCCCAGGCCGAGCCGGCGTTGAAGCCCAGCCAGCCGACGAACAGCAGGCCCGTGCCGATGGCAGTGAAGGCCAGGTTGTGCGGGGCCATATTGTCCCGCCCGAAGCCCTGACGCGGCCCGAGGACGAGGGCGCAGACCAGGCCGGCGACGCCCGCATTGACGTGGACCACGGCTCCGCCCGCAAAGTCGAGCACCCCCAGCCCGCCCATCCAGCCGCCGCCCCAGACCTGATGGCAGATCGGCGCATAGACGATCAGGTGCCACAGAAAGAAGAACAGGATGGAGGCCGAGAATTTCATCCGTTCGGCAAAGGCGCCGGCGATCAGGGCCGGGGTGATGATGGCGAAGGTCAGCTGATAGGCGATCCAGAGGAACTCCGGCAGGCCGGGGGCCAGGCTGTGGGCCGTGGTCGGGGTGACGCCGTTGAGGAAGGCGGCCTGCAGACCGCCGATGAAGCCGTTGGTCGCTGCGCCGCTGGTCCCGAAGGACAGGCTGTAGCCGGCGATGAACCAGAGCACGGTGACGATGACCATGGCGGCGGTGGAATGGGCGATGGTGGAAAGGACGTTCTTGCGTCGCACCATGCCGCCATAGAACAGGGCCAGACCCGGCAGGGTCATCAGCAGGACGAGGGCCGTCGAGGTCAGGATCCAGGCCGAGGCCGCCTCGTTGAGAACCAGCGGCGTCTGATGTGCGAGCAGGGCCGGCGCGGCCGGCGTCGCCGCCAGAACGGGCCCCGCGACCAGGCCGAGGCCGAGGGCAAGAAGGGCGGCGAGGCTGCGGGAATTCATGCGCGGGGTCCGAGGCTGGGCGACAGAAGGCTCGGCTCGAACCGCGTTCGGGGCCGCGGATAGGGATAGGAACCTATTGCGGCGCAGCAGGCAAATCATTTCGTGTGCGGTGCAATAAATCGCTGTGGCGCTGCACAGACAGGCGTTCGAAGCTGACGTTACGGCACGTCCTGACCGCGGGTGTTCGCGCTTGCAGTGAAGCGGGTCTGCCTCGCTGAAGGCAGGTTCATCACAACGGACACAACGGGTTCACAACGAACACGACGGGAGCGGTGATTGGTACACAGCGGGTGATCCGTACCCCATCCTCCGATCGCGGCTTCGCCGCCTTGATCCGCTCGACACCCGGTGCCGGTTCAAGGTCATCTTCATGCGTCGAGGCCGGGTTCGGCCCTGCCATCCGCCCGGAACCCGTCGTGCGCGTCGTGAACCCGTTGTGTCCGTTGTGATGAACCCGCAGCCGCTGACGCAAGGGCCGGGACGGCGGGTCAACCCGGGTCGCGACCCGCTAGACCCCGTAGAAGTCCCGGTACCAGTCGACGAACCGCCGGACCCCGACGTCGATCGGGGTCGAGGGGGCATAGCCGAGGGCGGCGCGGGTCTCGGTCACATCGGCCTCGGTGCGGGTCATCTCGCCGTCCTGGGTCGGCATGACGTTGAGGATGGCCGCGCGGCCCAGGGCCTGTTCCAGCACCTCGATGTAGCGGGCGAGCGGCTCGCGCCGACCGGCGCCGAGGTTGAGGATACGCCAGGGTGCCACGCCGCTGGTGCCGGGTCCCGGGGCCTCGGCCCGCCAGTCGGGGTCCTTGCCGGGGGCGGTGTCGAGCGCGGCCAACACCCCGTCGACGATGTCGTCAACATAGGTGAAGTCGCGCTCCATGGCCCCGGCGCCGTAGACGTCGATCGGCCGCCCTTCGAGGATGGCCCGTGTGAAT
>JBEIJS010000231.1:0-2240 GCA_040380105.1 Caulobacteraceae bacterium | reverse complement strand
TAGCCCGGCCGCGAAGCGTGAATCACCTTTTCCGTAATGCCGATCCCCGACCATTTGGTCAGGGTAAAGGTCAGGAACAGCGGCCCCGCGATGGACCACATCCCGGGTCCGGTCTCGGCCGCGATCAGGAACAGCCCCCACCAGACGCAGGCGTCGCCGAAATAGTTGGGGTGGCGGGTCCAGCGCCACAGGCCTGTGTCCAGAACCTTGCCCTTTTTGGACGGGTCGTTGCGGAAAGCAGTCAGCTGGGCGTCGCCGATGCTTTCAAAGCCGATGCCGATCACCGCCAGCACCGCCCCGGCCCAGCCGATCCAGCCCACCGCCGGTTCAAGGGCCACCTGACCCAGTTGCACCGGCAGGGAGGTCAGCCAGGCCAGCACGGCCTGCGGCACAAACACCACCAGCAGCGCCGTCTTGCCGAAGCCCCAGCCGCGGTTGGTTTCCATCCGGGCCAGCAGGTTCAGATACCGGCCATCCGCCCCATGCGCGCGCCAGCGGCGATAGAGGTGCCAGCCCAGCCGCAGGGCCCAGATCCCGACCAGCCACATCAGCAGCCATTTGCGCGTCGGATCCCCCTCGGTCCGCGGAAAGGTGACCAGGGCCAGAAACAGCATCGCCATGGGCCAGACGGCGTCGATGAAGCTGACGTCCCTGACCTTCAGGGATACCAGCCACAGGCCGGTCATGACCGCGATGATGAGGGCGAGGTTCAGGCCCAGCAGGGCGAGGATGTCGGTCAGGCTCATGTCTCAGATACGTCCCTGGCGGAGGATTGGCTTCAAGGCCGTCAGTCGACGCAGAGGGTGGCCTCGGCCTTGCCGCCCTCGACGGTCGTATAGCAGCCGAACCGGCTGCTGTTGACCTGGCATTGGCCCACGGCATTGGCTCCGGCGGCCGGCGGACTGGCCACATCCCCGACACGGCAGTCGCCCGCACAGTCGTCACCGTCGGTGCAGCGCCGTCCGGCGTCGGCATAGGTGATCACACATCGCACACTCTGCATCCGCCCCTGGGGCAGCATCTTGCCGCCGGCGCGCGCGCAGGCCGCCGCATCCTCACTGCCGGCCACGGACGGGCCGATCACAGTCTGGCCTGCGGGCACGATCGCTGCGATCTCGGTCGGCCCATCGCTCGCCGGCATCGGCTGGCAGGCAGCCATCAGAACCGCCAGTGCCGCAATCATAATCCGCTTCATGTCACCTGGCCCTTTTCGAAGCCTGTCCAGACGTCGTCGTAGTCCAGCTGCATCGTCGGTGAGGTTTGTGCCCATTCCGTGGTCCGGATCGGGGCCCGGGTCTCGAACATGAAGGCCAGGGTGTTCTCGATCTTGACCGGCTTCAGCTCGGCGGCGACCGCCTTGTCATAGCTGGCCTGGTCCGGCCCGTGCCCGCTCATACAGTTGTGCAGCGAGGCACCGCCGGGCGCGAACCCGCCCTCCTTGGCGTCATATTCGCCGGTCACCAGCCCCATGAATTCGCTCATGACGTTCCGGTGGAACCAGGGCGGGCGGAAGGTGTCCTCGCCCACCATCCAGCGCGGCGGGAAGATGACGAAGTCGCAGTTGGCAGTCCCCGGCGTGTCCGACGGCGAGGTCAGGACGGTGAAGATCGACGGGTCCGGATGGTCAAAACTGACCGTGCCGATCATGTTGAACCGGGCAGTATCATATTTGTACGGCGCATGGTTGCCGTGCCAGCCGACCACATCCAGCGGCGAATGCTGGAAGGTCGTGGTCCACAGTCGGCCGCCGTATTTCTGGACACACTCTGTCGGCCGGTCGATGTCCTCGAAGGCTGCCACAGGCGTCTGGAAGTCGCGGGGATTGGCCAGGCCGTTCGAGCCGATCGGCCCGAGGTCCGGCAGACGGAAGAGCGCACCGTAGTTCTCGCAGACATAGCCCCGAATAGGTCCCGAACACTCGACCCGGAACCGCACCCCGCGCGGAATGACCACGATCTCGCCCGGCTTCGCGTCGATCCGCCCCATCTCGGTGACGAAGGCCTGGTCGCCATGCTGCGGCACGATCAGCAGCTCGCCGTCGGCACAGTAAAACACCCGGTCCACCATCGACCGGTTGGCCGCATACAGATGGATGCCGACGCCCGACAGGGCCTCCGCATCGCCGGTGCCGCCATAGGTGATCAGCCCCTCGACCCAGTCGGTCGGTGCCGTCGGCAGCGGCAGCGGATCCCAGCGCATCCGGTTCGGCGACGGCGGCGCATCGTGGAACGGTCCGGTCC
>JBEIJS010000230.1:0-2264 GCA_040380105.1 Caulobacteraceae bacterium | reverse complement strand
CGAGCGCGCCGGATCGAGGCCGGACGCCAGATAGGCGGCGGCGATCTCACGGGTCTGGGCGGTCAGCAGGGCCGGATCCTGCCAGACGGTAATGGCATGCAGATCGGCCACGAACAGGAAACAGGGCGCGCCCGTGTCCTGAAGCTGGGTGAACCGCTTCAGGGCGCCGAGGTAGTTGCCCAGATGCAGGGCGCCCGAGGCCTGGATGCCGGACAGGATGCGGCGGGGGCCGGCATAGGTGGGAGCGGGGGCGGCGGCGTCGGTCATCAGTCCAGTCCGGTCGGCGTTGCTGCGCCGGGTTCACGCTTCAGGGTCGCCTTCAGTTCGGCCACGCTGACGGCGCGGAAAAGCACGATGCAGGCCGCATAGACAAGGGCTCCCGCGCCACAGACGACGAGGACGGCGATTTCCTTGGCCAGCAGGACACGGCTGAGGGTCGGGTAGCCGATCCCCGCGACGAGCAGCAGGCCGGCCATGACGGCGCTGGCGGCCAGAACTCGAAACAGGCGCGACAGGAAGGCCGGCGACGGACGCCAGGCGTCCTCGCGCATGAGGGTGCCTGCCAGCAGTGAGACATTGATCCAGGCTGACAGGCTGGTGGCGACGGCCAGACCCAGCACGCCGTCGACGCCCATTCGCGAGAGCCAGAAGAACAGGCCCGCCCCGACCACGATAGTGAAGACGACGGCAGCCACGGCATAGATCATCGGCCGGCGGGTGTCCTCGCGGGCGAAGAAGGGCGGCGTCAGCACCTTGGCGAGGACGAAGGCCGGCACGCCCCAGGCGAACTGGCGCAGGACATCGGCGGTCCGCGCCGCATCCTCACTGGTAAAGGCACCGCGCGTCACGGTGGCGTCGATGACGAAGAAGGGGATGACGAACAGGGCCACCGCCGCCGGCAGGGTGAAGGCCATGGCCAGGGTGATGCCGTCATCCAGCGTCTTGCGCCCGCCTTCGTGATCATCGGCGACGAAGGCCCGGGTCAGACGCGGCACCAGGGCAAGGCCGATGGCGACCCCGATCAGGCCCAGCGGCAGCTGGTACAGGCGGTCGGCGTTGTAGAGCACCGACCGGGCCCCTTCGTCGGATCCCGCCAGCATCTGGCTGACCAGGGAGTTGACCTGCATCGCCCCGCCGGCCATCGCGCCCGGCACGGCGAGGGCGAGGGCCCGCTTTACATTGGGCGTCAGCCGCGGCCAGGACAGGCGGAGGGTGATCCCCAGCCGCTGTACGCCCCACCACAGCAGCCCCGCCTGGATCAGGCCGGAGACGGTCACGGCGGCGGTGACCCACAGCAGCACCTGCGGCTGGCTGGCGGGAATGAACCGGGCTGCCAGCAAGGGGGCGAGGGTGCACAGGTTCAGGAACACCGGAACGCCTGCGGACAGGGCGAACCGGCCGCCGGTGTTGAGCACACCCGACAGCAATGAGGCCACGGTCATACAGGCCAGATAGGGCATGGCGATCTGGGTGGCGGTCACCGCCACCTTCATGACCTCCGGCTGGTCCCGATAGGCCGAGAGCAGCCACGGCATGATCCATGGCATCAGCACCTGCAGCACGATGCAGAAGCCGGCGACCACGGCAAGCATGAAGGACATGGCCTCTGACGCCGTCACCGCCGCCGCCGCTTCGCCCTCCCGGGCGCGGACGCCGCCATAGACCGGCACAAAGGCCTGGGCGAAGGCCCCTTCGGCGAACAGTCGCCGGAACAGGTTGGGCATCATCAGCGCCGTGGTGAAGGCGTCCATCATCGGCCCCTGGCCGAACCGGGCGGCCAGAGCCATGTCGCGGACGAAGCCGAGTACCCGACTTCCCAGGGTCAGGGTGGCTTGCACCAGGGTGTTGCGGGCGAGGCTCATCAGGGGCTCGATGAAGAGGTTTGAATCAGCGCTTATCCTGCTTGCGGCGCGCGCGATACGGAGTCTGGCGCAGAACCCCGCCGTCCGACTTCGGAGACGTCGCGCAGGCTGGCGCGAACGGGCGCGGACAGCCGGGTTCCGGCGCGGTCCACGCGGTCCAGCGCGGCCTCAAGCTCGAGCCTCAGCCGCTCGAGCTTCGGCCCCGGTTTCGGTTTCCGGCCCCTGGAGTCGGTCACGTAGAAACTGTCCACCGCCCGCTCGCCAAAGCCGGCGATATGGGCCGAGCGGATCGACAGGCCGTGATCGGCCAGCACGCGCGCGAGATCGGCCAGCAGACCCGGCCGGTCGGCACCGGACACCTCGACGACGGCGGCGTCGGGGCTTTCGTCCAGATCGACGATG
>JBEIJS010000229.1:0-2327 GCA_040380105.1 Caulobacteraceae bacterium | reverse complement strand
CGCACGATCCTGGCCCCCTTGCCCTGCAGGGCCTTGGTGTAGAGGGCCTCGCCGCCCGGCGTGGCCAGGACGCCGATCTTCTTCGCCCCGCCCGCAGTCGCCGCCTCGGTCGTCTCGGCGATCATGTCGATGAAGGGCAGGCCGACCTTCCGGATCCCCGCCGCCTGGGCGTGGGCCGTGTTGCACGGCATGGCCAGCACCTGGGCCCCGGCGTCGCGCAACCGCATGGCCATCTGGCCCAGGGTCTTCTCGGCGGCGTCGGGCTGGCGGTTGCGGTCCGGCACCTGCGGATTGATGTCGGCGAGGATGCGGATGTGGTCCTGATCGCCCTCGGCCGGCGTCAGGGCCTGAACCCGGGCCAGAAACGCCACGGTGGCGGCCGGACCCATGCCGCCCAGAACACCCAGAACCTTGCTCATTGTACGCCTCAAATACTCGCCGCCCTGCCGGGCGAACGCTCAGCCGCCCTTATGCGCGGAAACGACAGGGAAACGCCAATACAGACCGGACTCAATGCCGATGGGACGTCATCCGCCGTCAGCGGCGGCCTTCGGCCGGACCCTGTTGCCCCCTCAGGATCTCCGTCCGGTCGTTCAGCAAATCCGGGCGCTCGATCATGCGACAGCTTGATCCTGTTCGGCGGTCGGCTTGTGGCCAGACAGCGCGCTGGCTAGCGTGATGCCCCAGCCGCGTGAGAGGAACCGGATCAGGTGACACGGCCGACCAGAATCGAAACCGACTATCTGGTCGTGGGCAGCGGGGCCGTGGGTCTGGCCTTTGCCGACACACTGCTGACCGAAAGCGACGCCCGGATCACCATCGTCGACCGGCACGGCAAGCCGGGCGGACACTGGAACGACGCCTATGCCTTTGTGACCCTGCACCAGCCCTCGGCCTTCTATGGCGTCAACTCCATGCCGCTGGGGTCGGGCCTCAAGGATACGCACGGGCTCAATGCCGGCCTCTATGAACTGGCCTCCGGCCAGGAGGTCTGCGGCTATTTCGACGCCGTGATGCGACAAAGGCTGCTGTCGAGTGGTCGCGTCGATTATTATCCGATGACGGACTATCGTGGCGAAGGACGGCTGGTCTCGCTGCTGAGCGGGGAAGAAACCCGGGTCGAGGTGCGGCGCAAGACGGTCGACGCGACCTGGTTCGGCTCCTCGGTTCCTTCCACCCACACGCCCGCCTTCACGGTGGCCGAGGGGGTCCGTCTGGTCACGCCCAATGCCCTGCCGCATCTGGCGCAGTCGGGGGGTCCGGTCCCGGAACGCTATGTGATCCTCGGGGCGGGCAAGACCGCCATGGACGTCGGGCTCTGGCTGATCGGCGCGGGCGTGCCCGCCGACCGCATCACCTGGGTCCGGCCGCGCGAGTCCTGGCTGCTGAACCGGCTCTGCACCCAGCCGGGCGAGGAGTTCTTCCACGACTCGATCGGGGCCCAGGCCCGCGCCTTTGAAGCGTTCGCCACGGCCCCGTCGGCCGATGCCCTGTTCGAACAGCTGGAAGCGGCCGGCAATATGCTGCGGATCGACCCGTCCGTCCGCCCACAGATGTTTCACTATGCGACCGTCTCGGCCGGTGAGGTCGAGGTGCTGCGTCGCATCACCGATGTCATCCGCCAGGGTCGCGTCCGGGCCATCGAGGCCGGAGGCCTGCGCTTCGACGCAGGCTTCGTCCCGGTCGCGGCGGGCGCGCTGTATATCGACTGCACCGCCTCGGCGGTCACGCGCCGTCCGGCGGTGCCGGTCTTCGACGGCGACCGCATCACCCTGCAGATGATCCGGATGCCCGCCCCGACCTTCAGCGCCGCCCTGGCTGCCTGGATCGAGGTCCATATCGCCGATGAGGCCCGCCGCAACGAACTGTGCACCCCCTGCCCCCTGCCCGATACGGTCGCCGACTATCCGCAGACCGAGCTGGCCAATCTGCGCAACCAGCTGATCTGGTCATCCGAGCCCGAACTGCGCCGATGGATCCGCGACAGCCGCCTCGACGGCTTCGGCAAGGTCGCCCGGGCGGTGACACCGGACCAGACCGACAGGGTGGCGGTCCTCACGGCCCTGCGCGACCGGGCCTGGCCGGCGGCGGCCAATCTGCAGCTCATCGCCGGGCTGACGGCGGACGTCGCCCCGGCCTAGAGGGCGGCCTCGAACTCGCCCTGATAGCCGAACAGCCCCTGGGCCCCGCCGGTGTGCAGGAAGACCAGGGTCTCGTTCTCGAACCGACCCGCCTTGGCCAGGGCGATCAGCCCCTTCATCGCCTTGCCCGTATAGACCGGGTCCAGCACGATCGCATCGGTGCGCGCCGCCAGCACAAGGGCGTCG
>JBEIJS010000228.1:0-2364 GCA_040380105.1 Caulobacteraceae bacterium | reverse complement strand
GTCAGTCCTCTTCCCCCGACCCATCCGGAATAACCGGCAGTTCAACCGCCGGGGCGAGGGTCTTGATCTCGCCGATGACGGCGCCGGGAAAGGCCTCCAGCACCGCCCGGACAAAGGGGTCAGCCTCGACGGCCGCCCGTTCCTCGCCACGTTTGCGACGGTCGACCTCGATCATGGTCTCGCCGCCACCCTGGCCGTTGGCGGCGATCAGCCAGGTGCGGCCGGTCCAGTCCTTGAGCCGCGACGACAGGCGCCGCGCCAGATCGAGCGGCGCGCCCTCGAGGCTTTCATAGGTGATGGCGCCGGGCTTGAAGGCCACGGGGCGGACGTAGCGCTGGACGTCCATCTGCAGGCCGACCTCGCGCTTCTCGCCGATCAGGGCGACGACCTGTTCGAATGACTGGGGGTCGGGAAGCGAAGGCGCGGGAAGCGGGCGGGCCGCCAGCTGGGCTGAGGCGCCGCCGCCTCCGCCGCCGGACGGGCCGCGCGGAGCCGCACCGCCGGACATGGGTTCGCCGTCGCGCAGGGCCTTCAGCGCCTCCTCAGGTCCGGGCAGGTCGGCGGCATAGGCGAGGCGGACGATGGCCATCTCGACCGCATCGGCAGGGTTGGGGGCGCGGCGAACCTCATCCAGCGCGCGCAGCAGCATCTGCCAGACGCGGGCCAGGGTCCCGGCCGAGATGACCGCGCCGAGCGCCGTCAGCGTCCGGGCCTGGTCATTGGGCAGGCGGGTCGCCTGCGGCCCCAGCATCTTGGCCACCGAGGCGGCGTGGCAATGCTCGAGCAGGTCGTTGGTGATCTGCACCGGATCGGCGCCGTAGCCGTAGAGGGTGCGGAACAGCTCAAGCGCCTCGGGCGTGCGCCCGGCCATGATCGATTCGAACAGGGCAATGGTCTGGCTGCGATCCGCCAGACCCAGCATGTCGCGCACGACCTCGGTTTTCACGGTTTCGCCACGGTCGCCCTGGACCAGGGCCTGATCCAGCAGGGACAGGCCGTCGCGCACGGATCCCTCGGCGGCGCGGGCGATCAGGGCGAGGGCGTCCTGCTCGATCTTCATCCCCTCGCGGTCGGCGATGCGGGCGAGGTGTTCGACGAGGATTTCCGGCTCGACGCGGCGCAGGTCGAAGCGCTGGCAGCGGCTGAGGATGGTCACCGGCACCTTGCGGATCTCGGTGGTGGCGAAGATGAATTTGGCGTGGGGCGGCGGCTCTTCCAGCGTCTTCAGCAGGGCGTTGAAGGCCTGGTTCGACAGCATGTGCACTTCGTCGAGGACATAGACCTTGTAGCGCGCCTCGACGGGGGCGTAGCGGACGCTTTCGATGATGTCGCGGATGCCGTCGATGCCCGTGTGGGAGGCGGCGTCCATCTCGACCACATCCATATGCTGGCCCGCCATGATGGCGGCGTCGTGCCGGCCATGGGCGGTCAGTTCCAGCGACGGCCGGTCAATTTCGTCTGTTTGATTGTTCAGGGCACGGGCCAGCAGGCGGGCGGTGGTCGTCTTGCCGACCCCCCGGACGCCGGTGAGCATGAAGGCATGGGCGATCCGGCCCGTAGCGAAGGCGTTGGTCAGGGTGCGGACCATGGCCTCCTGGCCGATCAGGTCCTCGAAGGTGTGCGGCCGGTATTTGCGGGCGAGGACCATATAGGCCGCGCCGTCATCGGCATGGGGGGCGGGACCTGCGTCGGGCTGAGGCGCTGCGGCGGCCTCGGCCGCGCGCATGCCGGCGGGTTCGGGCGAGCCGAACATGTCGTCGGTGTCGGGATCGCGCTCGACGACGTCGGCGTCGGGCGCGTCATCGTCCCAGGGAGGGCCGTCGGGATTCGGGTCGGCATCGCTCATGCCACAGTCTTAGCGCGGGGCGGGCCGGGGGCGAAGGGGTTGCGGGAAGGGAGTTGTGGGTGGGTCGTCTCCGGATCGCGCGCAATCTTCCTCCACCCCTCCACCATCCTTCGCCTGCGGCTTCGGATGGTCCCCCTCCCCCAAGGGGGAGGAATGCGCTCAAGCAGCGAGGCTCCGCGAGCCGAGCGTTAGCGCACCAAAAGGGAAGGTGGAGACCGCGACCCGAAGGGGAATTCGTTGTGGCTGCTGCCTTCCGGCCCTGACCAGATTGGCGAAGCCTTCGCCCGCGATCTCCGAGGCCGATATGACGATTTCGGCTCGCCGATGCAAGACCGGGCTTGCTAGACAGCGTCCATGTCCCTCACCGCTCTCAATACCTTCGCCGGCAATCCGCTCGATCGGGCGGGGGATCGGCGGGACGATGCCGACTGGCTGGCTGAACAGGCGGCGAGCCCCGATGCCATGGCCATGGTGCTGTGGGAGGGCCGGCCGCTGATCGAGGCGGGTGAGCCGCGGCT
>JBEIJS010000227.1:0-2380 GCA_040380105.1 Caulobacteraceae bacterium | reverse complement strand
GCCGGCGGTCGGTGTGAACTACACGACCAAGACCCAGTATCTGTTCCGCATCAACAAGGGTGTGCTGAACCACTGGGAGCACGAGAAGATCAACCGGTTCATGGCCGATGATGACCGGCCGGTGCCGTTCGAACGGATGATCTTCCTCGGCGACGGCGACACCGATGTGCCGACCATGAAGATGATGCACACCAAGGGTGGCTATTCGATCGCGGTCTATGACCCCCGCAACTCCGATCGCGACCAGCAGAAGATCTATGGTCTCATTTCGGAGGACCGGGTCAATTTCGTCGCCGCCGCCGACTATCGTGAGGGCTCGGCCCTGGACCTGATCGTCAAGGGCCTGATCGGCCGGATCGCCATCACCGCCGGCACGGTTCCGGACGTTCTCTGAACCGGAAGCCCGCCGTCAGATCGCGTTCAGAGGCAGTTTGAGGAACCGCTTGCCCGAGAGCTCGGGCGGCGGCAGGGCACCGGCCCGGATGTTGATCTGCAGCGAGGGCAGGATCAGCGCAGGAACCTTGAGGGTCGCGTCGCGGGCCTCTCGCAGGGCCGCGAATTCGGCCTCGGACCGCCCGCCGCCGAGGTGGATGTTGCCGGCCATTTCGGCCGCCACCGTCGTCTCCCAGCGGAAGTCGGTTCGGCCCTCCGGCAGATAGTCGTGGCCGACGAACACCCGCGTTTCCGGCGGCAGGGCAAACAGCCGCTGGATCGACCGGTAGAGGGTCCGCGCGTCGCCGCCGGGAAAGTCGCACCGCGCCGTGCCGTAGTCCGGCATGAACAGGGTGTCGCCGACAAAGACGGCATCGCCGATGACATAGCTGACGCAGGCCGGGGTGTGGCCGGGTGTATGGAGAACCTCGACAGGCAGGGAGCCGAGCGTGAAGCGCGCGCCGTCAGCATAGAGGCTGTCGAACACCACGCCGTCCGCCGTGACGTCGTGGGCCTCGAACAGGACGCTGAAGACCTTCTGCACCTCGGTGATCCGGCTGCCGATGCCGATCGGGGCCCCGGTGCGGCGGCGGATCTCATCGGCCCCGGTCAGGTGGTCGGCATGGGCATGGGTCTCGAGCACCCGCTCGAGGGTGAGGCCCCGCTCGGCGATCCGCGCCAGGACCTGTTCCAGCGAGGCCGTGGAAGTCCGGCCGCTGGCGGCGTCGAAATCGAGCACCGGGTCGATGACGGCCGCGGCCCCGGTCGCGGGATCAGCGACCAGATAGGTGACGGTATGGGTCGCGGCGTCAAAAAAGCCTTCAACGGTCGGGACGGAGGCAGTGGCGATGGGCATGCGGGGACTCCCTTGTCGCTGCCAACATATTAGGTATTGCTAAATTAGCAAGTGCTGTTATATTTCTGCCATGGACGCCACCCACACCCTGTCTCCGGACCAATTCCAGGCCAGCGCCGGCGAGGCCGCACGTCTCCTCAAGGCGCTCTCCAATGAGCGGCGGCTGATGATCCTTTGCCAGCTCGGCGACGGCGAACGCGCCGTGGGCGAACTGCTGCCACACGTCGGCCTGTCCCAGTCCGCCCTGTCGCAACACCTGGCGGTGCTGCGCGAGGAAGGCCTGATCGCCGGCCGGCGCGAGGGCGTCTCCATCCTCTATCGGATCGCCGATCCGGCCGCCCTCAAGGTCATCGCCGTGCTCGCCGACATCTATTGCCCCCCTGTTCAAGGACACTGACCCATGGCGTCTCTCACAGCCCTTTCTCCCGCAGAAGTCTCCGCCCGCATCAAGGCCGGCAAGGCGCTTCTGGTCGACATCCGTGAAGCCGACGAGGTCGCGCGCGAGCGGATCGCCGGCAGCGTCGCCACCCCCCTGTCGATGTTCGAGGCCGCCCATCTGGACATCCGGCCGGGCCGCGACGTGGTCTTCATGTGCCGGAGCGGCAACCGCACCGGCATGAACTGCGTCCGTCTGGCCCACCGCATCCCCGGCGAGGCCTTTGTGCTGGACGGCGGCCTGGACGCCTGGAAGGCCTCGGGCCTGCCGACCCTGACCAATGCCAAGGCTCCGCTGGAGCTGATGCGGCAGGTGCAGATGACGGCCGGCGGCCTGATCCTTGTCGGTGCCGCGCTCGGCCTGCTGGTCCACCCCGGCTTCTGGGGTCTGTCGGCCTTTGTCGGCGCAGGCCTGTTCATGGCCGGCGCGACCGGCTTCTGCGGCATGGCCCGGCTTCTGGCCGTGATGCCCTGGAACCGTGCGATGCGGGCCGCGTGACCGTATGGACCCGACCCTCGCCCAGCTCATGCTGGCCGTCCTCAGCGGCGGCATCGTCGCCCTGCTGCTGACCGTCTTCGGCGGCGGGGGTTCGGTGCTGGCCGTGCCGCTGCTGCTGTATGTGGTCGGGGTGCAGGACCCGCACGTCGCCATCGGCG
>JBEIJS010000226.1:0-2441 GCA_040380105.1 Caulobacteraceae bacterium | reverse complement strand
TCTCATCCGAGGGCTGGCCGTAGAAGGCCGCCATGCCCATGCAGCCGAGGCCGATGGCCGAGACTTCGGGACCGGCCTTGCCGAGACGACGGGTTTTCATGGGCGTGTTCCTGCCAGTTGATGGGCTGAAGTCGGGGACCCGACCACCTTTCGCAAGGTCAGAGCGGCGCGGTCTGCGCCTTCAGCCAGTCCAGCACCTCGCCATCCAGCAACGGCCCGACCTTGGCCAGCACCTCGGCGTGATAGGCGTCGACATAGGCCCGCTCGTCCGCGGCCAGCATCTGCACATCGATCAGCTTGCGATCCAGCGGCGCGAGCGTCAGTTGCTCGAAGCCGTGCATCGGGCGCTCGCCACCGGGGATCGGCGTCGGGGGCGTGACCACCTGCAACGTCTCGATCCGAATGCCCCAGTGGCCCTCGCGATAGTAGCCGGGCTCATTGGACAGGATCATGCCGGTCAGCAGGGGCTGGGTGTTGCCGGCCTTGGCGATCCGCTGCGGGCCTTCGTGGACGCCCAGATAGGAGCCGACGCCGTGGCCGGTGCCGTGGTCATAGTCATGGCCCGCCATCCACAGCGGAAGACGCGCCATGGCATCCAGTTGGGAGCCTGTCGTGCCGACCGGGAAACGCACCACGGCCATGGCGATATGGCCCTTTAGCACCAGGGTGAACATGCGGCGCTGGTCGGCCGTCGGCTCGCCCACGGCCATGGTCCGGGTCACATCGGTGGTGCCGTCCAGATACTGGCCGCCGCCGTCCACCAGCAGCAGACTGCCCTTCTCCATCCGGCGGATGGTGCGGGTCACCGGCTTGTAGTGCGGCAGGGCACCGTTCGGGCCGCAGCCGGCGATGGTGTCGAAGCTCAGGTCCTTCAGCGCGCCGGTGGCCTCGCGGAAACCCTCCAGCGCCTCGGCGATCTGGCGCTCGTCCGGCAGGGTCGCCTGCCCCACCGTATCGACCCAATGGAGGAAGCGGGTCAGGGCGGCACCGTCGCGGATATGGGCCTGACGCGTGCCCTCGATCTCGACCGGGTTCTTGCACGCCCGCGGCAGGGTGCAGGGGTCCATGCCGCGCACCACGGTCGCGCCGGCGGCTTCCAGCCGGTCGAAATACCAGGCCGGGGACTGGCCCGGATCGACCAGCACCTTCTGACCCGACAGGGCATCGAGCGCAGCGTCCAAGGCGGCGGGGACCTCCAGCGTCACCGCATCGCCCAGCCAGCCGGGCAGTTCATTGGTCACCTTGCGCGGATCGAGGAACAGCGACGCCGTCCCGTCCGCCCTCACAACCGCCTGTCCCAGCGGCAGGGGGGTGCGGATCACATCGCCGCCGCGGATGTTGAACAGCCAGGCCAGCGAGGCGGGGGCCGTCAGCACCGCCGCCCTGGCCCCGGCCTTCGAGACGGCCTCGCCGATACGGGCGCGTTTGGAGGCGCTGGTCTCGCCGCTGTAGCGGTCCTCATGCGGCACCACCGGCGCGGTAGGCTGTTCCGGGCGTTCGTCGGCCCAGGCGAGATCGAGCGGATTGGGATCGACCGGCCGCAACTCCGCCCCGGCCTTCTTCGCCGCGCGCTTCAGCGTCGCCAGGGCATCCGGGCTGTGCAGGCGCGGATCATAGCCGATGATCGCACCAGCGGGCGCGCGCTCCAGCCAGGCCGGAACCCCGCCCTCGACAAGGTCGAGAATTTCGAACTGGGCCGCATCGACCTGGGCCCGGACCTGCACCGTATAGCGACCGTCCGCGAACACGGCGGCGCGGTCCATCAGCACGGCCCCGGCCCCGGCCGAGCCGGTGAACCCCGTCAGCCAGGCCAGCCGGTCGTTGGCTGCGGGCAGATATTCGTTCTGGTGCTCGTCCTCATGCGGGACCAGCAGGCCGTCGAGCCCCTGCTCGGCCATCTTCGCGCGAACGCGCGGCAGGTGTCTGGCCCCGAAGGACGGATCGGTGGTTTCATCGAAGGACTGGCGCATGCGCGAGGCATAGCATTTCCCTCCCGGTCATGGGGAGGGTCGCTGTCATGTTCTCCCTCCCCTTCATGGGGAGGGACGGCGAGGCGCAGCCGAGCCCGGGTGGGGAACGCCAGTCCCGCACCGCCGGTGCCCGGCTAAATCTTTCCCCACCCGGTCGCTGCGCGACCACCCTCCCCACTTCGGGGGAGGGAGACTGCGTTGCGTTGCCCTACCCCACCCGCCTCAGCACCAGGGCGCTCCAGGCATCACGGTGGATCCGCCGTTCGAGCACGAAACCGCGCGACAGATAGGCCGCCGATACGCGCCGCTCCTGGGTCCGCAGCAGGCCGGACAGGATGGCGACGCCGCCGAGGCTGAGCGCGTTCTTGATGTCCTGCGACAGCGAGACGAGCGGCGGAGCCAGGATGTTGGCGAACACCAGATCATAGGGGCCATGCTGGCGCACCTTGCGGTCGTTGAGGCCGACGGCGT
>JBEIJS010000225.1:0-2453 GCA_040380105.1 Caulobacteraceae bacterium | reverse complement strand
GGATCGCCCACGACCTGGGCGGCGAGCGCGCCCTTCAGGCCCTCGATCAGGGCGTCGGCGGCGTCATGCGGGACATACAGCAGGCGCAGGGCCGAGCAGCGCTGGCCGGATGAGCCGAAGGCCGACAGGATGACGTCGTCGATGATCTGTTCCTTCAGCGCCGTGGTGTCGACGAACATGCCGTTGAGGCCGCCGGTCTCGGCGATGAACGGGATGATGGCACCCGGGCGGGCGGCCAGCGAACGGTTGATCAGATTGGCGGTGTCGGTGCCGCCGGTGAAGGCGACGCCGTCGATGCCGGGATGGCTGACCAGTTTGGCGCCGACCGTCTCGCCGCGTCCGGGGACGAGGGCCAGAAGGTTCGGGTCCAGACCGGCCTTGCAATAGAGGCGCACGGCCTCGGCGGCGATCAGGGGGGTCTGTTCGGCGGGCTTGGCGACGACGGCATTGCCGGCGGCCAGCGCCGCGGCGACCTGGCCGGTGAAGATGGCCAGAGGGAAGTTCCAGGGGCTGATGCAGGCGAAGACGCCGCGGCCGTGCAGGACCAGCTGGTTGATCTCGCCGACGGGGCCCTTGAGCTCGGTCGGGCCACCGAAGTCACGCTCGGCCAGCATGGCGTAGTAGCGGCAGAAGTCGGCGGCTTCGCGAATCTCGGCGACGCCGTCGTTCAGGGTCTTGCCCGCCTCGCGCGACAGCAGGGCGACCAGCCGGTCCATATTGGCTTCCAGCGCATCGGCCATGGCGCGCAGCACGACGCCCCGGCCCGCCCCGCCCTTGCGGTCCCAGGCGATCTGGGCGCGGGCGGCGGCATCGACGGCGGCGTCGATGTCGGCCTCGGTCGCTTCCGAGACATGGCCCAGGACGCGGGTCGTGTCGAAGGGATTGGTGACGGCTTGCGGGTTGGTCCCGGCCTTGAGCTTGCCGCCGATGATCGGGCCGGCGGTCAGGGTCTCGCTGTCGACCTTGTGCAGCGCGACGGCGTGGCGTTCGCGGTCGGAACTTTGCGAATAGTCGCGGCCCAAAGAATTCTGACGACCTTGGGAGTTCTGGCGGTCCATGTACATGTCCTTCGGGGTCGGGATCCTGGCGTGGCGGTCGGGGTGGGCCTCGACAGCGGAGATGGGGTCGGCGGCGACGGCCGAGGCGGGCACCCGCTCGTCCAGCAGGGCGTGAACGAACGACGAATTGGCCCCGTTCTCGAGCAGGCGTCGCACCAGATAGGGCAGCAGGTCCTCATGCCCGCCGACGGGGGCATAGGCGCGGACGGTGACGGGCCCGAAGGCGTCATGGGCGGCGTCATAGAGCGCCTCGCCCATGCCGTGCAGGCGCTGGAATTCGATCTTCACCGCGCGCTCGGACGCCATCCGGTAGACGGCGGCCAGGGAGTGGGCGTTGTGGGTCGCGAACTGGCTGTAGATGTGCGGCGCAGCCTCGATCATCGCCTTTGCGCAGACGAGGTAGTTGAGGTCGGTCGCGGCCTTGGTGGTGAAGACCGGATAGTCGGTGCGGCCGAAGACCTGGGCGCGCTTGATCTCGGTATCCCAGTAGGCACCCTTGACCAGACGGACCATCAGGCGGCGGCCGGAGGTCTTCGCCAGCTCTGCGACGCGGCGGATCACCTCGGGGCAGCGCTTCTGATAAGCCTGGACGGCGAGGCCGAGGCCGGTCCAGCCCCCCAGTTCGGGCTCATGCGCAAGCCGGTCGAGCAGCTTCAGCGACAGGGCCAGCCGGTCGGCCTCTTCGGCGTCCATGGTGAAGTTGATGTCATACTGCGCCGCGACCCGGGCCAGCCGCAGGATGCGGGGATAGAGCTCCGCCCAGACGCGGGCCTCTTGCGTGGCCTCATAGCGGGGCGACAGGGCCGACAGCTTGACCGAGACGCCGTGGCCGGCCTCGGGCCCCTGCCCTTTCGCGGTCTTGCCGACGGCGGTGATGGCGTCGGCGTAGATCTTCTCGTAGCGCTCGGCGTCATGGGCGGTGCGGGCGCCCTCGCCCAGCATGTCGAAGCTGCACAGCCAGCCTTCGCGGTTGGAACGCTTCAGTGCCGCCTCGATGGTGCGACCGACCACGAACTGCTCGCCCATGATGCGGACGGCGGCGGCGACGGCCTCGCGGATGACCGGCTCGCCCAGACGGCCGACGATCCGCTTGAGGAAGCCGGGCAGGTCGGTGCGGGCCTCCTCGTCGACGTCGACCAGTTTCCCGGTCAGCATCAGGCCCCAGGTCGAGGCGTTGACGAACAGGCTGTCGGACTGGCCGAGGTGGGACGACCAGTCGGCCGAGCCGATCTTTTCTGCGATCAGCCGGTCGCGGGTCTCTTCGTCCGGTGTGCGCAGCAGGGCCTCGGCGAGGCACATCAGGGCCAGACCCTCGCGGGTGCCGAGCGAGAATTCCTGCAGGAAGCTCTCGACCACGCCCTGCTTCTTGACGCTGGCGCGCGCCCGTTCGACCAG
>JBEIJS010000224.1:0-2482 GCA_040380105.1 Caulobacteraceae bacterium | reverse complement strand
CGCTACGGGCCACCCGACACTGTTCTGGACATGCCGGACGGCCGCCGCCAGTACCAGTGGCGCAAGCGGCGGACCGACAACGTCGGCGAGCAGATCATCCGGGAAACATGCCGGCACACGATTTATGCGCGCTGGAATGACTCCGCCAATGACTGGATACTGATGAGCCGGAAGCCCTCGGTCAGGTGTCCCTGAAGCCGGCGGTGGTGCCCTGACGGACCGAAATCCGACCCGCGCCTAAGGGCCGGCGGCCCCTCTGCCTCGGGTCGAAAGCCGGCTCGCCCCCTACGCCCGCCCGCTCTGCCCCGACAGCTGCGCCGGATCGATGCCCAGACCCGCCAGCGCCCTGGCCCATTTCCCGTCGTAGTCGGCGTCGAAGATCAGCTCCGGGTCGGCGTCGGCGGTCAGCCAGACGTTCTCGCCCAGCTCATCCTCCAGCTGGCCCTCGCCCCAGCCCGCATAGCCCAGCAGCAGCACCGACCGGTGCGGCCCCGCCGCCGGGTCCACCATGGCCAGCAGCGCCTCGCGCGTGCCCGTCATGGCCAGCCCCTCGGCAAAGGCCAGGGAGGCGTCTTCGATCAGCCAGTCGTCGGTGTGCAGCACAAAGCCGCGCTCGCGCTCCACCGGCCCGCCGATCAGGACTGACCGCTCTGCCGCCGCTTCCGGGGCCTCGGTCTTGAGCTTGTCCAGCACCTTCTTCAGGTTCACCCCCGGCGCCGGCCGGTCCAGCCGCAGCCCCATGGCGTGGTCCGGCCGGTGGGCGCAGATCAGGATGACGGCGTGTTCGAACCGGCTGTCGCTGATGCCCGGCATGGCTACCAGCAGCCGTCCGACCAGGGATTGGAAATGGTCCATAGGCCTATCATCGGGACGCCGGCCCGCAGACGCAAGGCGGCGAAAGGACACGATCGGCTTGGCGTCTTGAACCACAACCCCTATCTGGGCGTTGACGCACTGTCCCACATCCTCCCGGAGCCCCCCATGACCGTCCAGATCGGCGACCGCATCCCCTCGGCCACCCTGACCCGCGCCACCGACGACGGCCCGCGTCCGGTCACCACCGACGACCTCTTCTCCGGCAAGACTGTGGCCCTGTTCGCCGTGCCCGGTGCCTTCACCCCGACCTGCTCGGCCCGCCACCTGCCGGGCTTCAAGGACCACCGCGAGGAAATGGCGGCCAAGGGCGTCGACACCATCGCCTGCATCTCGGTCAATGACGCCTTCGTCATGGGCGCCTGGGCCGACAGCCAGGGCATCGGCAAGGACGAGATCGTCATGCTGGGCGACGGCAACGGCGACCTGACCCGCCAGCTGGGGCTGACCATGGACGCCAAGGGCTTCGGCATGGGCGAGCGCTCGCAGCGCTATTCCATGATCGTCAAGGACGGCGTGGTCAGCCAGCTGAACATTGAACAGCCCGGCGAATTCCGCGTCTCCTCCGCCGAACACCTGCTGGCGCAGCTCTAGGGGCTACCGCTTGTGACGCCGCCGCCCTCCCGGCTGAGGTGCGGCGGCCGTCAGGCTCATCACAGCGAACACAACGAAGGCCACAACGGGCACGACGGGACCGGAGCCGTGTCGCCGTAGGTGTCCTGTCGGGCCGCTCTGAAATCGCGGCGTACGCCGCATAAAGCCCGGGCTTTCCGGCTGTATCGGGCCGGCGTCCCGCGGGACCCCTTGTGCCCGTTGTGGCCTTCGTTGTGTCCGTTGTGAAGAACCCGTCCGCCTGGAAAGGCCCCAGGCGCCGAACGTCCCGGCTCAGGCCGCGACGGTGTCCGGCCCGGAGACCTCGTCAGCCGGCGCCAGGGTCATCACATGGGTGACGGCCCCCAGCAGCATCGGCGGGGTGATCGGCTTGGACACAAAATAGGTCATGCCGGCCTCGGTGCAGGCGGCGATGTCGTGGGGCGCTGTATCGGCGGTGACGGCGATGATCGGCACCCCGGCGTTGGGGCCACCACCGGCGCGGATCCGTCGCGTGGCCTCGCGGCCATCCATCTCGGGCATCCGCACATCCATGAAGATCAGGTCGAAGGCGGCTTGCTCGCACATCTTCAGGGCCGTCATGCCGTCGGCTGCGGTGGCGATATCGCAGCCCAGCGGCTGCAGGATCAGCTGGATGGCGCGGCGGTTGATTTCATGGTCGTCGACCACCAGCACCTGCATCGGCCGGCCCTCATCCGCCTCGCTGTCGTCCATTGGCCGTTCCGGATCCTGGCTCGCCACAGGCGCAACCCGGGCCGGGGCTGAGGTCGTTTCCGCAGCCGGCGAATGGCCCGACGGGCTCTGAACGGTCGGGCTCGGCATGCGGCCGGGCAGGGCCCGGGCGACGGCGTCGCGGCTCTCACGGTCGAGCGTCGTCGGGGCTGCTTCTGCCCTCTGGCCCTGCAGCAGGGACAGCGACAGGGTGAAGCTGGTGCCGGTGCCCGGGCTGCTGCGAACGGTCAACCGTCCGCCCATCAGTTCTGCAAGCTGGCGGCTG
>JBEIJS010000223.1:0-2489 GCA_040380105.1 Caulobacteraceae bacterium | reverse complement strand
CCCAGGCGCGGGCATGGTTCGACCTGACCGGCGTGGGCAAGGCACCGGCCCGGCTGGACTTCGACAAGCTGGCCCACGTCAACGCCCACTGGATCCGTCTGGCCGACGACACGCGGCTGGCCAGGATGACACTGGAAGTACACCTGGCCCGCGGACACATCCTTCGCCCGGACGACGAGACCCGGTTGTTGCAGGCCATGCCCTATATCAAGGATCGCGCGAAGACCCTGCTGGAACTGGCCGACCAGACCGCCTTCGCCCTCAAGGTCCGGCCCCTGGCAGTCTTCGAAAAAGCCCTGCCGATGCTGACCGGAGAATCAGGCGAGCGAATCGGCCGTCTTCGGGACCGACTCAGACTGTTCGCCAGCTGGGATGTCTTCGCTCTCGAGGCCGAACTGAAGGTTTTCGCCGAGGAGGAGGCCGTCGGCTTCGGCAAGATCGGCCCAGCCGTGCGTGCAGCACTGACGGGAGACGGCGTTTCGCCCGACATTGCAAAGACTTTGGCAGCTTTGGGGCGAGAAGAAAGCCTCGGGCGCTTGGATGATGCGCTGCAACAGACTATCTGACATCTACACCCGGATCACGACCCGACGCCTCCCCGCCGGGCCCTGCACCTTCACCATGGGGCTGACATGACAGACCAAGCCAAGGCCGCCCGTACGGCCACGCTGACCTTAGGCGACAAGACCGTCGAACTGCCGGTCCTTTCGGGCTCAACCGGCCCCGATGTCATCGATATCCGCAAGCTTTACGGGGCGACGGACGCCTTCACCTACGACCCCGGATTCACCTCCACCGCGGCCTGCGAAAGTGCTCTGACCTTCATCGACGGCGATGTCGGCACACTGCTGCACCGCGGCTATCCGATCGACCAGCTGGCCTCACATTCGAACTTCATCGAGGTCTGCCACCTGCTGCTGCACGGCGAACTGCCAACCGCCGCCCAGTACGAGCCGTTCGAACGCAGCATCACCATGCACACGATGCTGCATTCGCAATTCGACCGCTTCTTCGAGGGCTTCCGCCGCGACGCACACCCGATGTCGATCATGGTCGGCACCGTCGGTGCCCTGTCGGCCTTCTATCACGACAGCCTCGACATCCACGACCCGGTCCAGCGCAACATCTCGGCGATCCGGCTTATCGCCAAGATGCCGACCCTCGCAGCCCGTGCCTACAAATACCACGTAGGCCAGCCCTTCGTTTCGCCGCGCAACGACCTGAGCTACGCCGAGAATTTCCTGCGTATGTGTTTCGCGGTTCCGGCCGAGGACTATGTGGTCAATCCGGTGCTGGCCAAGGCCATGGACCGGATATTCATCCTCCATGCCGACCATGAGCAAAACGCCTCGACCTCGACCGTCCCCTGGCCGGTTCGTCGGGCGCCAATCCGTTCGCCTGTATCGCTGCCGGCATCGCCTGCCTGTGGGGCCCGAGCCATGGGGGTGCCAATGAAGAGGCGCTGAACATGCTCAAGGAGATCGGCACCCCGGACAGGATTCCGGAGTTCATCGAGGGCGTGAAGGCCAAGAAGTACAAGCTGATGGGCTTCGGCCACCGGGTTTACAAAAACTACGACCCGCGCGCCAAGGTGATGAAGGAAAGCGCTGACGAGGTGCTGGCCGCCGTCGGTGATCCGAATGATCCCCTGTTCCAGGTCGCCAAGGAGCTGGAGCGGATCGCGCTGAACGACGAATATTTCATCGAGCGCAAACTGTTCCCCAACGTCGACTTCTATTCGGGCATCACCCTGTCGGCGATGGGCTTCCCGACCTCGATGTTCACGGTGCTGTTCTCGCTTGCCCGCACCGTTGGCTGGATCTCCCAGTGGCAGGAAATGATGGAAGACCCCGGCCAGAAGATCGGCCGCCCGCGCCAACTCTATACGGGTCCGACCGAACGCAATTACGTGCCGATCCAGCTGCGCGGCTGATCCACCGTCCGGACTGCAGAAACGCCGGGGCTCAGGCCCCGGCGTTTTTTGTCTGGATTACCCTTAGCAACGCATCCGCCGCGATCTCCGACGGATCCCGCCCCTCGCGACCCATCCGGTCCAATGCCGCCGTCTGGCGCGCCGCCTGATCTGCACGCGCAGCCGGGTCTTCCAGCAGCCGCCCGACCTCGGCCGCCACCTTCTCGGGCGTGGCGTCGTTCTGGATCAGTTCCCTCGCGACCTCCTCGTCCGCCGCGTGATTGAACAGGGTGGCGTATCTCCCTGTGAAGAACGGCTTCATGATCGCATAGCTGAGCGGTTGGAAACGGTAGGCGATGACCATGGGCGCGCCCGACAGGGCCAGTTCGGTGGAGACCGTGCCGCTGGTGGCCAGGGCGACCGTGGCCGCGCGCATGGCGGCGTATTTCTCGCCCTCCCCGACGAGATGGGCGCGGAACGGCCAGGCCGCGATCCGCCCGGTCACGTCCGCGGCCACTGTCCCGGCGGCGACCACGGCGATCTCCAGCGCGTGATGGTCCGTCTTCAGCCGGGCTAT
>JBEIJS010000222.1:0-2518 GCA_040380105.1 Caulobacteraceae bacterium | reverse complement strand
TCGTTGCGGATGCGGTCGCTGAACGGGGTCTGGAACATCCGGCCATAGACGGGTTGCGCGTCGGGTGTGGTCGATCCGGCCGAGACGTCGATCAGGTCGCAGCCGGCGTCAGCAAAGGCCCGGGCGATGACGACGGAGTCCTCGGGCGTCAGGCCGTCATCGACCCAGTCGGTTGCGGACAGTCGCACGGACATCGGCCGGTCCTGCGGCCAGACGGCGCGCATGGCGGCGAAGACTTCCAGCGGGAAACGGAGCCTGTTCCCGACCGGGCCGCCGTACTCATCGGTGCGGTGGTTGGAGACCGGAGTCAGAAAGGACGAGAGCAGATAGCCATGGGCGCAGTGCAGCTCCACCATGTCGAAGCCTGCTTCGTCGGCCCAGCGCGTCGCCTGGACGAAGGCGTCGCGCACCCGGTCCATGTCGGCCCGGTTCATTTCGCGCGGTGTCTGGTCCTTGTCCGTCCACGGAACGGGGGAGGGCGCGATCAGTGGCCATCCGTCCTCCAGCGATTGATCGGCGCGCGACCCCCAGGGCCGTTCGACCGATCCCCTGCGGCCGGCATGGGCCAGCTGGATGGCGACGCGGGACCCCTGGCCGTGCACGAAGTCGACGATCCGCTTCCAGGCATCGCGGTGTTCGGGTCGGTACATGCCCGCGCAGCCCGGCGTGATGCGGGCGTCGGCCGAGACGTCGGTCATCTCGGTGAAGACCAGTCCGGCACCGCCGAGGGCCCGGCTGCCGAGGTGTACCAGGTGGAAATCGCCGACCAGGCCGTCCTCGGCCGAATACATGCACATCGGCGAGACGACGACGCGATTGGGCAGGCCCAGGCCGCGCAGCTTCAGCGGTGCGAACATGGGCGGAGGCGGATTGTCTTTGGACGGAGCGCCGGCCTGTTCAGCGAACCAGCGCTCGACGCCGGTCAGGAAACCACGGTCCCGCAGACGCAGGTTCTCATGGCTGACGCGCTGGCTGCGGGTCAGCAGGCTGTAGGTGAACTGCAGCGGATCAAGGCCGACATAGCGGTCGATGGTCTCGAACCATTCGGTTGAGTTACGGGCCGCGCTCTGCAGCTTGAGCACCTCGACACGACGCTCGGCCTCATAGGCCGCAAGGCCCGCGTCGAGATCGTCGGCTTCGGTCAGGGTCTCGGCGAGGCGGATTGCGTCCTCAAAGGCCAGCTTGGTGCCGGATCCGATCGAGAAATGCGCAGTGTGGGCGGCGTCTCCCAGCAGGACCACCTTGCCGTCGCGCCAGTTGGAGCAGGCGACCCGCGGGAAGTTGAGCCAGGCCGAGCCGCGCAGGTGCCTGGCATTGCTCATCAGGGCGTGACCGCCCAGCCAGTCGGTGAACAGGCCTTCGGCCGCGCGGCAGGTCTGGTCCTGGTCCATGGCGTCGAAGCCGAGGCCGCGCCAGGTCGCCTCCGAACACTCGACGATGAAGGTCGAGGCACCCGGCTCGAACTGGTAGGCGTGGGCCCAGATCCAGCCGTGCGGGGTCTCGACAAATGCGAAGGTGAAGGCGTCGAAGGACTGTTTCGTGCCCAGCCATATGTATTTGTTGGTCCGGACATCGATGTCGACGCCGAAAACCTCGGGGTTCTGGTTGCGGACGCGACTGTTGAGGCCGTCGGCGGCGACGATGACATCAGCGGGCAGCGCGCGGATGTCAGCGACCTCGCTCTGGAACCGCAGGTCGACGCCGAGCGACCGGGCGCGATCCTGAAGGATCGTCAGCAGCCGCTGCCGGCCGATGCCCGCGAAACCATGCCCGCCCGAACGGATCGTCCGACCATGGATGTGGACGTCGATGTCGTCCCAATGGACGAAGGCCGCCTCGATGATGGCGGCGGTTTCCGGATCATTGGCCTTGAGATTGGCCAGCGTCTGGTCGGAAAAGACCACGCCCCAGCCGAAGGTATCGTCCGGCCGGTTGCGCTCGTGGACCACCACGTCCAGCGACGGATCACGCAGCTTCAGGGAGATGGCGAGATACAGGCCACCCGGCCCGGCGCCTGCGATGGCGATGCTTCTGACAGTGCGATCTGACGACATGTTTTAAGCTTGAAATAAAATCCGGCGATAGTCCACAGACGTTGATGGTCACGCCCCGGGGACTGGGTCATTCCGAGGCTGGACACCTGCGGTTCTCTTAGGGCCGCAGTCCGGTGCCGCTGCTCCCGGCTTCTCCGTCCGCGCTCGAGCTAGGGCGTCGGCGCGTCCCGTTTGCTCGCGGCCCTCAGCAACAGGGCGGCGGCGTACAGGACCACGACCACGACGGCCCAGCGCAACGGCTCGACCGGCATTTCCTTGACCAGGAAGGCGGCGACCAGAACCGCCGGAATGCCGCCGAGGGCCATGCCGATCACAATCCGCAAGTCGATCCGTTCGGCATGGATGTAGCGGAACCCGGTGGTCGGCATCAGGAAGGCGCAGGCGCTGGCCATGATCGGAAAGGCCAGGCGCGGGTCGAGGCCCAGAAGGCTGAGCAGGATCAGGGCCGGTGCATAGAGGCCAAT
>JBEIJS010000221.1:0-2548 GCA_040380105.1 Caulobacteraceae bacterium | reverse complement strand
GTTCAGGGTCACGAAGCAGTAGACCCCCTGGCCCTTGATGTCGTGCGGGTAGCCGACGACCGCGGCCTCGGCCACGTCGGGGTGGGCGACCAGGGCGCTCTCGATCTCCGCCGTCCCCAGCCGGTGGCCCGAGACGTTCAGGACGTCATCCACCCGCCCGGTGATCCAGTAGTAGCCATCCTCGTCCCGACGGCAGCCGTCGCCGGTGAAATATTTGCCCGGATAGGCGCTGAAATAGGTGTCGAAGAAGCGCTGGTGGTCGCCCCAGACGGTGCGCATCTGGCCAGGCCAGCTGTCGGTGATGACGAGGTTGCCCGAGGTTGCGCCTTCGAGCACCAGGCCCTCGGCGTCGACCAGCTGCAACTCGACGCCGGGAAGCGGATTCGTCGCCGAGCCGGGCTTCAGGTCGGTCGCGCCGGGTAGGGGAGAGACGAGAATGCCCCCGGTTTCGGTCTGCCACCAGGTGTCCACGATCGGGCAGCGGCCCTCGCCGACGACCTCATGATACCAGCGCCAGGCCTCGGGATTGATCGGCTCGCCGACGCTGCCCAGCAGGCGCAGCGACTTGCGGCTGGTCGCCTTCACCGGCCCGTCGCCCTCGCGCATCAGGGCCCGCAGGGCCGTGGGGGCGGTGTAGAAGATCTCGACCTGATGCTTGTCGATCACCTGCCAGAAGCGGCTGTAGTCCGGATAGTTGGGCACGCCCTCGAACATCAGGGTGGTCGCGCCATTGGCCAGCGGGCCATAGACGCAATAGCTGTGGCCGGTGACCCAGCCGACATCGGCGGTGCACCAGAAGACCTCGCCCGGCCGGTAGTCGAACACCAGCTCATGGGTCCAGGCCACCCAGAACAGATAGCCCCCCGTGGTGTGCAGCACCCCCTTGGGCTTACCCGTCGAGCCCGAGGTGTAGAGGATGAACAGCGGGTCCTCGGCCTTCATGGCCTCGCAGGGGCAGTCAGCACTGACGCCGTCCCGGGCTTCATCGTAGCGGACGTCGCGGCCCTCGATCATCGGGATGTCGGCCCGGGTGTGAGAGATGACCAGCACGGTCTCGACAATGCCGGCCCCCGGCCGCTCGAGCGCGGCGTCGACATTGGCCTTGAGCGGCACCCGCTTGCCGCCGCGCAGGCCCTCGTCGGCGGTGATGACGATCTTCGAGCCGCAGTCCTCGATCCGTCCTGCCAGACTGTCGGGCGAGAAGCCGCCGAAGACCACGGAATGGACGGCGCCGATGCGGGCGCAGGCCAGCATGGCCACGGCCGCCGCCGGGATCATCGGCAGATACAGGGTGACCCGGTCGCCCTTCACCACGCCGAGGCCCTTGAGCACATTGGCCATGCGGCAGACTTCGGCGTGGAGTTCCCGATAGGTCAGGCCGCCCGACAGGGTCGGCTCGTCGCCCTCCCAGAGGATGGCGGTGTCGTCGCCACGGGTCTGGAGATGCCGATCGAGGCAGTTGTGCGCGACGTTCAGGACGCCGTCAGCGAACCAGCGGATCCGGAAATCGGCCTTCTCGAAGGAGACGTCCTTGATGTCCGTCGGCGGCGTGAACCAGTCCAGCCGCCGCGCCTGTTCGGCCCAGAAGGCGTCGGGGGTTTCGTGGGCGGCGACGCGGGCGGCGTCGTATCCCGTGTACGTCATGCGCGCGCGCCGGGCCCATTCAGGCGGGACGGGGTAGAGGTCTGGATCGCTCACGGTGAAATCCTTGATCAGGCACGGACTACAGCTTGTGCGACCGGACCGTATCGCATGCCAGTCCTTCTGGCACCTCGACGGCCAGACGTTGGCGGATGGATGCGTGCACGCAAACGCGAACGGGTAGCGGTGTCATCCACGACCGGACCGTATCGCCTTTAACGGGTCGCTCTGTTAGAAGCGCGCGCCGGCCGAGTTCCGGGCCTATGGGAGCCAGCGTATGGCCAAAGACCGTTTCAAGACAGAGCATGCCAGCCCGTGGGTCGTCCGCATCGTGATCGGCGTTCTGCTCCTGGCCGCCATCGGCCTGCTGGCCATCTATGCGCTGCGGCCCGGGACAAGTCCGGCAGATGACGCGCAGACGGCTGAGGCGATCCGCAAGATGGATCAGGCCCAGAACGAGGCGAACGCCAAGCGGGACGAACAGCGCAGCGCCACTTCCCTGCTGTAGCCGCAGGACGTCCTGCCCGTCGGCCGGACCCTGTCAGGCGTGCAGGTCCACGTCCTTCCGGTCACGGATGAACAGGAAGCCGACCACCACGGTGACGAGCGCCACCACGACCGGATACCAGAGGCCATAGTAGATGTTGCCGGTGGCGGCGACCATGGCGAAGGCTGTGGTCGGAAGGAAGCCGCCGAACCAGCCGTTGCCGATATGATAGGGCAGGGACATCGAGGTGGAGCGGATATTGGTCGGGAACATCTCGACCAGGGCCGCCGCGATCGGGCCGTAGACCATGGTCACATAGATCACGAGCAGGAACAGGATGCCGACCACCATCGGCCTGTTGACGAGCGAGCTGTCCGCCTTTGCGGGATAGCCGGCTGAGGTCAGGGCGGTGCCGAGGCC
>JBEIJS010000220.1:0-2551 GCA_040380105.1 Caulobacteraceae bacterium | reverse complement strand
GCCGGCCGGTTCGAGGGTCGCGAGCATCGTCTGCCGGTCCGGGTCTATTACGAGGACACAGACTTCACGGGCCTCGTCTATCACGCCAACTATGTCCGCTATTTCGAGCGGGGGCGGTCGGATGCCCTGCGCCTGATGGGCATCGGCCATGCCGAACTGCTGGATGGCGACAAGCCGATGGCCTTCGTGGTCTCGAAGATGGAGCTGCGGTTCCTCAAGCCCGCCCGCATCGACGACGCGCTGGTGGTGCGGACTCACTATGATGCTGTGAAAGGACCGCGCCTGTTGATTTCCCAGGCGATCACGCGCGGCGATGACCTTCTGTGCCGGGCTGCGGTCGAGGTCGTCTGTATTCATATGGACGGCCGGCCCCGGAGGCCGGGCCCCATCCTTCGCGAACAACTCGCGCCATGGCTGGCGCGCGAAGCCTGACCATTTCGTCCGCCTGTCACGTGCAGACAGGTGACGACGCGGTCACACCTCGCTAGACCCGGGCCGGATCGCCACACAACCGCCACGCCCGTCCGGTGCACAGTGGTCGGAGAGACGGAAGGACGCTGAATGACCACCGCCACTGAAGCTTCGATGATCAACCCGGTCGCCCTGTTTCTGGAGGCCGATATCGTCGTGCAGGCGATCATGATCGGCCTGGCCATCGCCTCTTTGTGGTCGTGGGCCGTGATCGCCGACAAGGCGATGCGGTTCAGCGCGCTGAATCGCCTGGCCAACACCTTTGAGGCTGCGGTCGGCTCGGGCCGGTCGCTGGAGGATGTCGCCGCCCAGGCCGGACCCAACCCCGAGCATCCTCTGTCGCGCATGCTGGTTATCGCGCTCGCCGACTGGCGCGAGGCACGCACGCGCGGTCCGCTGACCGAGAACCAGGCCAATCTTTTGATGTCGCGCATTGACCGGGCGCTGGACAGCCTGATCGCCCGCGAGAGCCAGCGGGTTGAGAATGGTTTGGGCGTACTGTCGGTCGTGGCCACATCCTCGCCCTTCGTCGGCCTGTTCGGGACGGTCTGGGGCATCATGAATGCCTTCGGAGCCATTGCTTTGTCGGGCAACACCAATCTGGCGACGGTGGCACCGGCCATCTCTGAGGCCCTGTTCGCCACGGCCCTCGGTCTGGCGGCGGCGATCCCGGCCTATATCGCCTACAACAAGTTTTCGATCGATGCGGGCAAGTTCACGGGGCGGCTGGAAAGCTTCGCCGATGATCTGCAGGCTGCGGTCGCACGCCGTCTGGGCGGGTCGTCCGGCACCGCGCCGCAGACCACTCGGGAGCTCTGAGCATGGCCCTGGCAGGAGGTAGCGGCGGCGGACACGTCCGCGGCCGCAGACGGCCGCGAAAGCAGCCGCTGAGTGAGATCAATGTCACCCCGCTTGTCGATGTGATGCTGGTGTTGCTGATCATCTTCATGGTCTCGGCCCCCTTGCTGAATGTGGCGGTGCCGGTTGAACTGCCCAAGACGGACGCCAGTGCGGTCGACGCCTCGGATGATCCGGTGGTCATCTCGATCAAGCGCGACGGTGCCATCTATGTCGGCGAGCGGGAGGTCAGCTTTGACCGCCTTGTGCTGGCGGTAGCGGAAGAGGGCGGCGCAGGTGCCCGTGAAAAGCCCGTGTCCGTGCGAGGTGACGGCCGCGCCCCCTATCAGGCCGTAGCCCGCGTCATGGCGCGGTTGTCCTCGGCGGGGTTCACAAAGCTGAACCTGATCACCGACACCGCCGGTGGCGCTCCGACGGACGTGGAGGGCTGACGCCTTGGAGCGGCCCGGGACCTCGCTGCTGGCCTCCCTCGCCGTCCACGCGGCGGTGGTGCTGGCCGTGGTGGGCTATGGCCTGCTGGGCTTCACGCGTGAGCCGCTGAACGTCGAAAGCGCTGTGCCTGTGTCGATCATCTCCGAGACAATCGTCCAGGCCGCCGCCCCCGACAACCCGAGCGAGGAACTGGTCACCGAGGACGCCGCGACGGCACCGGTCGCCCCGACGCCGCCCGAGCCGGTTCCTCCCGAGCCTGTCCCACCGACGCCAGCGCCGACACCGGTCAAGAAGGCGACGCCTGCACGCCCGGTCCCGCCCCGCACCACGCCGCCGCCTCGCCCGCAGCCGCCGCGTCCGACTCCGCCTCGGCGGGAAGAGACGCTCGACCTCGACTCTCTCGCCGGCCCGCCGCGGCCGGGTCCGCGCCCCGGGCCGCGGCCGCCGACCGGCCAACAGGGGCAGGGGACGGCCCCCCGGGCTATCGGCAGGGCCTCGCTTCAGGCGCTGGCCAGCCAGGTTACGCCTTACTGGAACGTCAACTGCGATCTGCCCGGCTCGGATGATTTGACCATCGGCGTAAGGGTGACGCTGGACCAAAGGGGGGCGATCGTCGGGTCCCCGCGACTGACCCAGAGCCGTGGCGATCCAGTCTGGCGCGCCGCGGCGGACGGTGTGTTGCGCGCCATGCGGGCCGCTGCACCTTTTGAAATGCCTTCGGACTATCAGCAGCAGGAGATTGCCTTCTCCTTCCGCACGGCCACCATGTGCGGGAGCCGTTGAGCGTGTT
>JBEIJS010000219.1:0-2574 GCA_040380105.1 Caulobacteraceae bacterium | reverse complement strand
GTCTGGCGCGGCAGGTCAGCCGAGGACTCGTCGACCAGGCCGCGGCCGACGCCGCCCTGTCGCGCATCGCGGCAGCCTCCTCGCCGGCCGCTGCGGCCCGGGCCGATCTGGTGATCGAGGCGGCGGTCGAGGATGAGGCCGTGAAAAAGTCGATCCTGGCCGAACTGGTGCCGCATCTGGGTCCGCACACACTGCTGGCGTCCAACACCTCCTCGATCTCGATCACCCGCCTGGCCTCGGTGACGGACCGGCCTGACCGGTTCATCGGCCTGCATTTCATGAAGCCGGCCCCGGTGATGAAACTGGTCGAGATCGTGCGCGGCATCGCCACCTCGGCCGACACCTATGAGACGGCGGTCGCCTTTGCCGAGTCGCTGGGCAAGACCACGACCAACTCCGAGGATTTTCCCGCCTTCATCGTCAACCGCATTCTGGTGCCGATGATCAATGAGGCGATCTACACCCTCTATGAAGGGGTCGGGAACGTCACCTCGATCGACAAGGCGCTGAAGCTGGGGGCCAACCATCCGATGGGGCCGCTGGAGCTGGCCGATTTCATGGGGCTGGACGTCGTTCTGGCCATCATGAACGTGCTTCATGAAGGTCTGGCCGACACCAAATACCGGCCCTGTCCCCTGCTGGTGAAATATGTCGAGGCCGGCTGGCTGGGGCGCAAGTCCGGGCGTGGCTTCTATGACTATTCCGGCGATACGCCGGCGCCGACGCGGTGAGTCCGGCGTCATGATTTCGATCCCCGAAAGAGCCGAGGATTTTCCCGGGCAGGAGCGGGTGACCTGGCGACGTGAGCCGCACTGGCTTGTGCTGGCGGCCATCGTCGGGGCCCTGTGGCCGCCGATCCCGATCACCCTGCTGATCTGGCCGCCGCAAAACTGGGGGCCCTCGCTGGAGGTCGACCCCCGCCTTGTGGCCCTGGTCATCGGTCTGATTGCCGTGCCGGTGGGCCTGTGGCTGCTCCGGCGCGAGCGTGAGCGGACGGGGAAGCCGTCGACACGGCTGGGCGTGGTCTGGCGGTTCATGTTCTATGGCGGTCTGCTGGCGGCCGGCCTCCAGGCCCTGTTCGCCCTGATCCTGTGCATCTTCGGCTGGTTTGAGGCGGGCGGCATCGCCCAGGCGGCGGGCGCGACGGAGACGACCCTGCTGATCTATGGTGTCGGACTGCTGCCGGTCGCGGTCATGATCGGGGTCAGCTACGCCCTGTGGGCAGGCCTGTGCGTTGCCTTCATCGCCTGCAGGCCCCAGCCCGAGGTGCGGGACCGGCTCGGCCTGATGGGCGAGGCCGACGGCATCTGATCGCGCCGGTCGGCGGGTTACAGGGAATTCAGTTTCAAGACCGCGCCCGTTCCGCCAAGCTTGGACCCGCCAAGTTGGGGGGAATGCCATGACCACTGCTGAAACAACCGCGGACAGCGCATCCATGGTGCCCGACCCGCCGGCACCGGTCGCCGCGTCAGACCGGCTGTTCAGCCTGGATATGGTCCGGGGCTTTGCGGTGCTGGGGATTCTGGCGGTCAACGCCATGACCTTCGCCTGGCCCTGGGCTGTTGCTTCCAATCCCGCGCTCCAGACCGGCTTTGACGCTGCGGCGGCGCAGGGCTGGCAGGTCATGCATGTCTTCTTCCAGGACAAGATGCGGACCCTGTTCTCCATGCTGTTCGGGGCCTCGATCTTCCTGATCGGCGGCGAGCGTTCTGACAAGGCGCGGGGCAAGCTGTTGCGCAGCCGCCTGTTCTGGCTGGCGCTCTTCGGCCTGATCCATGGCCTTGCGTTCTGGTTCGGCGACATCCTGCTGCTCTACGCCTGGACCGGGCTGTTCGTGATGCTGGTGCGGTCGTGGAGCGCGCGCAGCCTGCTCATCGCCGGTGTCAGCCTGAACCTGATCTGCTCGGGCCTCTATGTGGGCATGATGTCCTTGCTGGCCTTCGTCCCGCCGGAGATGATGGGCAAGGTCGGATCAGAGATGGGCTGGCCCAGTGATCCCTCCGGACTGACGGACTCGATTGCGGCCATGCGAGGGGATGCCGTCGCGGTGACCCTGTATCAGATGTCCCAGTGGCTCGAGTCGGCCCCGGCCATGTTGATCTTCTTCCTGCCGGCGACGGCGGCCCTGATGATGACCGGTCTGGGGCTGTTCAAGTCCGGGTTCCTCGCCGGCCGCTCCCCGGTCTGGGTCTATGGCCTGTTCATCGCTGCCGGCGCCGGTTCGGCCTGGCTGATCTGGCAGGAAACCGCGTCTGTGATTGCGGGCGGCTTTCCCATCGTCGAGACGCTGACCAAGCCGTACAACACCTTCCTCGCACCCCTTGTGTCCCTCGCCTATGCCAGTCTGCTGATCCTGCTGGCGCGGTTCGGGCTGAAGCTGATCCTGACGCCCCTGGCCTGCGCCGGGCGGATGGCTTTCACCAACTACCTGACACAGACGCTGATCATGACCACCATCTTCTACGGCGGGCGTGGCCTGGGCTGGTATGGGCAGATCGGCTGGCCCGAGATGTGGATGATCATCGGCGGCGTCTGGGCGGCCCAGCTGATCTGGTCGCCCCTGTGGCTGTCGGT
>JBEIJS010000218.1:0-2575 GCA_040380105.1 Caulobacteraceae bacterium | reverse complement strand
CTGTTGATTCGGGCCGAGGCGCAGGAGGGCAAGGCCCTGCCGCTGACGCCGGAATCCCGCCACGCGCTGCTGGCGCTGGCGGATGGCGATGGGCGCTATCTGCTGACCATGTCAGAGGTTCTGTTCGACCTGACCTCGGTCGAGCCGCTGGATGTGCAGGCGCTCGCCGGCATCCTGCAGAAGCGCGCGTCCGCTTACGACAAGAGCAGAGAAGAACACTATAACCTCATATCTGCACTGCATAAATCGGTTCGAGGTTCTGACCCCGACGCGGCCCTCTACTGGCTGGCGCGGATGCTGAACGGCGGCGAGGATCCGCTCTATCTGGCCCGCCGGATCGTGCGCATGGCGGTCGAGGACATCGGCGAGGCCGACCCCCTGTCCCTGCTGGTCGCCAATGCGGCCAAGGATACCTACGACTTCCTCGGCAGCCCTGAGGGGGAACTGGCCCTCGCCCAGGCCGTCGTCCATCTCGCCACCGCGCCCAAGTCGGTCGGGGTTTACGAGGCCTTCAAGGCGGCGAAGCGGGCGGCGGCCGAGACCGGCTCGCTGATGCCCCCGGCCCACATCCGCAACGCCCCGACGAAGCTGATGAAGTCGCTCGGCTACGGCCAGGGCTATCAGTACGACCCCGACACGCCCGAGGGCTTCTCCGGTGCGAACTTCTTCCCCGACGAAATGGAGCGCCGGGTGTTCTACGCGCCGAAAGGCGAGGGGCATGAGGCCAAGGTCAAGGAGCGGCTGGAACGGTGGGCGGCGATGCGCGAGCGGGCCGGCAAGCCGGCGCGGGACTGAGCGTTGCCGTAACAGTGGTTTTGGGACTACCGTCCCCCTCATCGATCAACCTTGGGAGGGGACCATGACCGATATGACCGTGAAGACGCCCTGGCACCTGTGGGCGGTAGGCGTCATCGCCGTGCTATGGAATGCCTACGGGGGCTATGACTATACGATGAGCATGACCCAGGGGGCCGCCTACATGGCTACCGCGGGCATGACGCCCGATCAGATCGCCTACTATGATGCCATGCCGGTCTGGATGACCGCCATCTGGGCCATCGGCGTCTGGGGCGGGGTGCTGGGCTCGCTCCTGCTGCTGCTGCGCAACAGGCTGGCCTTTCCGGTCTTCGCCGCCTCGTTCGGGGCCTTCCTCTTCAGCCTGCTCTACACCTATGGCCTCAGCGACGGTGGCAAGGTGATGGGCTTCATGATGCAGGACGGGGTCAAGGTGGCCTCGTCGATGATCATTATAATCAACGTCGTCATCGCTGCCGGCTGTGCCTTCTTTACCCGATACGCCTGGATGATGGCGAAGCGCGGCGTCCTGCGTTGAGGGGCTGACGGACGGTCGGTCTTTCGCCTATGCAGACGCGGTGACCGACCGTACCCCCGTCTCCCTGAGCGAAGCCGACATCGCCGCCGTCCGCTCATGGGTGATCCATGAGGATGAGGCCGTGATCGTGTTCAACAAGCCCGCCGGCCTGTCCAGCCAGGGCGGCCGCATCCAGGCGCATACGCTGGACGACCTGCTGTGGGCCTTCGCCCGCTCGAACGGAAAGCGGCCCGATCTGGTGCACCGGCTGGACCGCGACACCTCGGGGGTCATCCTGGCGGCGAAGACCAAACCCGCGGCGGGTTTTCTCGGCAAGGCGATGCAGGCGCGGCGGTTCAGGAAGACCTATCTGGCCCTGCTGTCCGCCGCGCCGGAGCCGAAGTCCGGAACGATCGACACGCCACTGCTGCGTCAGGAAATCGGCCGTGAGAGCTATATGCGCGCCGTCACCGCCGACACCCCCGGTGCCCAGGCGGCGCTGAGCCGATACCGCACGCTTTCCGCCTCTGATGACGGCGCCCTGGTCGAGCTGGATCCGGCGACGGGCCGGATGCACCAGTTGCGGGTCCATATGGCCTCGATCGGTCGTCCCCTGGCAGGCGACGCCCGCTACGGTGGAGCCCTGACCTTTGCCGGCCGCGCTGCGCCGCGCCTGATGCTGCATGCGGCCAAACTGACCTTCCCCCATCCGGAGGGCGGCTACCGCACGGTGGAAGCGGCCCGGCCGGAGGATTTCGAGGCCCTCAAGGCGGCGGCGGGGCTTTAGTTACCTCCGCCCTGAGGGCGGGGGCCAGAGACCAGCGGCGCAGTCGCTGCTCAGCGCCCGCCGCGGGACAGCTGGCGATATTCGACCAGACGCTCCTTGTCGCGCCGCACCTGATCCGAGACGGCATGGTCGACGTCCAGTGAGGCGTAGCGAACCCAGCCTTCGACGCCCAGCTTGTCCTGGATCGCAGCCACCGGTGTGCGCCAGCGGAAATAGGACAGCCAGCTGACGAGCACGCCCAGCACGGCGGCCAGGCCCTGCAAGGCGCGGAAACCCGCCTCGCCGGTCTCCGGTGCGGGTTCCAGTGCCAAAACCGTCAGACCGACGATCAGCACCAGTGGCGTCATGATCCGCTGGGCCCAGCGCATCCAGTAGCGCTCGCGGCGCACCCGCCACAGCTCCATCTGGACATGCTTTTCGAGGTATTCCATCCGCGCGCCCAGCCACATGGTCAGCCGGGTCAGATACTGCGCGCG
>JBEIJS010000217.1:0-2581 GCA_040380105.1 Caulobacteraceae bacterium | reverse complement strand
GTGGCGGCGAACCGGACGGTGCGCGCGACCTTGCAGGCGACCGCGGAGAAGAACGGATTCGCCTTTCTGGCCCCGCCCATGGCCTATTGTACCGACAATGCGGCGATGATCGCACTGGCGGGGGCGGAACGGTTGCGCAAGGGATTGGTCTCGGACATCGATACCGCGGCCCGGCCACGCTGGCCGCTCGACGAATACAGCGCGCTCAATGACCCGACGCATGCGCCGGGCCGCAAGGGTGCCAAGGCGTGAGGGATTGACCATGGCGTTCAAGACGGCAGGCGTGATCGGCGCCGGTGCCTGGGGCACCGCCCTGGCCCAGGTCGCAGGCTGGGCCGGGCTGGATGTCCTGCTGCAGGCGCGCGAGCCCGAGGTGGTCGAGAGCATCCGCGCCCGTCGCATCAATGAGGCCTTCCTGCCCGGTGTCGTGATCGATGACCATGTGTCGGTGACCGGCGATCTGGCGGATCTCGGGGCCTGCGACCTCATCCTCGCGGTGCCGCCGGCCCAGCATATGCGGTCGACGCTGCAGGCCTTTGCGGCCTTTCACCGGCCGGGCGTGCCGGTGATCCTCTGTTCCAAGGGGATCGAGCGCGGTTCGCTCAAGCTGATGACCGATGTGCTGGCGGAGACCTTGCCAGCCGCGCCGGCGGCGGTCCTGTCCGGTCCCAGTTTCGCGGGCGAGGTGGCGCGGGGCCTGCCCAGCGCCGTCACCCTGGCCTGCGCCGACGAGGCCCTGGGCGAAGCGCTGATGTGGACCCTCTCGGCCCCGGGTTTCCGGCCCTATCTGGCCACCGACCTGATCGGGGCAGAGGTCGGCGGGGCGATCAAGAATGTGCTGGCCATCGCCTGCGGCATGGCCGAAGGCCGCGGCCTGGGCCGTAGCGCCCACGCCGCCCTGATTACCCGGGGCTTTGCCGAAATGACCCGGATGGGCGTCGCCCTCGGCGGTCAGGCCGAGACGGTGGCGGGCCTGTGCGGCCTCGGCGATCTGGTGCTGACCTGTTCCAGCCCGCAATCGCGCAACATGAGCCTGGGTCTGGCGCTCGGCCAGGGTCAGACGGTGGAACAGGCCCTGGCCGGCAAACGGTCGGTGGCCGAGGGTTATGAGAGCGCGCCCGCCGTGCGGGAACTGGCGACGAAGATGGGTGTCGACATGCCGATCTCCCTGGCCGTTGCGGCCCTGTTGAACGGCGAAACCACGGTCGAGGGGATGATCGGGAGCCTGCTGTCCCGCCCGCTCAAGGCTGAACGGCACTGACGAAGGGCATGGACGAGACCCTGCCCGCCGGCGAACGCAAACGCGTCTGGACCACACCGCCGGGCGTGGCCCTGTGCGACGAGGCCGAGGTCGCTGACCCCGGCTCGAGGGGGTTCGTCCTGCAGATCGGCGAGGCCTTCTTCCACGGCTTCATTGTGCGCAAGGGAGGACAGGTCGCCGGCTATGTCGACCGCTGTCCGCATCAGGGGTTTCCGCTGGCGATCGAACTGGACCGTTATCTGGTTGCGGACGGATCGCTGATCCTGTGCGGCTGGCATGGAGCGGTGTTCGAGCCCCTGACCGGAGCCTGCGTCGGCGGTCCCTGCGCCGGAGCCCGGCTGACAGCCTGGCCGGTCGCCGTCTCGAACGGCATCATTCACACCGCCTGAAACGGCTCAGGCGGGATTGCGCAGCAGATAGATGCCGAAGTCGATGTAATCGCGACCGAAGTCCGTGATCGCCTGCACCCGGTCGGCATGGAACAGGATCGATCCCGTCTCCGGCGCGTCGGGGTGGCGGCCGGCCCAGGCGCGCGCGGCCGTGATGGAGTCGCGGGGATAGGCCTCGAAGACCTCCGGCGGCGAGATGCGGCCATGGACGACCTGGAACCCCGCTGCAGCGGCGGCGGCCCGCCAGCCGGCGTCGTCCGTGTAGAGGTTGGTGACCTCCGTGATCTGGCGCAGCGGGGCGGGCGGCTCGGTGCGCCAGATGATGTCCCCCCACAAAAGCCAGCCGCCGGGTTTCAGACTCCGGCGCAGGGCGATGAAGCCGGCTTCGGGCGTCGGCCGGCCCTCGCCGCTGACATCGGTGGTCCCCAGGGCCACGATCAGATCGGCAGCTGGGGTGGACGCCAGCACATCGGCCGAGCGGGCGACAGTCAGCGTCACCCTGTCCCCAAGCCCAGCCGCCGCGATCCGGCTCCGGGCCAGATCCGCCATGACCGGATCCAGCTCGATCGCCGCGACCGTCAGGCCGAACCGCTGCGCCAGTTGGATGGCCACGGTCGCATTGCCCGTGCCGATGTCGATCGCCGTAGCGCCCGCGCCCAGGCCGGTGCGTGCCACCGCCGCTTCGAGCGTGGCCAGCTCCACGCCATTGCAGACCTCGAGGGCCTCATAGGCGATGCGTTGGAAACTCATGGGGAGGCGCGCAGTCATGAGGGCTTGTCCAGCGTCGGGGCCGACCGGGAAAGGCCGTCGCTCCACTGGCTGCGTATGATCAAGCACTTTACATAACAAAGTTGATGTGACATGGAGTGTCCCACACAGAGGTTCGTCTTCGCACACAGAGGTTCATTCATGGCAATCACGTATTGCAGCG
>JBEIJS010000216.1:0-2590 GCA_040380105.1 Caulobacteraceae bacterium | reverse complement strand
CGCAGCCCGTCGCCAGCACCTCCGCCGCCGCCTCCGGATCGGCCCAGATGTTGAACTCGGCCGAGGCGGTGATATTTCCGCCCTCCGACCGCGCCCCGCCCATGACCGCGACCGGCCCCAGCCGTTCGGCCAGCGCCGGCTCCTTGCGCAACGCCAGCGCCAGATTGGTCAGCGGCCCCAGCACCGCCAGCGCCACGGACCTAGCGGGTCGCGCCATCACGAGGTCGATAATCGCATCCGCCGCATGCCCGTCCGCGCAGGGCGGGGCGGGTTCGAACGGCACCATGTCGCCAAGACCCTCTCGCCCGTGGAACTCGCCCGCCCCCGCCGGCTCACGCCGCAGCGGCCGGTCGGCCCCCATGAACACCGGCACATCCTCACGCCCGGCGATCTGCCTCAGGATCCGCGCATTCCGCGCCGTCTTCACCACCGGCACATTGCCGCCCACGGCGGTGATCGCCAGCAGATCGAGCGCGCTCGACCCGAAGGCGAGCATCAGGGCCACGGCGTCGTCCACGCCGGGATCGCAGTCGATGATGAGGGCCTGTCGGGTCACACGCCTATCCGCATCGCGCCACACAAGCTGCCGCCAGCACCTCGGCCGAATCCACCAGCGGCACGGACACGTCCTGCGCCGACAGCAGCAGCGGCACCTCGGTACAGCCGGCGATCACCGCCTCGGCCCCGCCCGCGACCAGCAGGGCCGCCAGCCGGCGCATCTCGGTGCGCGGGGCCTCGCCGAGGTCGCCGCGCTTCACCGCATAGACGCAGGCCATGAAGGCCTCACGCGCCGCGCCGCTCAGCCGCACGATCCTGGCCCCCTTGCCCTGCAGGGCCTTGGTGTAGAGGGCCTCGCCGCCCGGCGTGGCCAGGACGCCGATCTTTTTCGCCCCGCCCGCGGTCGCCGCCTCGGTCGTCTCGGCGATCATGTCGATGAAGGGCAGGCCGACCTTGCGGATCCCCGCCGCCTGGGCGTGGGCGGTGTTGCACGGCATGGCCAGCACCTGGGCCCCGGCGTCGCGCAGCCGCATGGCCATCTGGCCGAGGGTCTTCTCGGCGGCGTCGGGCTGGCGATTGCGGTCCGGTACCTGCGGATTGATGTCCGCGAGGATGCGGATGTGGTCCTGATCGCCTTCGGCCGGCGTCAGCGCCTGCACCCGGGCCAGAAAGGCCACGGTGGCGGCCGGACCCATGCCACCCAGAACGCCCAATATTTTGCTCATTGTACCCGTGTACTCCTCGCCGCCTCAACAGGCGGACGGTCTCGCGCCTTTATGCGCGGAAACCATGGGGAAAGGCCATGCCGGCGAAATCGGAGCCAGCCCGGCCTGGCTCGCTGGTCGAAGGTCAGAGAGCGTTCACGCCAAAGCCCGTGAGGCTTCTATCCCGCGCCTTTCCGCTGTAGGCCTTCGCCCATGAGCGTCGTCGCGGCTTATCTCTATCGGAATGGTCGGCGGGTCCGTCCCGTGACCATCGACGAGCGGATCAACTGCCCGGAAGACAAGTCACAGTTCGTATGGATCGGCCTCGTTGATCCGACCCTGGAAGAGCTGAAGACCCTGCAGGAGAGCTACGGCCTCCATCCCCTGGCCGTCGAGGACGCCGCAAAAGGCGAGCAACTGCCCAAACTGGACATTTTCGGTGACCAGCTCTTTGTCGTGGCCCGGACAGCATGGCTGGAGGACGGCTCCATACGCTACGGCGAGACCGCCCTCTTCGTGGGCCACAGCCATATCATCAGCGTCCGCCGCACCTCGAGCCGGGGCCATGCCGACTTGCGGATCCAACTCGAGTCTTCGCCAGCCATGCTCAGCCATGGCGTTGACTATGTCCTCCACGCCATCCTGGACTTCCTTGTCGACGGCTATCTGCCGCTGGGAGAAGCCCTCGAAGACGAGGTGCTGGCGATGGAACAGCGGGCGGTGGACAGTTTTCTTGCCCGCAGCGAAGTCAATCGCATCTTCGAGATCCGCCGCCAGCTGATCCGCTTCCAGCGCGTGCTGACCCCGACGGCCGAGGTGGTGTCGAAGCTTATGCGACTGGACCTTCCGGGGATCGACCCCGAGGCACGGCCCTATTTCAGCGACGTGCTCGACCATGTGCGCCGCGTGCAGGGGATGGTCGACGGCCTGCGCGACGTGCTCGCTTCCGTGTTCGAGTTCAGCAGTCTCCTGGAGCAGCAGCGCACGGGGGTCATCACCCGCCAGCTCGCCTCCTGGGCCGCGATCCTGGCCGTTCCGACCGCGATCGCCGGCATATACGGCATGAACTTCACCCATATGCCGGAGCTGAACACCGTCTGGGGCTATCCGGCCGTGTTGCTGGTGATCGGCGTAACCTGCACGGGGCTCTACATCCGGTTCAAGCGGAGGCGCTGGCTATAGTCGCGGCGCCCCCGCCCTACAGGGTGCCCTCGAACTCGCCCTGGTAGCCGAACAGCCCCTGGGCACCGCCGGTGTGCAGGAAGACCAGGGTCTCGTTCTCGAACCGACCCGCCTTGGCCAGGGCGATCAGCCCCTTCATCGCCTTGCCCGTATAGACCGGGTCCAGCACGATCGCATCGGTGCGCGCCGCCAGCACAAGGGCGTCG
>JBEIJS010000215.1:0-2700 GCA_040380105.1 Caulobacteraceae bacterium | reverse complement strand
CGTCTTCGCCGCGACCAGCCTGCACACGCTGGTGCAGATGGTCTCGGCCGGGCTGGGCGTCAGCTTTCTGCCAGAGATGGCGGTGCGGGCCGGTCTGGCGGACCTGCCCGGGGTCGTAGTCCGGCCGATCACTGCCCGCGCCCCCCGCCGCGAGATCGTGGTGGCCTGGCGGGCCGGCTCGAGCCGGTCGGCCGAGGCGAGGCTGCTGGCGGACGCCCTCAGAGAGGACTGAGCGTCCGCTTCATTACGACTCCGTAAGGTGCGCAGGGTTTCGGCCCTGATAGGGTTCGAACGCCCGCGTGCGCCGGGCGTTTCCGGAGCCGTGTCCCATGAAGTCCCGCCTGTTCGCCGCCGCCTCGATCGCCGCCCTCATGCTGGGTGTTTCCGCCTGCGCCACCGCCGGTGGAGGCTCGAACGCGGCCCAGGCTGCGGTGCTGGACCAGGCCGTCGGTCAGATGAAACAGGCCGTCGAATCGGCCGACGCCGTCGTCGTCCCACCGCTCGGCTTCCAGGAGCGGACCCTGGCGAACGGGCTTCGGGTCTTCACGGCGCGGGACATGAGCACCTCGAACGTCACCGTCCAGGTCTGGTACAAGGTCGGCTCCAAGGACGATCCGCAGGACCGCTCGGGCTTCGCCCACCTGTTCGAACATCTGATGTTCAAGGCGACCGAGAATTTCCCGGACGAGACCTTCGACCGGCTGACCGAGGATGTGGGGGGCAACAACAATGCCTTCACCTCGGACGACGTCACCGCCTATCACGAGACCATCCCGGCCAATCACCTCGAGCGGCTGATCTTCGCCGAGGCCGACCGGCTGGGCTCGCTGGTGGTCAATGAATCCGTGTTCGAGAGCGAGCGCGATGTGGTCAAGGAGGAGTACCGCCAGGGCGTTCTGGCCAGCCCCTACGGCCGGCTGTTCAGCCTGTTCGTGCCGGCGACCATCTATCAGGACCACCCCTACCGCCGCTCGACCATCGGCTCGATCGAGAACCTTGACGCCGCGACCATCGAGGACGTGCGCCGCTTCCACGCCACCTACTATCGCCCGGACAATGCCTATCTGATCGTCTCGGGCAATTTCGACCAGGGTCAGCTGGACGGCTGGATCGACCGCTATTTCGGACCCCTGACCAATCCGGACCGCAGCCTGCCCGCCAATGATGTGCGCGAGCCGGAGCCGACCGGCCCGCGCGAGGCCACCTTCCACGCCCCGAACGTGCCCCTGCCCGCCGTGGTGCTGGCCTGGCCGACCGTGCGCTATGACCATCCCGACCGGGCGGCCCTGACCGTGCTGGACGGCATATTGTCGACCGGTGAATCCAGCCGCCTGTACCGGTCGCTGGTTTATGACCAGCAGCTGACCGCCCAGACCAGCTCGAGCCTGGACGCCAGCCAGCAGGCCGGGGCCCTGACCGCCTATGCCATCATGGCCGAAGGCCGGACGCCCGAGGAAGGCCTGTCGGCCCTGCGCGCCGAGGCGGCCCGCCTGCGTGACGCGCCGGTCACCGAGGCCGAACTGGCCGAGGCCAAAAACGAACTGGTCGCCTCGGCCCTGCGCCAGCGCGAGACGGTCGAGGACCGCGCCAATGCGCTGGGCTGGTCACTGATCAACACCGGGAACGCCGCCGCGGCCGACCGCGAGATCGCCGACCTCCAGGCCGTGACCGCCGCCGACATCCAGCGGGTGGCGCGACGCTATCTGACGGACCAGCGCAGCATCGCCATCCGCTATCTGAACGCCGATGACGCCAACCCCGCGACCGTGCAGGCCGTCAATGTGACGGCCCCGGTCACGGTCGCCGACCTGGCACCGGTCGGCCGGATCTTCGAACTGCTGCCCGAAGACCAGCGCGAACCCCTGCCGCAGCCCGGTGCCGCCGTCGAGCCGGCCACCCCGGCCATCCAGACCTTCACCCTGGCCAACGGCCTGGAGGTCTTCGTCGCCCGCAAGCCGGGCCTGCCGCTGGTCTCGGCCCGCCTCAGCCTGCCCGCCGGTTCAGCCCATGACCCCTCGGGCAAGGCGGGGGTAGCCACCATGACCGCCGCCCTGCTGACCCAGGGCGCGGACGGCCGGTCGGCCCCCGAGATCGCGGCGCAGATCGAACAGCTGGGGGCCGACATCGGCGCCTCCTCGGGCGCGGACTTCACCACCGTCTACGCCAATGCCCCGGCCGACGTCTTCCCGCAGGCGATGGAGATCCTCGCCGACCTGGCCCGTCGCCCCGACTTTGCCGGAGAGGAACTCGAGCGCCAGCGCGATCAGGCGCTGGACGGTCTGCGCATCCAGCTCAGTTCGCCCGGCCCGGTCGGGTCGGCCGCCGTGGCACGTGTGGTCTATGGCGATGCGCCCTATGGCGCACCTGGCGGAGGGACGCTGAGCTCCCTGCCGGCCCTGACCCGTGAGGACGTGGTCGCCTTCCACGCCGGCCGCTATTCGCCCATCGGAGCCAAGCTGGTCTTCTCGGGCGACATCACCGCCGAACAGGCCCGCGCCCTGGCCGAACAGACCTTCGGGGACTGGAATGCCTCGGCGGCCGCCCCCGCGATCGCGGCCCGCGCCGGCGCGGCTTCGCCGCCCCGCGTGGTGGTCATCGACCAGCCCGGTGCCGGTCAGGCCGCCGTCTTTGTCGCAAGGCGCAGTATCGCCCGCGATAACCCGGACTATTTCCCCCTGACCCAGGGCAACACCCTGCTGG
>JBEIJS010000214.1:0-2711 GCA_040380105.1 Caulobacteraceae bacterium | reverse complement strand
GTCCGGTCGCGGCTGGTCTGGCGTCCACTGCGGTCGGCGGGCCTCTATGTCCCCGGCGGCTCGGCCCCGCTGTTCTCCTCCCTGCTGATGCTGGCCATACCGGCCGCCGTCGCCGGCGTCGGCCGTCGCGTCGCCGTCACCCCGCCCTCGGCCTCGGGCGAGCCGCACCCCGCCATGATCTTCGCTGCCGCAGAGGCCGGTCTCGATGATCTCTGGCTGATCGGCGGGGCCCAGGCCGTCGCCGCCCTGACCTTCGGGGCCGAGCTCGACGACGGCGTCATCGAACCCTGTGACAAGCTGTTCGGCCCCGGCAATGCCTGGGTCGCCGAGGCCAAGAAACAAGCCTCGAACCTGCCCGGCGGCCCCGCCGTCGACATGCCCGCCGGACCGTCGGAACTGCTGGTCATCGCCGACCGCGACGCCGACCCGGAGATCGCCGCCGCCGACCTGCTCAGCCAGGCCGAACACGACGCCGATGCCCAGGTCATCCTGGTCTCCGAAAGCCGCGCCAATATCGACGCCATCCTCGCCGAGGTGGACCGCCAGCTCCAGACCCTGCCCCGCGCCGACATCGCCCGCGCCTCGCTGGCCGAGGGTCGCGCCATCCGCGTGCGCGATGTGGCCGAGGCCTGCGAGGTGGCCAATCTCTACGCACCCGAACACCTGGCCCTGCAGACCGTCGAGGCCGACCGGCTGGTCGAGCGCATCACCGCCGCCGGAGCGGTCTTCGTCGGGGCCTTCGCCGCCGAGACCCTGGGCGACTATGCCGCCGGCCCCAGTCACGTCCTGCCCACCGACGGCGCGGCCCGGACCATGGGCGGGGTCACCACCGCCAGCTTCATGACCTCCATGTCGGTCCAGGTCGTGACCGAGGCCGGGGCCGCCGCCCTGGCCCCGGTCGCTGCCCGCCTCGCCCGCCTCGAAGGCCTCGAAGCCCACGCCCGGGCCGCAGATCTCAGGACCGGCGCATGAACAACCTCCCCGCTCCCTTCGCCCCGCTGGTCACAGGCGGTGACGGCCTCGACCGCTATCCGGCCGAGCCCCGCGCCCTCGCCGACCGCATGGCCCGGGTCTATGGCGTGCCCGCCGACTGCGTGCTGCCGGTGCGCGGCCTGACCCACGGGCTCGAACTGGTCTTCCGACTCGCCGCCCGCGACGGGCGGCGCGTCGAGGCTCCCGAGGCTGAGCCTTACCGGGCCCTCGCCGCCCTCTACGCTCCGCCCGCCGAAGACGCCCCGACCGGTGCCGTCATCCTCCGCGCCCTCGGCTCGCCCGAGGCCCTGGCCGAGATGGCCGAACGGGTCGCCCCCGCGCTTCTGGTGATCGACGAAGCCCTCGCCGAATTCGCCGACGCCCTCTCGGCCGCCACCCTGATCGGCGACCACGCAAACCTGATCGTCCTGCGCAGCCTTTCGCTCGCATACGGCCTCGCCGGTGCCCGTGTCGGTGCCGCCCTGGCCCAGCCTGCGACCCTGACCCGCCTCGCCTCGGTGCTGGAGCCATACGCCCTGCCCGAGGTCTCCATCCGCCTCGCCCTGCAGGCGCTCGACCCCTCGCGGATGATGGAGACGACCGGCCGCATCGCCCTCGTCCGCTCGGAACGCGATCGCCTGATCAAGGCCCTGTCCCGTGAGATGGTCATCGAACCCGGCTTCGGCCCCGTCATCATGGCCCGCCCTTCCGAACCGGATACGGTCCTCGCCGCCCTCGCCCGTTTCGGCGTCGCTGCCGAACGGTCCGGCGACCGCCTGCGGCTGCCGGTCTCGGCACGGGCAGAGGTCAACGACCGGCTGCTGGGCGCGCTCGGCCTCGGAAGCGCGACGGCCCGCGCTCACCGCACCGGCGAGGCCGTCCGCGATACGAAGGAGACGCGCATCGTCTGCGCGGTCGACCTCGACGCGACCGGCCCGGTCTCCATCGCGACCGGCGTCGGCTTCTTCGATCACATGCTGGAGCAGGTCGCCGCCCACGGCGGCTTCTCCCTGCGCCTGTCCTGCGAGGGCGATCTGCATACAGACCCGCACCACACCATCGAGGACTCCGCCATCGCCCTCGGTCAGGCCCTGAAACAGGCGCTGGGCGAGCGTCGCGGCATCGCCCGCTACGGCTTTGTCCTGCCCATGGACGAGGCCAATGCCAGCGTCTCCATCGACCTGTCGGGTCGGCCCTTCCCGGTCTTCGAGGGGACGTTCGCGACCCCCTTCATCGGCGACTATCGCACCGACCTGACGGCCCATGTCTTCCGTTCGCTGGCCGAACACCTCGGCGCGGCCATCCATGTCTCGGTCACCGGCGAAGACGACCACCACAAGACCGAGGCCGTCTACAAGGCCTTTGGTCGGGCCCTGCGTCAGGCCATCCGTGTTGAGGGCGACGTCGTGCCCTCGACCAAGGGTGTGCTGTGAGCGAGGTCACCGTCCTGGCCTATGGTGCCGGCAATACCGCCTCGGTCCGGTTCGCCCTGGAACGGCTGGGTGCGACCGTGCGCCTGACCGACGATCCGCGCGCCATCGCCGGGGCGGAACGGCTGATCCTGCCCGGCGTCGGCGCGGCCGCATACGCCATGGCCCGGCTGACCGCCCTCGACCTCGTCGCCCCCATCCGCGCCTTCCCCCGGCCCCTGCTCGGTGTCTGCCTCGGCCAGCAACTGCTGTTCGAGACCAGCGAGGAGGGCGAACCCGTGCCCCTGCTCGGCCTGATCCCCGGTGCCG
>JBEIJS010000213.1:0-2739 GCA_040380105.1 Caulobacteraceae bacterium | reverse complement strand
TTCCTCAAGGGATTGGGCTCGATCACCGGAGCGAGCGGAACGCCGACCACGTGGTGAGGCACCGCGTAGGCCTCAACACGCACATGCTTCCAGTCTCCGGCGACAGGGTTAGAAAAATACGTAAACGCGCATTCTTGCTTTGTTTTTCTAACAAAATCCAAACTGGACAAAGGTTTAAAAATCTGACAAAATTCTGAGCATGACTAAGGATTATCACAGCAAGCTAAACCGGTTACAACAGGAGCTTCCGGAGGGATTTCTGGCCGATGCTGCCTGGCTGGAGGCGAGGGGCTACTCGTCCTCCCTGCGAAACCAGTATGTGAAGGCAGGCTGGCTCGATCAGCCCGCCCGACGCGTGTACCGTCGCACATCCGGACCACTGACCTGGCAACAGGTGGTCACCTCGCTGCAAGTCCTCCTCGACCACCCGCTGACGGTCGGCGGACGCAGCGCCCTCGAAGCACAGGGCTACGCCCACTATCTGGCCAGTACCCTGCGCGAGGTTCACCTCTACGGCCCGACACGGCCGCCGACCTGGGTGGCTGACCTTCCGCTCGACGTGACGTTTCACTGGCACAACAGCCTGCGGCTCTTCCCGGATGATCCGGTTCCTAAACGAACTGCAGGTCGGCCCTTGTCCAAGGACGGCGACAACGCACTGTCTTCCTTGCCGGGCGGCTTGGTGCTGCAAAGCGGGGGCCTCGTCAGTTGGCCCATCCGCTACTCAAACAAGGAGAGGGCGGTCCTCGAATTGCTCGACGAGCTGCCCGACCGGGAGAGCTTCCATCAGGCCGATGCCCTGATGGAGGGCCTGAGTGATCTCAGCCCGCGCAGACTGCAAACGCTGCTGGAAAGCTGCGGCAGCGTGAAGGTCAAACGGCTCTTCCTCTTCTTTGCTGATCGCCATCGCCACGCATGGCGCACCAGGCTCGATACGTCGCGTATCGACCTGGGCGCCGGCAAACGGGCCTTGGTCCCCGGCGGCAAGCTGGACAAGCGCTACCAGATCACCTTGCCGGAGGATCTGCATGGCGCTGCTTGATGCCTACAGAGGCCAGGTGGCGCTGCTCATCCGCGCCTTGCCCCTCGTCGCCGAAGAGCCGGCCTTCGCCCTCAAAGGCGGTAAGGCCATCAACCTCTTTAGGCGCGATCTGCCGCGCCTCTCCGTCGATATCGACCTGACCTATCTGCCCGTCGAAGATCGGGCGATCAGTGTTTGCCATCTTGAGACTACGCCTGCGCCTGTAAAACGCCTTCCATACCCTCGCTGACCTTCTCCAGAGAGAGCGGCGACACGAGGAGGGACATCTCCACGCCCTCGCATAGGCTCGACTCTCGCACGACCCCGACGTCAACCGCTGCGCCGCCCGGCTGTTCCCTCCGAAGCCCCAGATCAGCTTTGAAGCCGGCGGACCCCCATTATGATCGAGGTACCAGAGGGGGCGGGTCATTTGGACGGGACCTTTCCCGGGCCAACCTCCCGGATTCGCGCACGGGGCGCATAGGGAACACTATGGCGCATGCTTCCCGTTCTGATTCGGGCTGAGGCGCCATGACCGCAACTGCCGTGACCTCCACCAGGGGCCGTTCCTTCGATCCGCTGCTGATCGTGATGGCGGTCGGATTCGTGCTGGCCGTCGGGGCCCTGGCCTATCCGGCGTTCCGCGCCGATCCGACCAGTGCGCCCGGTCTGGTGCTGATCTTCACCGTCGGTGCCGTGGCCCTGATCGGTCTGTTCGCCTTCGCCCGTGGCGAGCCGCGCAAGCCCCTTGGCGACGCGACGGTCGATCTTCTGGACGCCATGGCCGAGCCGGCGGCGCTGGTCTGGTCGACAGGGCAGGTGCTGGCGTTCAACGGGGCCTGGGCCGAGGCCAACGGTGCCACGGTCGCCCTGCCGAAGGGCAAGTCCGCCTCGGCCCTCTATATGGCCTTCGCCCAGGCCCGCGCCGGCGAACAGGGCCGCGCCATCGTGGTCATCGGCGATCGCGAACAGGAGGTCCTGATCGGACAGGCCGGGGACGGCCGATTCCTCGTCCGCGCCGCGCCTGAGGCCGTGCTGCCGGTCGGCACGGCCGTCTCGCCCCGCCATGCCGCGACCTCCAACGCGGTCGAGAGCCGGGCCATGGCCGCCGGCGCGCCCTTTGGCTCGGCCGTCATCGCCGCCGATGACCTGTTCTCCGGCAAGGTGGAGGAGGCCAACGCCGCCCTCGCCGTCCTCACCGGCCCCGCTGCCGCCCGCGACGCCGCCTTCGGCCATCTGTTTGATCCGACCGGCGTGGCCGAGGCGCGGCTGAAGCTGGACATCGGCTCATCGGGCCCGATCGAACTGGTCGCCCGCGCCCATCCCGACCGGATGCTGCATCTCTATGTCGCCCCCGAGGGAGATCGCCGTCGCATCTGGCTGTTCGATGTCTCGGCCCAGAAGTCGATGGAGCTGCAGCTGTCGCAGGCCCAGAAGATGCAGGCCGTGGGCCAGCTGGCCGGCGGTGTCGCCCACGATTTCAACAATCTGCTGACCGCCATCCAGCTGCAGCTGTCGGGCCTGCTGGAGCGCCATCCGGTCGGTGATCCCTCCTATGAGGGGCTCAATGAAATCCGCCAGACCGCCATCCGGGCCGCTGATCTGGTGCGCAAGCTGCTGGCCTTCTCGCGCAAGTCGACGGTGCGGCGCGAGCGGCTGGACCTCGGTGAACTGGTCGGCGAGTTCGCCGTCCTGCTGCGCCGCCTGCTGCGCGAGGA
>JBEIJS010000212.1:0-2806 GCA_040380105.1 Caulobacteraceae bacterium | reverse complement strand
TCCGCGAACTGCTGACCTACATGATGGGCGACCCGCGCACGATCACCGCCGGCACCCATCTGCTGTTCATGGCCAAGAACCTTGAGCGGATCGGCGACCACGCCACCAATATCGCCGAAACCATCTACTACGAGATCACCGGCCAGGAGTTCATGGGCGAGCGCCCGCGCTGGAACCCCGACACCGCTGAAGCCGCGCCCGAACCGCTGTCGCCCGTCTGAACCCGGAGAATATGCCCGTGCAGCCCTATGTTCTGGTTATGGAAGACGAGGACGCCCTGGCGACCCTGCTGTCCTACAACCTCGAGAAGGAAGGCTACCGCGTCGTGGTCGCGGCCGACGGCGAGGAAGGCATGCTCCAGATCGAGGAGCGTCTGCCCGACCTCGTCCTGCTGGACTGGATGCTGCCCAAACTCTCGGGAATCGAGGTCTGCCGGCGCATTCGCGGCAAGTCCGAGACCCGCAACATGCCGATCATCATGCTGACCGCGCGCGGCGAGGAAAGCGACCGCATCCGCGGCCTCGACACCGGCGCCGACGACTATCTGACCAAGCCCTTCTCGATGAGCGAGCTGATCGCCCGCATCCGCGCCGTGCTGCGCCGCATCCGTCCCGGCCTGGCCGACGACCGGCTCAATCACGGCGACATCGTCATCGACCGCGTCGCCCACCGCGTCCGCCGCGCCGGCAACGAAATTCACCTCGGCCCGACCGAATTCCGCCTGCTCGACCATCTGATGCAGCACCCCGGCCGCGTCTTCAGCCGCGAACAGCTGCTCGACGCCGTCTGGGGCTCCGACGTCTATGTCGAGGCCCGCACCGTCGACGTCCACGTCGGCCGCCTGCGCAAGGCGCTGAACGTCGAAGGCACGGTCAATCCGATCCGGACGGTGCGTTCAGCGGGCTATTCGCTCGATCTGGGGGGCTAGGCGGCTTCACACGGCGCGCCAACCCGCTAGGGTCCCCTCCTCAGTTCGAGGAGCCGTCCCATGCGCCGTCGCACCTTCCTTTCGACCCTTCCCGCCGGAGCCTTGCTGGCCGGAGCTGGTGCAGCCAGCGCAGGCAGCCCGCCCGCCCCTGCCGCCGCCCCGCGCGCGCCTCAGGCCGCCGCCGCCGCCGACCCCTTCGCCGGCATCGGTCCCGGGAACCGCAACAGCGGCGTCCAGTTCGTCGGCCGCTCGACCGTCTGGGGTGCCAACGGTGCCGCCGCCACGGCCCATCCGCGCGCCACCCTGATCGGCATCGACACCCTGCGGCGCGGCGGCTCGGCCATCGATGCGGCCATCGCCATCAATGCCGCCCTCGGCTTCCTCGAGCCCACCGCCAACGGAATCGGCGGCGACGCCTTCTGCATGCTGTGGGACCCGGCGCAGCGGAAGGTCGTCGGCTTCAACGGTTCGGGCAACAGCCCGCTCGGCCTGTCCCTCGAAACCGCCCGGTCGAAGAAGGCCGCGGACGGCTATCTGCCGGCCTATGGGGCCGTCACCGTCAATGTCCCGGGCACGGTCGACGCCTGGTGGGCCGCCCACCAGCGCTACGGCAAGCTGCCGTGGGCCGAAGTCCTCCTGCCCGTCGCCGAGCTGTGCGAAGAGGGCGTGCCCATGCCCCAGCTGATCGCCTGGTATCTCCAGCGCAACATGGCCGGCTTCGACCGCCGCGCCGCGATCATCGAGGAGAACGACAACCGCAAGCGGGTCTATGCCCCCGACGGCCGTACCCCCCGGGTCGGCGAGGTCTTCGCCAATCCCGACCTCGGCCGCACCTACCGAATGATCGCCGAGGGCGGCCGCGATGCCTTCTATGAAGGGGCCATCGCCGACCACATGGAACGCTATTTCCGTCGCATCGGCGGCTGGATGACGAAGGCGGACCTCGCCCCGCACCGCACCGAATGGGTCGAGCCGATCCGCACCGACTATCGCGGCGTCGAGGTCTATGGCCTCGGCCCCAACACCCAGGGCCTGACGACCAACCAGATCCTCAACATCTGCGAACAGTTCGACCTCAAGGGCATGGGCTTCCAGTCCGCTGCCTCGATCCACCATCAGGCCGAGGCCAAACGACTGGCCTTCGAGGACCGGGCAAAATGGTTCGCCGACGACCGCTTCAGCCGCACCCCCGTCGAATGGCTGAACTCCAAGGCCTATGCCGCCGAACGCGCCGCCCTGATCCGCCCCGACAGGGTCATGGACCGCGCCTTCCCCGGCGATGCGCCCACGCAAGGCGACACCACCTATTTCAGCGTCGCCGACAAGGACGGCATGATGGTCAGCTGGATCCAGTCCAACTATCGCGGCATGGGCTCCGGCCTGGTCCCCGACGGCCCGGACGGCTCGACCCTGGGCTTCATGTTCCAGGACCGCGGCGAACTGTTCGCCCTGACCGACGGCCACCCCAACGTCTATGCCCCCGGCAAACGCCCCTTCCACACCATCATCCCCGGCTTCGCCTGCAAGGACGGCGAGCCCTGGATGGCCATGGGCGTCATGGGCGGCGGCATGCAGCCGCAAGGCCAGGCCCAGATCATCATCAATATGGTCGACTTCGGCCTCGACCCGCAGGAGGCCGGCGACAGCCCCCGCTGGCAGCACGAGGGTTCGTCCGAGCCCACCGGCCACCCGGCCGAGGGCGTCGGCGTCCTGCATCTCGAAACCGGCGTCCCGGCAGCCACCAGGGCCCAGCTGGCGGCCATGGGCTGGGTCCTCGGCGGCCCCAACGGCGGCTTTGGCGGCTATCAGAATGTGATCCGTCAGGCCAATGGCCGTGGCCCCTGGACCTATGGCGCGGCGACCGAGATGCGCAAGGAC
>JBEIJS010000211.1:0-2809 GCA_040380105.1 Caulobacteraceae bacterium | reverse complement strand
TGCCGCCGCTCGTTGGCGTAGTGCACCGCACGGTGCAGGGTCTCTTCGAGAGGACGCGAAAATGAGGGCATGGGGAGGTTCCTCTCAGTCCTTTTCCATCGTGCATTGCAGCGGGTGCTGGTGGCGTCGCGCCGTCTCGATCACCTGGGCGACCTTGGTTTCGGCCACCTCATAGGTGAAGACGCCGCACACCCCGACGCCATGCTGGTGCACATGCAGCATGATGCGGGTGGCCGCCTCGCGGTCCTTCTGGAAGAACCGTTCCAGCACATAGATGACGAACTCCATCGGCGTGTAGTCGTCGTTCAGGATCAGCACCCGATAGAGCGAGGGCTTCTGAAGTTTCGGCCTGGTTTCGGTGACCGTGGCGGACCCGAGGCCTCCACCATTCTGTTCACCTGGCCTGCGGGACGGCGGCATTCGTAATCCGTATGGGGAGAGTCGATGGCTCAGATAGGGAATGATGGCCTGAATTGAAGCCGCGTCCAGTGACTCTTGATTGGGCTGCGTCAATTCTCCCTCCCCCGCAGTGGAGAGGGCAAAACAGAAAAGCCCCGGCGTTTCCGCCGGGGCCTCTCGTAGGCTTGAAGATGACGCTTGTTGAAGCGGCCGGTCGCCCTTAGCGGGCGGCCTGGAACTTTTCGACCGAGGCAGTGACGCGCTCGTTGATCGGCTTGAAGCTGTTCTTGACCGAGGCGGTCAGGACGTCCGTCGCCTTGGTGACTTCAGCCAGATAGGCTTCGGTCGCCGACTTGGCCCAGGTCGTCTGCAGCTCGAGCAGCTCCTGGATCGAACGGGCCTGCGACATCGACTGGGCAGCAGCGACGCTGTCTTCCCAGGACTTCCTGGTGAAGGCGGCCGATTGGGCCGACAGGGTCTCGACGCCCTTCTGGGCGGCGGCGGCCGAGGCGACGATGGCTTCCAGGTTCTGCTTGCCCTGGGCATTCAGCTCGGTCAGGCCGGCGGCCGACTTGTCGGCGACGTCCTTCAGAGCCTTGGCACCGGCGGCCTGGGCCTGCTCGGCATTGGCCTGGAAGGTGGCCTGGGCCTTTTCAGCGGTCGCCTTGACGCTGGCGGTCGCGGTTTCGACGGTCTTTTTCACGGTATCCGTCGCGGTCTCGACGGTCTTCTTGACGGTATCGGCGGTGGTGTCAGCCATGGGGGGCTCCTGAACGTATTCGCGGTCGGGGAGGACCGCCTGAAATGCTTCCGCGAGGAGCGAGTCCATCGCGACAGGCGGTCATATGGTGCAAGTGCGAAGTCGCGTCAAGCGGAAATGGTGCAATGCACAAAAGTTCACAAAATCGTTGACGGGTTGTTTACCCTCACGAAACCGGAATGACGCATGTTAGCTTTTTGTCAGCGTCGCGTGGTAGGGCCGCCGTCGCGCCAAACGTCCTGTGAGGCCTGTCTTTGCCGCTTTCCGCCCTGATCCGTCGCGGACTTCTGACGCTGCTGCTGGCCGTCGCGGTGACGATGACGCCGACGCGCCCGCCGCTCGCCCAGTCGGCTGACAATGCCCGCTACGCCGCCATCGTCGTGGATGCCGAGTCCGGCGAGGTGCTGTTCGCCCGCCACGCAGACAGCCGTCGTTATCCCGCCTCGATCACCAAGGTGATGACCCTCTATCTGGCGTTCGAGGCCCTGGCTGAAGGCAAGATCAAGCTGGACGACGTCATCACCGTCTCACCCCATGCCGCCAGCCAGCCGCCGTCCAAGCTGGGGCTCGCCGCCGGCCAGACCATCACCGTGGACGACGCCATGCGGGCCACGTCGGTCCGAAGCTCCAATGATATGGCCATGGCCCTGGCCGAACATATCAGCGGCTCCCAGGACCGGTTCGCCGCCCAGATGACGCTGAAGGCCCGCGAACTGGGGATGACCCAGACCCGCTATGTCAATCCCAACGGGCTGCCGGACGCCCGCCAGCTGACGTCCGCGCGCGACCTGGCGATCCTCGCCCGGGCGGTCATGCGCGACTACCCGCAGTACTACAGCTATTTCGGCCTCCGGGACTGGGCCTACAACGGGCGCGACTATCGCAACACCAATGGCCTGCTCCGTGACGGCCAGGGCTATGACGGCATGAAGACCGGCTACACCAACGCCTCCGGCTACAATCTGGCCGCCTCGGCGGTCCGCGACGGTCGCCGGATCGTCACCATTGTCCTCGGCGGGCGCTCGACGGCCAGCCGCAACGCCCATGTCGCAGCCCTGATGGACACGGGGTTCGAGGTCGAACGCGCCCGCGCCCGGGGCGAGACGATCCAGGTGGCCCAGACCTTCTTCGAGGCGCGCGGCTTCGGCATCGGCCAGGACAGCAACGGTCCGATCGAATACGCAGCCGCCACCGGCGAGAATGACGATGCAGGGGCGGGATCCAGCGCTCCCCCTGCCAGCGGCGTCGCCTATGCCGCCCTGCCCGCCCCTCCGCCGCCGGTCGCCCGGGTGACCCCGCCCCCTTCCGAGCTCGCCGCAGCCGCCGAACGGCCGGCCGATGTGACGGCCATCCTCAACGGTGGATCCACCGCCGCCTCCCCGCCCCGCGCCCGCCCTCCGGCCGGGCCGCCGGCGCGGGAACCCGCCCGCGAGCCCGCGGGCCGCTGGGCGGTGCAGGTCGGTGCCTTCCGTGACGAGACGGTCGCCCGCAACTGGCTGACCGAGGTCAACCGCCGCGTCCGCACCCAGGTCACCGCTGCAGAGCGCACCGTCCAGAATGCCAGCGGCTGGTACCGTTCGCGCTTCACCGGCATGACCGAGCAGGGGGCCCGGTCGGCCTGCGCTGCCCTTGAGGAACGTCGGGCCACCT
>JBEIJS010000210.1:0-2818 GCA_040380105.1 Caulobacteraceae bacterium | reverse complement strand
GGCCCGGTTCGACGCCCTGCTGAACGCCGAACGGGTGCGCCCGACCATCATGACGCCGGTCTGGCGGCTGGCCGCCCTGGCGCTGGGGACCGGCACGGCCCTCATGGGCGAGAAGGCCGCCCACGCCTGCACAGAGGCGGTCGAGAGCGTGATCGAGGAGCACTACGCCGATCAGATCGCCGAACTGAAGGATCGGGATCCCGCATTGGCTGCCGAGCTCGCCATCTTCCGGGACGAGGAGCTGGCCCACCATGACCACGCCGTCTCCCATGGCAGCCGCGACGCACCAGCCTACGATCTGCTGAGTACGGTGATCAGAACCGGCTGCCGGGCAGCCATCAAGATCAGCGAACGCTTCTGATCTCCCGCCCGGGTTGCGAAGTTCGACCCGGGCGGCAATATGCTGACAAAAGGTCGCTGGAGAGCCTGATGTTGTCGCCCGTCGTTTTGTTCGCCTCTCTCGCCCTTGTGCAGCAGGCGCCCGCGGCTCCCGCCACCGCTCAACCGGCCCCGGGAGCCCAGACTGAGGCTTCCGCCCGGCCGCCTGCCGGTGCCGCCCGACCGGCCGAGGCCACCGCCCAGGTCTGCCGGACCGAGGCTGTGACCGGTTCGCGCTTCGGCCGCCGGGTCTGCCGCAGCGCCGTCCAGACCGACGAGGATCGCGCCGCCAGCCGCGAGATGCTGCGCCAGATGCAGGGTGCCCGGGTCCCGCCGTCGGGCTGAGGTTCAGCGTGCGGCGGTCAGGTCAAACGCCAGCAACAGCGTGCGCTGTCGGTCGCTGAAATTATCGTCCGACAGAATATAGACCCGCTGGGAACCGTCGGCGTTGAGGGTGGTGGCGATGCCCTCGAAATTGTCGACGGTCGCCGGCAGACGCAGGGCGATCAGCCCGGCCGTGACCTGCCCGTTCCGGTCAATGCGGCGCACACGGATCCGGGTATCGATCGGGGCCTCGTAGAACCGTTCCAACAGCAGCAAGCCGCCGGTCTGGGCGTCCAGTGCCAGCCCGGTCGGACGATAACCGGCGAGCGGCGTCTCCGGCGGAGCGGCGCGCGCCTCACAGGCGGTCAGGTCGCAATGCCAGAAGCCGCCCCCCTCGCCCGCGACATACCAGCCACCCGCCCCGTCCCCGACCATGCCCTCCATGCCTTCATTATTGGCGAAGGCGTGCCCGGGATGGGGTCGGGGTGACGGTCGGTCGGCGGCGTCCCGGCCATAGCTCCAGATTCGGTGGTCGCGCTCGAAGGCCACCAGAACCTGCCCGTCCGGCAGAATGGCCAGACCCTCGGCGTCGCCGCGCGCCCTGTCCGAGATCGGCAGGCTGTCGAGCTCTGTCAGCCGACGCAGCCGAACCTGGCCAACCCCGGTCAGACGACCGGCGGTGTCCAGGATGAGCCGTGCGGTGATCAGATCACCGGCATCTGTCACCGCCACCAGACCACCCGCCGCATCCAGCCTGAGATCGGAAAGGCCGCCGAACCTCGGATCCTCGGATCGCAGCGCCACGCCGCCCGCGAACCGGACCGGGCCCGTTCTGTAGCTCGGGGCCCGCAGGGGGGTTGGCTCGAACGACACCGCGATGGGTTCCCAGCCAGAGAGGGGCTCGGCCAGCGGCCCGATCCCGGCGCTGGCCGTGGCACAGGCGCCGACTGCCAGAAGCGCTACAAGGTTTAGACTGCGCCGGATCGCCCTCATGCGGCCTTTCGCCTTCGGGTCGGAGCCGCCTTCGGCTCACCCTCGAACAGCTCGGCCAGTTTCTCTGTCATCACACCGGCCAGCTGCTCGACGTCGACGATGGTCACCGCGCGGCGATACCAGCGGGTGACGTCATGGCCGATACCGATAGCGATCAACTCGACCGGCGACCGCGTCTCGATCTCGGCAATCACCTGCCTCAGATGCTTGTCCAGATAGAGGGCGGCATTGGCCGACTGGGTGGAATCGTCGACGGGCGAACCGTCCGAAATGACCATCAATATGCGCCGCGCCTCCGTCCGGCCCAGCAGCCGTTCGTGCGCCCAGGTCAAGGCCTCGCCGTCGATGTTTTCCTTGAGCAGCCCTTCGCGCATCATCAGGCCAAGGTTCTTCTTGGCCCTCCGCCAGGGCGAGTCCGCCGCCTTGTAGATGATGTGGCGCAGGTCATTCAGCCGCCCGGGATTGGCCGGCTTGCCCGCCGTGATCCAGGCCTCACGCGCCTGCCCGCCCTTCCAGGCGCGGGTGGTGAAGCCGAGGATCTCGACCTTGACCCCGCAACGCTCCAGCGTCCGCGCCAGAATGTCGGCGCAGACCGCCGCCACCATGATCGGTCGCCCGCGCATCGAACCGGAATTGTCCAGCAACAGGGTCACCACCGTGTCGCGGAACGGGCTTTCGCTCTCGGCCTTGAAGCTCAGCGGACTGGTCGGATCGGTGATGACCCGGGTCAGGCGGGCCGTGTCCAGCACCCCCTCTTCAAGGTCGAAATGCCAGCTGCGGTTCTGCTGCGCCATCAGCCGGCGCTGCAGCTTGTTGGCCAGGCGCGAGACGACCGAGGACAGGGCGGTCAGCTGCTGGTCCAGCAGGGCACGCAGTCGCTCCAGTTCATGGGGATCGCACAGATCGGCGGCGTCGATCACCTCGTCAAAGGCGGTCGTGAAGACCCGGTAGGCGTCAATGCTCCGACCGTCGTCGGCCGTCTGCTGACGGTGGGGCAGGGCCCCCTCATTGACGTCAGGCCCGTCTTCCGAGGCCTCACCGTCGGGGTCGCCGGCCGAGCCGTCGGGCCGGGCCTCACGCTCATCGCCCTGAGACGCGTCATCAGCGGAGCCATCCATGGTCT
>JBEIJS010000209.1:0-2822 GCA_040380105.1 Caulobacteraceae bacterium | reverse complement strand
GCCCTCGATTTCGCCGATCTGATCGTGCGTGCCCGCACCCTGCTGACCGAGGGCGAGGGTCCCGGTGCGGCCTGGGTGCTGTTCAAGCTGGACGGGATCGACCATCTGCTGATCGACGAGGCCCAGGACACCTCGCCCGACCAGTGGGACATCGCCCGCGCCCTGACCGGCGAATTCTTCGTCGGGGCCGGGGCCCGCGAGGACGGCCGCGAGCGCACCGTCTTCGTCGTCGGCGATGAGAAACAGTCGATCTTCTCCTTCCAGGGCGCGGCCCCGGAACGGCTGCTGGCCGAGAGCCAGGGCTATCGCCGGATGGCGGACGCGGCCGGTCGATCGTTCGAGACGGTCGAACTGCTGCAATCCTGGCGCTCGACGCCCGAGGTGCTGGCCTTCGTCGACCAGGTCTTCGCCGTACCCGACCATGCCCGGGCCCTCAGCCCGGGTCGGGGCGAGATCGGCGACCGGGTCGATGTCGTGGTGCGTCACACCGCCGGGCGCGCCGACCGTCCCGGGACCGTCGACCTCTGGCCCGAGGAGAAGGATGACCCCGCCGACGACGGTCGCGCATGGGATGATCCGCTGGACACCGGAGCCGGTCAGGGCGCGCGACGGCGGGTGGCCGAGCGGATCGTCGTCGAGGTCCGGGACATCGTCGAAAAGGGCGAAGGCGTCCATGCCCGGAAAGCGGCTGACCCGAAGGCCTGGCGGCCCGCCGACTGGGGCGATGTGCTGATCCTGGTCAAGAAGCGCGGCCCGATGTTCGAGGAGATCCTGCGCGCCCTGAAACGGTCGGGCATTCCGGTCGCCGGCGCCGACCGGTTGAAACTGGCCGAACATCCGGTGTTCGAGGACCTGCTGGCCCTCGGCCGCGCCGCCCTCTATCCCGAGGACGACCTGACCCTGGCGGGCCTGTTGCGCAGTCCGCTTTGCGATGTCGGGGAAGACGGCGTGTTCGATCTGGCCCAGGGTCGGGCCGGTTCCCTGTGGCGGACCCTCCGGAACCGGGCCGAAGAACGGCCGGAGTGGACCGCGGCGCGCGTCCTGATCCGCTGGTTCCGTGCCGAGGCCCGGCTCCGCGCGCCGTTCGACCTTTACGCCCGCCTGCTGAACCGGCGCGACGCCCGCGGCCTGACCGTGCGCCAGCGCTTCATGACCCGGCTGGGCGGCGAGGCGGCCGATGCCCTCGACGCCTTCCTCGATCAGGCGCGGGCGGCCGAAGGGCGTGGCGTCACCGACCTCGAGCGGTTCTGCGCCGACCTGGCCGCCATCAACCAGACCGTCAAACGCGAGATGGATGAGCCGCGCGGCGAGGTGCGGGTCATGACCGCCCACTCGTCCAAGGGGCTGGAGGCCCCCATCGTCATCCTGCCCGACACCATTTTCGACGAGCCCAAGGGGGATGCCCTGCTGGAGACCGCCGACGGCGGCTTCCTGTGGTGCGGGGCCAAGGACCGCGACTGCGACGCCTCTGCCGAAGCGCGCGAGCGGCGCAAGGCGCTCAACAGGGAGGAGTCATTGAGACTGCTCTATGTCGGCCTGACCCGCGCCCGGGACCGGCTGATCATCGGCGGCCGCATCGCCTCGAACCGCAAGATCGAGAAAGTCGTCTCCGAAACGAAAGCCTGGTGGGGTCCGGTCGCCCGGGCCTTCGACGCGATGGACGGCGTGCGCGACGTCCAGACCGCCTCCGGTCCGGCACGACGGTTCGGCGCCGATCCCGCACCGCTGGCGCGGGTCGCTGCCGGCCAGACCGTCGTCGCGCCACTGCCCCCCTGGCTGATGATGGAGCCGGCCCGCGAGGATGCGGACCGGCGGGTCGCCCCCTCACGCCTCGACGACCCTGCCGGTGCTCCGGCCCCTTCGCCCCTCGCGACCACCGCCGGGCCGGGCGCACCCCTGGGCCGGTTCCGGCGCGGCGACCTGATCCACCGGCTGCTGGAGCGGCTGCCCGATATTCCCCCAGCCGAACGCCCGGATGCGGCGGCAAGGATGCTGTCCCGGGAGCGGGATATCGACGATCAACAGCGCGCCGAAATGATCGAATCGGCCTTCCGGGTCCTGGACGACGACCGGTTCGCCCCGGTCTTCGGGTCCGGCTCACGGCCCGAGGTCGCCCTGACCGGTTCGGTCGGGACGATCGCGGTCTCGGGACGGATGGACCGGCTGGTGGTCACGCCCGACCGGGTGCTGGTCATCGACTACAAGACCAACCGCCCGGCCCCCACCCGGATCGAGGACGCGGACCCGGCCTATGTGCGCCAGCTGGCCGTCTATGCGGCGATCCTCGGGCGTCTGTATCCGGACCGTCCGGTCGAGGCCGCCCTGGTCTGGACCGACGGGCCACAGCTGATGGCGGTTCCCCGGGCGATGATGGAGGCCGCCCTCGAGGCCTGAGCCGCGCCGCCGTTGATTTGGCCCGCCCCACGCCCCACATCGGCTGTCGAAGCGCCGGAATCACTCCATGATGTCCCGCCGATCCGGAGAAAGATCCCCATGGCCACCGTCAAGGTCACCGACGACAGTTTCGAAGCCGACGTCCTCAAGGCGTCCGTCCCCGTCCTGGTCGATTTCTGGGCCGAATGGTGCGGCCCCTGCAAACAGATCGGCCCGGCCCTGGAGCAGATCGCCGATGAACTGGCCGGTCAGGTGGTGATCGCCAAGGTCAATATCGACGACAGTCCGATGATCCCCTCCCGGCTGGGCGTGAAGGGCATTCCGACCCTGATGCTGTTCAAGGACGGCCAGATGGCGGCGATGAAGGTCGGCGCCATGCCCAAGGGCAAGATCGTCGAATGGCTGGCCGAGGCCGGCATCGGCCACTC
>JBEIJS010000208.1:0-2847 GCA_040380105.1 Caulobacteraceae bacterium | reverse complement strand
TGCGGCGGCCTGCGCGACCATCTGCCGAAATATGCCGCGGCGGCGAAGGCGGCGGGATGGCGGGCCTTCATCGTCGATTCCTATGCGCCACGCGGCTGGAGCCGCCAATTTGCCATGGCCACGGTCTGCACCGGCATCCTGTTGCCCGGTTCGCAAAGGGCGGGCGACATTCTGGCCGCTGTTCTGGGCGTGTCCCGGCGGCGGGACGTGGACGGATCGAAGGTCGTTCTAGCCGGCTGGAGCCACGGCGGATGGGGCATCATGGAGGCCATGAGCTCGGACCGGGCCGAGGGTCAGCTGGGCGTCACGGATCCCGGCGCGGTCTCGCTGGACGGGGTGATCGGGACCTGGCTGTCCTATCCCTACGTCGGCATCGTAGCCTTGAACCGGATGCGGCCCTGGAAACACTGTCCGAAGACCGTCGCCGTGATCTCGCGCACCGACCATCTGACCACGGTCCGCAATGCCGAGCGGGTCTATGACATGGTCCGAAACTGCGGCACCGAGGTCGAGACCTGGATCGCGGACGGCACCCACAGTTTCGACGAGCCGATGACAGCGCCGCCGATGCGCTATCACCCCGAGCTGGCCGCCGAGGCCGAGCGCCGGTTCGTCGCCCTGCTCAACGATGTGGCGGTAGCACCGGCCGTCTAGCGCGGCTCGATCGTCACCTCGGCCCGGATCGAATTGGCGATATAGCAGGCCTCGTGGGCCCGGTGATGCAGGGCATCGATCGCCGCCGCATCGGGCAGGGTCGCGCCCGAAAAGACCACCGCGGGCCGCAGGGTGATGGTGGTGATCGAGGTCCTGCCGCGTTCGTCCCGGCCCAGAACCCCGACCGCCTCGTCACAATAGGACTCGACGATGAACCCTCCCCTGGCCGCAAAGGCGAGGAAAAACAGCATGTGGCAGCTACCCAGGGCCGCAACCAGAGCCTCCTCCGGATCGACCGCGGCAGGGTCGGACAGAGGGACGGGGACACTGGTCGGCGCCGAGGAACCGCGCACCACCGCGCCGCCGTCGAACCGCCAGTCATGGGCGCGGCTGTACCGATTGCCGGCAAAATCCTGATCGCCGCGGCGCCATTCCACAGTGGCGAGGTGTTCGCTCATGTCCGTCCTCCCGGGCGTGTTGGCCGATCCGTTTAGCGCGACCGCTATGCGAAACCCAGACCACGCCTTGCCCCGGCGCGCGACCCGCCTTATCCCCGGTCCATGGCCGAGCCCCTGATCTGTCCGTCCATCCTCGCCAGCGACTTCGCGATGCTGGGCGAGGAAATTCGCGCACTGGACGCCGCCGGCGCAGACTGGATCCATGTCGACGTCATGGACGGCCATTTCGTGCCGAACATCACCATTGGCCCGGATGTCGTGAAGGCCCTGCGGCCGCATACGAAACTGCCGTTCGACGTCCATCTGATGGTCGCCCCGGTCGACCCCTGGCTGGAGGCCTATCGCGAGGCAGGCGCCGACATACTGACCGTCCATCCCGAAAGTGGACCCCATCTGCACCGCACCCTCGGCCGCATCCGCCAGCTGGGCGCAAAGGCCGGTGTCGTGCTGAACCCGGGCACGCCCCTGGCTGTGCTCGAGGAGGTCGTCGAGCTCGTGGATCTGGTGCTGCTGATGTCCGTGAATCCAGGCTTTGGCGGCCAGTCCTTCATCGGGACCACCCTGCGCAAGATTGAACGGACCCGCGCCCTGCTCGACGCCGCCGGGTCCAAGGCGCATCTGCAGGTGGACGGCGGGGTCACCGCCGCCAATGCCGGGGCCTGTGTTGCCGCCGGCGCCGATGCCCTGGTCGCCGGTACGGCCGTGTTCCGGGGTGGGCCTGCCGCCTACGCCGCCAATATCCTGGCGCTGAAGTCCGCGTGAACCCGTTCGGTCGCTTTTCCCGGACCGAGGCCGATACGCCCCCGCCCGGCGAGATCCCAGGCCTGCGTGGGGCACCGATGCGGACGCCGGTGCGAACCGCCGGCGCGACCAGCGGCCCCGGCCTTTGGCCGGCCGTCATCGGCCGGATGCTGATCCGACAGCTGTGGATCGAACTCTATGGACTGCCGGGCTACAGCCTGACGCTCAAGGGGCCTCCGGTGGAGGCCTTCGCGGCGGCTCCCCGGGACTTCCGGCCAACGGATCCGGGATCCGGAAAGGCTGTCTTGGACGGCCGCTTCATCCTGGCCGGCTCCAGTCTGGAGGCCGCTGCACCCGAGGATCCATGGAACCGGCCCAGTCCCAGCCGGGCCTTCGCCACCGAGCTCCACGCCTTCGCCTGGCTGCCGTCACTGATACTGCAGGGTGAGCGCGGGGCGCGGGAGGCCGTGCGCCTGACCCTGGCCTGGGGCACCGCCTTTGCCCGCTGGTCGCCGTTCGCCTGGGGGCCGGATGTTCTGGCCCGGCGAACCCTCAACCTCGCCTGCGCCGCAAGACGGATGGGACAGGTCGCGACCGAGGCCGAGCGGCTGAGGCTGGCGGACATCCTCGGCCGTCAGGGTCGGCAGCTGCTTCGCCCGCCGGGCGGTCTAGCCGGCAGTGCGGAACGTCTGGCGGCGGCTGCCGTGGCCGGCTGTGTGCTGGCCGGCCCGTCCGGTGTCGCGCTGCGCCGGGGTGCCCTGCGTCGACTGCCGGGGGCCCTTGAGCGCACGGTCGGCAAGGACGGCGGCCATGCCTCGCGCAGCCCCGAGGCGGGCCTCGAGCTTCTGCTCGACCTGCTGACGCTCGACGACGCCCTGTCGCAACTGTCCGAGACGGGGCCGGATGCGGTCCGCGTCGCGATCAAGCGCTTGACCGCCGCCCTGTGCCTGCTGACCCTGCCAGACGGCCGGCTGGTCACGCTTCAGGGCGGGGG
>JBEIJS010000207.1:0-2849 GCA_040380105.1 Caulobacteraceae bacterium | reverse complement strand
GGCGGCGCCCATGTCGATCAGGGTCTGGACGTCCGACGGCGGGATGACGCCGCCGACCACGATCATGATGTCGGGCCGTCCCAGCTTCTCCAGCTCGGCCTTGAGTTCCGGCACGAGCGTCAGGTGGCCGGCTGCCAGGGATGAGGCGCCGACGGCGTGGACATTGGCGGCCACGGCATCGCGGGCGGCCTCGGCCGGGGTCTGGAACAGCGCCCCGGCGGTGGCCTCAAGCCCGAGGTCGCCATAGGCGGTGGCGATGACCTTCTGGCCCCGGTCATGGCCGTCCTGGCCCAGTTTGGCGATCAGGATGCGCGGTGGACCCCCGTCATTGTCGACGAAGGCGGCGACCATGTCGCGGGCGCGTGAGATCTTCGGATCGTTGCCGGCCTCGCGGGCATAGACGCCACGGGCGGTCTTCACCGTCGCCACATGGCGGCCGAATGCGGCTTCCAGTGCATCGGAAATCTCGCCGACGGTCGCAAAGGCGCGGGCCGCCCGGACCGACAGTTCGAGCAGATTGGCCTTCCCCCTGGCACCTTCGGTCAGGGCGTCGAGGGCGGCCTGCGTCTTCGCCTCATCGCGTTCGGCGCGCAGGCGTTTCAGCTTGTCGATCTGGGCCGCAAGCACGGCAGCGTTGTCGACCTTGAGCATGGGGATGTCGTCGACCGTGTCGGACAGATAGCGGTTTACCCCGACGACGGTCTGCTGGCCCGTATCGATCCGCGCCTGCGTCCGGGCCGCGGCTTCCTCGATCCGCAACTTGGGCACGCCGGCCTCGATAGCCTTCGCCATGCCGCCCAGGGCCTCGACCTCGGCCATCAGGACGCGGGCCTTGTTCGCCAGTTCGTGGGTCAGGCGCTCGACATAGTAGCTGCCGCCCCAGGGGTCGATGACCCGGGTCAGGCCGGTTTCCATCTGCAGCAGCAGCTGGGTGTTGCGGGCGATCCGGGCCGAGAAGTCGGTCGGCAGGGCCAGGGCCTCGTCCAGGGCATTGGTGTGCAGGCTCTGGGTCTGGCCGCCGGCCGCGGCCATGGCCTCGACCATGGTGCGGGGCACATTGTTGAACACATCCTGCGCCGCCAGCGACCAGCCGGAGGTCTGGCAATGGGCGCGGAGCGACAGGGAGCGGGGGTCTTTCGCCCCGAATTTGGAAACAGCCTCGGCCCACAGCAGGCGACCGGCGCGCAGCTTGGCCACCTCCATGAAATAGTTCATGCCGATGGCCCAGAAGAAGCTGAGCCGGGGCGCGAACCGGTCCACGTCCATGCCCGCCGCGACGCCCGCCTTCAGATATTCGACGCCGTCGGCGAGGGTGTAGGCCAGCTCCAGATCGGCCGAAGCCCCGGCCTCCTGCATATGGTAGCCGCTGATCGAGATGGAGTTGAATTTCGGCGTGTGCTCCGCGGTCCAGGCGAAGATGTCCGACACGATCCGCATCGAGGGTTCGGGCGGATAGATGTAGGTGTTGCGGACCATGAACTCCTTGAGGATGTCGTTCTGGATGGTCCCGGTCAGGGCCGCGTGGGGCACGCCCTGTTCCTCGGCGGCGACCACATAGAGGGCCAGGATCGGCAGGACGGCGCCGTTCATGGTCATCGACACCGACATCTGGTCCAGCGGGATGCCGTCGAACAGGGTGCGCATGTCATGGATGCTGTCGATGGCCACGCCGGCCATGCCGACGTCGCCCTTCACCCGCGGATGGTCGGAATCGTAGCCGCGGTGGGTCGCCAGGTCGAAGGCGATCGACAGCCCCTTCTGACCGGCGGCGAGGTTGCGGCGGTAGAAGGCGTTGGATGCCTCGGCGGTCGAGAAGCCGGCATACTGGCGGATGGTCCAGGGATTGCCCGCATACATGGTCGGATAGGGGCCGCGCACATAGGGGGCGATGCCGGGCAGGCCGTGGATGAAGTCGAGCCCCTCGATGGCGTCGGGACCATAGGCGGTCTCGACGGTCAGGCCCTCGGGCGTCTTCCAGGCGCTACGTGCGGGACCGGAACCGGTCGGGCCGAGGTCGAGTTGGACCTTTGCGAAGTCGGGGAAGCTCATTGGCCGGCCTCCCGCAGCTGTGTCTCGAACGGCGCGGCGAAACGGATCGGGATCAATGGATCGCAGACGTCGCCACCGCCCGGGTAGACCGGGGCGGGATCCACCTCAAACGGTGCAGGCCGGGGCGCGGGATCGACGAATTTCGTCACCCCCACCAGCTGCGAGGCCCCGGTCGCCAGCGCGGCTTCGCGTTCGGCGCGGGCGGTGGACAAGCGGCCCTGAAGACGGCCGGCCCTGAGGGAGCCGATCAGCCCGCCCTCACCCTCGATCCGCTGGAACTCGGCCCAGCCGGCCTCCGCCAGATCCCGGGTGCGGGCGTCGAGGAACCATGAGCCGGCGGCGGGATCATCGACCCGGCCGAGATGGGCTTCTTCCATCAGCACGGCCTGGGTGTTGCGGGCCTGCCGCCGGGCGAAGGCGTCGGAGCGGCCATTGGCGCGTGACAGGCCGTCCAGCACCACGGCATCGGCCCCGCCGACCGCCCCGGCATAACCCGCAGCCGTCAGGCGCAGGAGGTTGGGCCAGGGATCGTGCGCCGACAGCATCCGCCGCGAAGATCGCGCCTCGATCACAGCCGGCGTTTCGATCCCGAAGGCCCGCGTCAGGGTGCGCCACATCAGCCGCAGGGCCCGGACCTTGGCGAGGCCGTCGAAATACTCCTGATCCAGCGAGACGCCGAGGACGGTGCCCTTCAGCGCTGCCTCGACCGTCATGCCCGCCGCGACCGCGGCCCTGACGAGGGCGACCGCATTGGCCGCCACAAAACCCAGCTCCTGCCCGATCGACCCGCCCGCCTCATG
>JBEIJS010000206.1:0-2893 GCA_040380105.1 Caulobacteraceae bacterium | reverse complement strand
GGCGCTTGGCCTGGGGCTGGCGACCTATGTGCATGAGATCGGCCAGCGGCCCCGGATCGTCGTCGGCCATGATTTCCGCGCCTATTCGCTCAGCGTGAAACAGGCGCTGACCCTCGGTCTGCTGGAAGGCGGGATGGAGGTGCTGGACATTGGCCTGGCCCTGTCGCCGACGGCCTATTTCGCCCAGTTCGCCCTCGACGCGCCCTGCGTGGCCATGGTCACCGCCAGCCACAATGAGAACGGCTGGACCGGGGTGAAGATGGGGGCCCATCCGCCCCTGACCTTCGGCCCCGACGAGATCGGCCGGCTCAAGGACATCGTCCTCAACGGCGAGGGCGTGGCCCGGCCGGGCGGTGCCCTGACCCGCATCGACGGCTTCCGCGAACGCTATCTCGAAGAGATCACCGCCGGGGTGAAACTGAGCCGGCCGATCAAGGTCGTGGCGGCGTGCGGCAACGGCACCGCCGGGGCCTTTGCGCCGGAGGCCCTGCGCCGGATGGGAGCGGAGGTCATCGAGATGGATACCGACCTCGACTGGACCTTCCCCAAATACAATCCGAACCCGGAAGATCACGCCATGTTGATGCAGATGGCGGCCCGGGTGCGCGAGACCGGGGCCGATCTGGCCCTGGGCTTCGACGGCGACGGCGACCGCTGTGGCGTGGTGGATGACACCGGCGAGGAAATCTATGCCGACAAGATCGGCCTGATGCTGGGCCGCGACCTGTCGGCCCTGCACCCCAACGCCACCTTCGTCGTCGATGTGAAATCGACCGGCCTGTACAAGACCGACGCGGTGCTGAAATCGAACGGGGCCGAGGTCGTCTACTGGAAGACCGGCCACAGCTATATCAAGCGCAAGACCGCCGAACTGGGAGCCCTGGCCGGGTTCGAGAAGTCGGGGCATTTCTTCTTCAATGCGCCGCTGGGCCGGGGTTATGACGACGGCATCGTCGCCGCCGGCGCCATCCTGGCCATGCTGGACCGCAATCCCGGGAGAAAGCTGTCGCAGCTGAAGGGGGCCCTGCCCGACGCCTGGACCTCCATGACCATGTCGCCGCATTGCGACGACGAGCTGAAATACGGGGTGCTGGAGCGGATCGTGGCCGAATATCAGGCCCTGGCCGACGCCGGCGGCGCGATCCTGGGCCGCAAGATCGTCGAGACCATCACCGTCAATGGTGTCCGGGTACATCTGGAGGACGGATCCTGGGTACTGGTCCGGGCCTCCTCCAACAAGCCGGAGCTGGTGGTGGTGGTCGAGAGCATGCGCTCCGAGGCGGACATGCGCGCACTGTTCCGTGATGAGGTGAAGCCGAGGCTGGCGAAATACACCGAGATCGGGGCCTATAATCAGGAACTCTGAGCCTGACCGGAGAGGGAGCGTGTCCAACGACGGCAAGCGGGTGGCGATCGTGGGCGGCGGGTTCTCCGGTGCCATGCTGGCCGCACGACTGGCGGAACGGGGCGTCGCCTCCAGCCTGATCGAACGCACCGGGACCTTCGGGCCGGGACTGGCCTATGCCACGCCATTCGACGGTAATCTGCTCAACGTCCGTTCGGGCCGAATGGGCGCGGCGCACGGTCGTGCGGACGATTTCGTGCGCTGGCTCGACGCCCATCATCCACGCCACGCCGACCCCGAGGGCTTTGCGCCCCGCCGGCTGTATGGCCTCTATGTGCAGGACCGGCTGGCGGCGGCCGAGGCCGCACATCCCGGTCGGATCGAGCGCGTGACCGGCGAGGCTGCCCTCATCAACGGCAACCGGGTGCGTCTGGCGGCAGGTCGAACGCTCGAGGCCGGGGCCGTGGTTCTGGCTACGGGCAACCCGGTCCCGCGAGCCGCCGGTTCCGGCGCACGCATCATCAGCAACCCCTGGGCGCCAGGGGCACTGGAGCCCATCGGGGCGCAGGATGACGTCGTCGTGATCGGTGCGGGCCTGACCATGGTCGACATGGTCCTGTGGCTGGCGGCGCAGGGCTGGACCGGACGGGCGACAGCCCTGTCACGACACGGGCTCAAGCCCCGGGCGCATGGGGCGACGGCTGATAAGCCCCTGCCCCCGACCGCTGCCCTGACCGCGGGTGCCGCGTCGCAGCGGCTGGCCGAGGCCCGGCGACTGGCCCGGGCCGGTGACTGGCGCGGGGTGATGGAGGGGCTGCGGCCGATCACCCATGAGCTCTGGGCCGGGGCCGATACGGCCACGCGCGCGCGCTGGCTGCGCCATCTGCGGCCCTGGTGGGATGTCCACCGTCACCGGATCGCCGCCCCGATCGCGGCGGCCCTGGCCGCGCTGGAGGCCGGGGGCCGGTTGCGGATCATCGCCGGCCGGGTCCGCCGGATCGAGGAAACGGCCGGGTGCGTAACAGTGGACTGGAGTCCCCGGGGTAGCGCGGACCAGCAAACACTGGGCGGGGGCTGGCTGATCGACTGTTCCGGCCCGGCCCATGACCCCGCAGCCGACCCCCTGTCCGGACCGCTGATCACCACCGGTCGAGCGCGGCTCGACCCGCTGAATCTGGGGCTGGACCTCGATGAGGACGGGCGGGTGCGGGGTGCCGACGGCCAGTCCGACCCGCGCCTGTTCGTGCTGGGCCCGCCCGCGCGGGCGGCCTTCTGGGAGACCATCGCCGTGCCGGATATCCGGCAACGGATCGAGGTGATGGCTGACCGCCTGTCGAACCTTCAGGCCAGCGCCAGCAGATAGATCAGGCCGAGCGCCAGACCAAGCAGCGCCAGCAGGGACAGGACCACCACCGAGGCGATGCGGACGCCGGACCGGGCCACAGCCCGGGCATCGGTGCTGAGCCCGAGGGCGGCCATCGACAGGATGGTCAGAACCTTGGCCGAGTCGGCCAGGGCGGGCAGAAGGACGGGAGGGATCAGGTTCAT
>JBEIJS010000205.1:0-2907 GCA_040380105.1 Caulobacteraceae bacterium | reverse complement strand
TGGTGATTTCGGGCGGCATCGTCGCGGAAAAGAACAGCGTCTGGCGGCGTGGCGGCGTCAGTTTGAAAATGCGCTCGATATCGGGGATGAAGCCCATGTCGAGCATGCGGTCGGCTTCGTCGATGACCATGATCTCGACGCCGTTGAGCATGACCTTGCCGCGCTCGAACAGATCCAGAAGCCTGCCGGGAGTCGCGATCAGGACGTCGACGCCCTTGTTCAGCAGGGCCACCTGGTCGCCCATCGACACACCACCGATCAGCAGAGCCCAGCTGAGCTTGGTACCCTTGGCGTATTTCTCGAAGGACGAGGCGACCTGGTCCGCCAACTCCCGGGTCGGGGCAAGGACGAGGGCGCGTGGCATGCGCGCCTTGGCGCGGCCCGAGGCGAGCCGGTCGATCATCGGCAGGGTAAAGGCGGCGGTCTTGCCTGTACCGGTCTGGGCGATCCCGAGAACGTCGCGCCCGGCAAGCGCGACCGGGATAGCAGAGGCCTGGATCGGGGTGGCGGTTGTATAGCCGGTGTCAGCGACGGCCTTGAGAGTCGTGGCCGAGAGGCCGAGCTGGGAAAATTCGGTCATGGGTCCTTGGGACGGGTAAGGGACGTCCCGCGCATCGGGCCGTCTTGCGATGTCGCGGAACCGCCCTGTCTCTGGGCGAGCGGGCGGCGCGGATTCGCCAGTCCTGTCCCGAACTTGACCCGCGTATAGAAGCCCCTACGCCAGAGTCAACTATTCGATACAGGGCGTTGGGGGCTTGGCTTTTCCTAACCATTTGTTAATAGTTTCCCAAGGGAAGGGCCGAAGAGGGGGCTGGAATGCTGCGAACGCTTGCCGTCGCGACGCTGACTGTCGCATCGCTGGTCGCGAGTCCGGGCCGGACCGAAATGAGTTCCGTTTTCGGGAACACTGTCGTTTCGCGCTATCCCGACGGCGGCTGGGTCCGGCACTGGTTTAACCCCGACGGTTCCTATGCAGCCCAGTTTTCGGATGGGCGTCGGCTGGCGGCACGTTGGTCCGTTGCCGGCGAGCAGATCTGCCTGAGCAATATGCGGCCCAATATGCTGATCCCGCGGTTCTGTACCCGGATGGTTGAGGCCGAGGTCGGCGAGACCTGGCAATCCCGCGATCCGCTGGGTCGCCGGGTCCAGAACGTCCTGGTCGCGGGCCGGAATCCCTAAGCGGCCATATACACATCCGTCGCGCGCTTGCAGCGAACGCGGTGGGGAACACCGGGGCGGCTTGCTGATCCTGACGGGGACCCGGACCGCAACTGGTCGCTGGCATGACTGGCTTGCTGAATGAGTTGTAATCGCAGGGCTGCGCCTTGACCCGGATCACGGCCGTGCCGGAGGGAAGCGAACAGGCGCTGGCGACGAAGGATGCGGTGCCTGCGCGGCGGTGCGCCATGCCGTATGAACCCCGGCGGGGCCGCGCCATTCCCTGTTTTCGATTTCAAAGGGAATGGCGCGAGTGACGGGGCTCGAACCCGCGACCTCCGGCGTGACAGGCCGGCACTCTAACCAACTGAGCTACACCCGCGTATTCCCGACGCGAGGCAGTGCTCCGCGGCGAGGCGCGTCGTTTAGGCGGGCGCGGCTTCCACTGTCAAGCGCGGGAATGACAGTTTGTCAGTTCAGGGTGCCGGGGCCGCCGCTGGGGCGGTCTGGATCGGCGGCGGCTCATAATGAACGCCGACGCCTGGTCCCAGCGGCAGGTCCAGCGCGACCCAGGCTCCCACCATAGTCAGACCCGCGATCAGGAAGACACCTGCATAGGGGAGCATGGTCGAAAGCAACGACCCGAGACCGAAGCGCGGGTCCCATCGCTGGGCGAAGGTCAGGATCAGGGGGAAGTAGCTCATCAGCGGGGTAGCGATGTTGGTCACCGAATCGCCCATCCGATAGGCTGCGGTCGTCATCTCCGGGCTAATGCCCAGAAGCATGAACATCGGCACGACGATGGGCGCCAACGCCGACCATTTGGCCGAGGCTGAGCCGATGAACAGGTCGAAAAAGCAGGACACCAGCACGACCGCGACCAGCAGGGCCGGCGTCGGCAGGGCCACACCCTTCAGATACTCTGCCCCGCTGACCGCCAGAATCGACCCCAGGCCCGACCAGTTGAACATGGCCACGAAATGGGCGGCGAAGAAGGCCAGCACGATATAGGGGGCCATCTGGGCGATGCCATCGCGCATCATGACGACGAGGTCGCGATGGCTCGTTACCGTACCGGCACCGACCCCGTATGCGGCACCTGCCAGGAAGAACAGGATGGCAAAGAAAGCGACCAGGGACTGGTAAAGCGGGTTCAGCCGAGTGTTGGGGTCGGCTTCGGCGTCGATGAAGGGCGAGCCCGGGGTCAGCAGGATCAAGGTCCAGAGCGCGATCATGCCCAGGAGGGTCAGGCCAGCAAAGCCCAGGCCGCGCTTCTCTGCCGGTGTCAGCGGCACTTTTTCGTCGGCCTTTGGTCCCTCGATCTTGATGGGGGACCGCTTTTTCAGGCGCGGTTCGATTACGGCGTCGGTCAGGAACCATATGATCGGGGTGAAGACGGCCACCATGCCGATGGAGAAGAACCAGTTGCCGGCAATGGTCACGCTGTAGGTCGGGTCAATCAGGCGTGCGGCCGGCTCTGTAATACCCAGGATCAGGGCATCGGATGCACCCGGGAACAGATTGCCCGCAAATCCGCCGGACACTGCCGCAAAGCCTGCTGCCAGTCCGGCGAGAGGATGGCGGCCTGCCGCCGCGAAGATCACAGCGGCCAGGGGAATGACCACGACGTAGGACGCATCCGAGGCGTGGTGCGACACCATGCCGGTCACGGCCACGACCGGTGTCAGAATGAAGCGCGGCGCATTCAGCAGCATGCCCCGGAACGCCGTTGTGAACAGTCCTGCCCGC
>JBEIJS010000204.1:0-2963 GCA_040380105.1 Caulobacteraceae bacterium | reverse complement strand
GATGGTCCCGACCGCCACAATGGCGGCGAGGGCGACACAGGCGCCAGCAAACAGCAGGATGGAACGGCGCGGCATCATGGCCCCCTCAAAAACGCGCACGCGTGCGCACGACAGGTCTATAGAAGAGAGGTGAGCCTGTCCCAAGAGCCTCAAAAGACGCAGTCGACGTCCGCGTCCGATGATCCGGGCCGTGTCCCGGCCTGGCGTAACCTGCCGCGCCGCAGCCGGGGCCTTTCCCTGCGCACCCTCGTCATCCTGCGCTGGATGGCCATCTTCGGGCAGAGCGCGACGATCGCCACGGCGACCCTCTATTTCCATTTCGACCTGCCGCTGTGGGGCTGTCTGGCCGCCATCGCCGCCAGTGTGGCGATGAATCTGAACGCCACCGCCCGGCTGAAGCGGAGCGACGGCTCCCTGCCCGACGGCCGGCAGACGGCGGCGCATCTGGGGTTCGACATCCTGCAACTGTCGATCCTGCTGGGGCTTACCGGCGGACTGCAGAACCCCTTCTGTCTGCTGCTGGTCGCCCCGGTAACGGTGGCGGCGGCCTCGCTGCCGGGACGGCAGGCCGCGCTCATGGGGTTGATGGTGCTGGCTGCGACGGTCAGCCTGTTCTTCATCGCCCTGCCGCTGCCCTGGCAGGCGGGGACCGAGCTGAACCTGCCGCCGCTCTACAAATTCGGCATCGGCATGGCGCTGGTTACGGGGGTGATCTTCACCTCGGCCTATGCCTGGCGGGTGGCAGCGGACGCCGAGAAGCTGGAACTGGCCCTGGCCACGACCCAGGACGTGCTGCAACGCGAGCAGCGGCTGGCGGCCCTCGGCGGGCTGGCGGCGGCGGCGGCGCATGAGCTTGGCACGCCGCTGGCGACCATCCAGGTGGTGGCCAAGGAGTTGCTGCGCGCCTCCGCCAAGGACGGCGCAGCGGCCGAGGATGCGGCCCTGATCCTGCAACAGGCCGAGCGCTGCCGCGAGATTCTCAAACGCCTTTCGCAACAGCCTGAGGAGGGCGAGACGGCCTTCGCCGAGGTCGGGCTCAAAGCCCTGCTGGAAGAGGTGGTCGAGCCCCATCGCGGTTTTGACCTGGCCTTCGAGGTCTCGGTGCGCACGGCCTCGGGCGAGCCCGTACCGCGCGTGCGCCGTCTGCCCGAAGTGATTCACGGCCTGTCGACCCTGGTCGAGAACGCCGCCGATTTTGCCGGCTCGAAGGTGCGGGTACGGGCGCTTGTCGACGCCGGTTTCATCGAGATCGAGGTCGTCGACGACGGACCCGGCTTTCCCGCCGACATCCTGCCGCGTCTGGGCGAGCCCTATGTGACCAGCCGTCCGCAGGGCAAGGCGCGGCGCGCGCTGGCCGCCCAGATCGCCGCCTCGGTCGCCGCCGCTGCGCCGGGCCGCAAGGGACGCAAGGCAGCCGGGTCCGCGCCTCTGCCCGAGACCATCGCCCCCAGCCAGGGCGGGATGGGACTGGGCTTCTTCATCGCCCGCACCCTGCTGGAAAGGACCGGCGGCAAGGTCTTTGTCGGCCCCGGCGACGGGGGACAGACCCCTGCCAGGGGCCAGCCGAAGGGCGCGCGTGTGGCGGTGCGCTGGTCCCGGTCGGCGCTGGAGGTGCCGTCGTGATGTCGCACCCCCCGTCTGAACCTTGACCGTCGCCGTACCGTTACCGACTTGAGCACAGCTGGAGACGCCTGATGCCTGATACCGAAGCCCGGATCGCCGCCCTCGCCGACAAGACCCTGCTGGTGCTGGACGACGACAATGCCCTGCGCACCCGATTGGGCCGCGCCCTGGAGAGCCGCGGCTTCGAGGTCACCCTGGCAGCGTCGCTGGCCGAGGCCTTCGAGGCGCTGAAGACCTCTGTGCCGGCCTTCGCCGTGCTGGACATGCGGCTGGAGGACGGCAACGGGCTGAAGGTGGTCGAGGCCATCCGCGACCGGCGCGAGGACGCCCGTATCATCATGCTGACCGGCTATGGCGCCATCGCCACGGCGGTGGCGGCGGTCAAGGCCGGCGCCGTCGACTATCTGCAGAAGCCCGCTGACGCCGACGATGTGGTCAAGGCCCTGCTGGCCACCGGCGAGGCCCCCGAGCCGCCCGAAAATCCGATGAGCGCCGACCGGGTCCGCTGGGAGCATATCCAGCGGGTCTATGAGCTGTGCGACCACAATGTCTCGGAGACGGCGCGTCGTCTGGGCATGCACCGGCGGACGCTTCAGCGGATCCTGGCAAAGCGGGCACCGCGGTAGGGGGCTTTCTCCCTCCCCTTCATGGGGAGGGATGTCGGCGCGCAGCGACGACAGGGTGGGAGAAATGCGAATCATGGCGCCGTCCGTGCGGGACCGGCGTTCCCCACCCGGGCTCCGCTGCGCTGCGCCGTCCCTCCCCACTTCGGGGGAGGGAGAAACAAAAAGGCCCCGGTGTTTGCACCGGGGCCTTCTGCTTTTCAGACGTGACGCCGCGTCCTAGCGACGGCTGCGACCGCGGTCGCGGTCACCGCCGCCTTCGCGCTTGGGACGGCCGCCGGTGTCGTCGGACAGCGGGGGCTCGCCGCGTTCGGCGCGTTCGGCGTTGATCTTGTCAGTGATGTCCTCGCCGGTGGTCTGGTCGACGACCTTCATGGACAGCTTGGTCTTGCCGCGATCGTCCATGCCGAGGAATTTGACCTTCACTTCCTGGCCTTCGCTCAGGACGTCAGCCGGGTTGGCGACGCGTTCCAGGGAGATCTGGGACACGTGGACCAGGCCGTCCTTGGCACCGAAGAAGTTCACGAAGGCGCCGAAGTCGACGACCTTCACGACCTTGCCGGAATAGATGGTGCCGGGCTCGGGCTCGGACACGATCGAGGAGATCCAGTTCTTGGCGGCGTCGATCTTCTCCTGGTCCGAGGCAGCGATCTTGACCGTGCCGTCGTCCTCGATGTTGATCTTGGCGCCGGTCTTTTCGACGATCTCGCGGATGAT
>JBEIJS010000203.1:0-2985 GCA_040380105.1 Caulobacteraceae bacterium | reverse complement strand
GCGGTGCTGCTGCTGGGCGCGGCTGCGGCCAGGTCGGTCCTGACGACCGATGAAGGCATCATGCGGATGCGTGGACAGTGGCGCGAATGGCGGCTGGCGGAGGGTGCCGTCTCGGCCCCTGCCATAGCGACCCTGCACCCCGCCTTCCTGCTGCGCCAACCCATCGCCAAACGCGACGTCTGGGCCGATCTGCTATCACTGGCGGCGCGGATTGAGCCCTGACCGCCGGGCTCGCTCAGCCGTCAGACTCAAAACCGCCCCAAAAGGGGTGAAATCTTGACTCGGGTCGAGGCCGTGGTGCCTTTCTGGCCTGACGACCAAATGACCAGCGCGGGCTTACACGTTCAAGACGGGTCGTTCGATGCTCTCAGGGGGGCCGCCTCAGGTGCGATCTTGTATTCGTCGGGCGATTTTTGCGCCGACCATCGCATTGACGCTGGCTGCCCTGGCCACTGCGGGTCACGCCGAAGACGGCCAGGGCCGTGTTCCATCCACGCTCAGCGCAGCGGACCGTCTGAACTACACCACAGCCTTTGACGCCCTGCGCCGCGGTGATCTGGAGGTCGCGCGCGACTCGGCGCGGCAGGCCAATGACCACGTGCTGCTGGGACAGGTCGAGTTCGAGCGTCTTTTCCACCCCGACCATACCGCCACCTTTGAGGAACTTGCGGCCTGGCTGGAGGAGTATTCCGATCTTCCCGTGGCGGAGCGGGCGTGGAACCTGGCCATGCGTCGCCGGCCCGACGGGGCACCCGAGCCGCGTCAACCTTCCCGGACGGGCGGGGGACTCTACTGGAAACGCCTTGAGACCGCAGGCGGAAACACCGAGGCTGATCCGACCAAGGCGGCCCGTGTCGCCTTGAACGGCGACGACCTTGCCGGCGCAATCAGGATCGGCGAGCAGATCGGCGACTGGTGGACGGTCGGCCTTGCCCAGTACCGGCTTGGCGACCTCGCTGCGGCCAGGGTCGCCTTTGGACGTGTTCTGGATGATCCGACCGAAGACGGCTGGGTCCGCTCCGGTGCAGCCTTCTGGGCCGCCCGTTCGGCGGGCGGTTCGGGCCAGCAGGACCAGGTGCAACCTCTGCTGCGTCGCGCAGCCTCCTGGCCGGCAACCTTCTATGGCCAGATCGCCCTGCGCCAACTGGGCGAGGAGCCCGCAATCGAGAACATGGGGCCGACGCCCTATCTTTCCGGGGGGAGCACACGCGTCCCTTCCCACGTCGAGGAGCCCATCGGCGTCGACGCGGCCGAGCTGGACGATTTCATCCGCTCGGAGCCTCGCGCGCGTCGAACCGTGGCCTTCTTCGAGGTCGGTCGTCGCGCCGACGCCCGCGACGAACTGCGCACCGGTCTGCGGGGTGCCGTCACCGATCGAGGCCGACAGCTATGGGCCGCCCTGGGCCGGGCCCTGGGTCCGCGGGTGATCGGCTCGGGCGACGAGCTGCGCCGCATCGACGCTGCCCATTATGCCCAGCCTTTGATCGAGCCGGAGGGTGGCTTCACCATTGAGCGGTCACTGGTCTATGCCATCGCTCGCAAGGAAACCGGGTTCAACGCCAGCGCCCGGTCGGGCGCCGGTGCCTATGGCCTTATGCAGGTGATGCCGACGACCGCCGCCGAACTGACCGGCGACCCGGCCTTCGTGAGCGAGCCCGAGCGGCTTTTCGAGGCAAACCTCAACGCCCGTCTCGGACAGGCCTATGTGAACCGCGTGCTGGCCATGCCGGCGATCAATGGCGACCTGCTGCGCGCTACGGCGTCCTACAATGCCGGGCCGGGTCCCATGGTCAGCGCCGTGCGCAAGCTCGGCCCGGACGCCGATCCGCTGCTGCTTATAGAGACGATCGACGTGCCGCAGGCCCGGGAATATGTGGAGAAGGTCGTGGCGGCCTACTGGATCTACCAGCGCATGAACGGTCGTCCGCTGAACACCCTGGACGCCGTGGCCTCAGGCGCCGCTGTGATCCCGCTGTCGCTGGACTATGTCCCGCCGCCGCCTGAACCGACAGCGGCACCCGCCGTCGAGGTGACCTCGTCCGTGGCAGCAGGCTCCCGCTAGATATTGACGAGCAGCAGCGCCGGCAGGCAGCAGGCGATCACAATCATCAGGCCGTAGACCAGCAGGCTTGGACGGCTTGCACCGGACTGTTCGACGGGCATGGACATCGGTGGACCCCCGGGCGCTTCTGCGTTCCTTGAGGGCGAGACATACCGTTGTTGTCTTAAGACCGGGTTCCGCCGGGCGGTTAACGGTCCGACAGCGCCTGCGCAGACCATTCGAGGAAGTCCGGCTGGGCCAGCAGGGCGTCGCGATAGGCCGCCGCCGTTCCGTCGTCCCCATGGGCGGCCAGGTCGATCTGATAATGCCGGAACCGCGCGGCCACCGGGGTGAAAAAGGCGTCAGGCACGGACCACTCGCCGAACAGCCAGGGACCACCTGCCCCGAAGCGGCGGCGCATCTCCTGCCACAGGCTGACGATCCGTCGGATGTCGCGCGCCACACCTTCCCCGGTGGGCGGCGGTGAGCGATCCGGTCCGGTCATGGTGTGGTCCGGTCCCATGCCGCAGTCCGTGCGCAGCGCCATGAAGCCCCCGTGCATCTCGCAGGCGGCTGAACGGGCCAGCCAGCGGGCATGTGGATCCGCGGGCCACAGCCGGGCCTCCGGATAGCGTTCGGCGCACCAGACCGAAATGGCCATGGAATCCCAGATCGTCTCGCCGTCGACCTTGAGCAGCGGCACCAGCCGCGAGGGTGAGATCAACGCAAGCTCTGCCTGTCCCCCGGGCGAATAGATGTCGATCTCGCGCACGCTGAAATCAGCCTTGCAGTGCTTCAGCACCAGCCAGGGCCGCAGCGACCAGGTCGAATACAGCCGGGGGCCGATGATCAGTTCCATGGCAAATGCTCTCGAGCTCAGACAGGGGCGAAGACCGACGTGCGATCGCGCCAGCTGCCTTCGGTGAAGTCCGGGAAATCCACGG
>JBEIJS010000202.1:0-3022 GCA_040380105.1 Caulobacteraceae bacterium | reverse complement strand
GCCAAGCGGTGCGAGCAGGGCGGTTTCATCGGGGGTGGGGGCGAGGCGGATCGCCAGATCGACCCGGTCGCCGAGCGGGGCGGCCGCGGCCGCGGAGAGGGCGATCGCCGTCTGGCCGGCGAAGGGGCCGAGGGCCGCCAGGGCCCGGGCTGCGCGGGCGGAATGGATCAGGACGGCGTCAAAGGTGGCGGGTGGCGTGGCACCGGTCGCGACGGCCTCATAGACCGGCACGGCCCGGGCCTCGATCCGGTCTCGCAGCAGGGCCGGCAGGTCTCCCGCCGGCTCCCGCGCGCCTGGGACCAGCAGCGGGCCGATCCCGGGGCCCTGGGCCAGCAGCAGGGCGGCGAGCCGGTCCAGATCGCCTCCGGCCGACTGCACCCGGGCGAAGCCGGCCGCCCGCGCCGCTTCGGCGGTCGCATCGCCCACGGTGAAGACGGGGCGCGTGCGGTCCGGCGTCAGGGCGGCGAAGGCAGCCACGCCGTTGGCGCTGGTAAAGGCCAGGGTGGTGATCCCCGTCAGGTCGGGCGCAGCCTGCGGGATCGGCCGGATCGCGAGCAGGGGCGCGATGACCGGTTCGAAGCCCAGAACCTGCAGGCGGCCGGCGGTGCGCCCGGCACCCGGCCCGGCGCGCGTGACCCAGACGCGGTGGATCGTCGTCAGGACCCGACCCGCCGGTCGCCGGCGGCGGCCTGGACCTCTGCCCCCAGCCGCAGGCCGAGGGCGCGCGCCTGATCCATGGCATCGGCGGCGGTGGCGTCGTCGAGCTCGTCCGTGCGTCGCCAGCGCGCGGAGCCGTCCGGTGCCAGCATTTCGGTGGTCAGGCGCAGCCGGCCCCCGGCGATCTCCGCATGGGCACCAATCGCTGTGCGGCAGGAGCCCTCCAGCGCCGTCATCGCCCCGCGCTCGCCGGCGACGGCCAGGGCGGTCATCGGATCGTTCAGGGCGGCGACCCAGGCGGCGTTGAGGTCTCCGGTCCGGGTCTGCAGGGCCAGGGCCCCCTGGCCGGGAGCGGGCAGGAAGTCTGTCAGCGACAACCGTTCGCGGATCACTGCCTCGAAACCCAGCCGGTTGAGCCCGGAGACGGCCAGCAGGATGGCGTCGAACTCGCCCTCGGCCAGTTTGCGCAGCCGGGTGTCGACATTGCCGCGCAGCATTTCGATGGTCAGGTCCGGCCGCAGCGCCAGCGCCTGGGCCTGACGCCGCAGCGAGGCCGTGCCCAGCCGGGCACCCTGCGGCAGGTCGGCGAAGGCGGCGAAGGTCTCGCTGACAAAGGCGTCGCGGGCGTCCTCGCGCGGCGGGACGGCGGCGATGCACAGGCCATCCGGCTGGTCGGCCGGGACGTCCTTCATCGAATGCACGGCGACATCGACCCGGCCTTCCAGCAGGGCTTCCTCGATCTCCTTGGTGAACAGCGCCTTGCCGCCGATTTCCATCAGCCGCCGGTCCTGCACCCGGTCGCCGGTGGTGACGATCTCGACCAGGGGCACGGCTTCGGGCAGGTCGGAATCCGCCACGCCGAGGGCCCGGCCGATGGCGCGCTGCATCATGCCCGACTGGGTCAGGGCCAGTTTCGAGCGGCGTGTGCCGATGCGGACGAGAGGGACCATGAGTGGTTGCGCCATGAGTCGTTGCACCAGCGGGACAGGGTCGCTACCTCGACCCGATGGAGAGGTCCGCCGACTATAGCAGCGAGGGGAGCCGGGCAACCGGCCCGCTCACCGTGCTCGGCCTCGAGACCAGTTGCGACGAGACGGCGGCCTCCGTGGTGCGGCTGTCGGCGGACGGTGAGGCGACGGTGCTGTCGTCGGTGGTGCACAGCCAGATCGAGGACCATGCGGCCTATGGCGGGGTCGTCCCCGAGATCGCGGCGCGCAGCCATGTCGAGATGATCGACGGCGTGGTCCGCCGGGCCATGGACGAGGCCGGGCTGGGCTATGACGGTCTGGACGGTGTCGCCGCCACCGCCGGACCGGGCCTGGTCGGCGGGGTCATGGTGGGCCTGAGCTTCGGCAAGGCTGTGGCGCTTGCGCGCGGTCTGCCGCTGATCGCGGTCAATCATCTGGAGGGACATGCGGTCTCGGCGCGACTGGGCCAGCCGGTCGACTATCCCTTCCTTCTGCTGCTGGTCTCGGGCGGGCATTGCCAGTTGCTGGAGGTGCGCGGCGTCGGTGACATGACGCGGCTGGGCACCACTATCGACGACGCGGCCGGCGAGGCCTTCGACAAGATCGCCAAGGCGCTGGGCCTCGGCTACCCCGGCGGTCCGGCGCTCGAAAAGCTGGCGGAAGGCGGCGACGGCGCGCGTTTCGACCTGCCGCGCGCGCTTCTGGGCCGCAAGGACTGCGACTTCTCCTTTTCGGGGCTGAAGACGGCTGCGGCCCGGCTGGCCCAGGCCTGCGAGACCGATCAGCAGCGGGCGGACCTTGCCGATGCGGTCCAGACCGCGATTGCCCGCCAGCTGGCTGAGCGCTCGGACCGGGCGCTGAAGGCCTGTGCGGAGGCGCATCCCCACCGGCTGTTCGTGGTGGCGGGCGGCGTGGCGGCGAACCGGACGGTGCGCGCGACCTTGCAGGCGACCGCGGAGAAAAACGGATTCGCCTTTCTGGCCCCACCCATGGCCTATTGTACCGATAACGCGGCGATGATCGCACTGGCGGGGGCGGAACGGTTGCGCAAGGGACTGGTGTCGGACATCGATACCGCGGCCCGGCCGCGCTGGCCGCTCGACGAATACAGCGCACTCAACGACCCGACGCATGCGCCGGGCCGCAAGGGTGCCAAGGCGTGAGGGAGTAACCATGGCGTTCAAGACCGCAGGCGTGATCGGCGCCGGTGCCTGGGGCACGGCCCTGGCCCAGGTCGCCGGCTGGGCCGGGCTGGATGTCCTGTTGCAGGCGCGCGAGCCCGAGGTGGTCGAGAGCATCCGCACCCGCCGCATCAACGAGGCCTTCCTGCCCGGTGTCGTGATCGATGACCATGTGTCGGTGACCGGCGATCTGGCGGATCTCGGGGCCTGCGACCT
>JBEIJS010000201.1:0-3120 GCA_040380105.1 Caulobacteraceae bacterium | reverse complement strand
TCCTGTGTGGAGCCGCTTCTGTCGGGGATTTTGACACATGAGTCTGCTGGCTCGCCTTGCGCCGCATCTTCCGTACGTCCGTCGCTATGCCCGCGCCCTGACCGGCGACCAGGCCACCGGTGACCACTATGTCCGGGTCGCCCTCGAAGCCCTCGCGGCCGGTGAGCTCCAGCTTTCGCCCGAAATGACACCGCGTGTGGCGCTCTACCACGTCTTTCACGCCATCTGGGCCACCACCGGTGCCCGGCTGGAGGACACGAGCGGCATCAGGGGCCGCGAGGACGATGCAACGCGCCGCCTGATGCGGATCGCCCCGCGTTCGCGCCAGGCCTTCCTGCTGACCGCCCTGGAGGGCTTTACCCCGTCCGAGGCCGCCCAGATTCTTGACTCCGACGCCCGTGACGTCGACCGGTTGATCGCGGACGCCCAGACGGATATCGACACCGAACTGGCGACCGACGTCCTGATCATAGAGGACGAGGCCATCATCTCGGCCGACATCGAAAGCCTGGTCAAGGAGTTGGGCCATCGGGTCACCGGCACCGCCACGACCCACGCCGAGGCCGTTGATGCCGTTGCCCGTCATCGACCGGGTCTGGTTCTGGCCGACATCCAGCTGGCGGACGGGTCGTCGGGGATCGACGCGGTGAAGGAGATTCTGAAACAGATCGACGTGCCGGTCATCTTCATCACCGCCTTCCCGGAGCGGCTGCTGACCGGAGAACGGCCCGAGCCGACCTTCCTGATCACCAAACCGTTCCAGCCGGAAACAGTGAAGGCGGCGATCAGCCAGGCCCTGTTCTTCCACCCGGCCCGCCAGAAAGCGGCGGCGTAAAGCCACCCGCCGGGCTCGGGTGCGGTCCCGTGTCTACTCCAGGGCGGACCCTCGCGGTCCGCCTTTTTCCATGCATCGGCTGGACAGCAGGCCGGGCCTTGCAGACTATGCGGGTTCACAAAGAAAACCCGAGGAAGACCCGGAGATGGCCATGGCTCGCGTGAATCGTCAGTGGGTGTTGCGCCAGCGGCCCAAGGGCTTGATCCGGCCCGGAGACCTCGAACTGGTCGAGGGACCGGTTCCGGCCCTGAAAGAGTCCCAGGTCCTGGTCCGCACGGTCTATCTGTCGCTGGATCCCACCAATCGCACCTGGATGAACGATGCCGAGGGTTATCTGCCGCCGGTGCCCATCGGCGGGGTCATGCGCGGCCTGACCCTGGGTGTGGTCGAGGAGAGCCGTTCCAGCCGCTTCCGGGCCGGCGATGTGGTGTCCCCGATGGCCGGCGGCTGGGCGGACTATGCCGTGGTCAATGAGATGGAGCTGCGGCAGGTGCACCGCGCGCCCGGCATGCCGCTGACCGCGAATCTGAGCGTGCTCGGCATGACCGGAATGACGGCCTATTTCGGCGTGACAGATGTGCTCAAGGCCGCGGCCGGCGAGACGCTTGTCATCTCCGCAGCCGCCGGGGCTGTGGGTTCGATCGCCGGTCAGGTGGCAAAGGCGCGCGGCTGTCGCGTCATCGGCATCGCCGGCGGGGCCGACAAATGCCGCTGGCTGACTGAAGAGCTCGGCTTCGACGCCGCCGTCGACTACAAGAATGAGGACGTCGGTGCCGCGCTGGACCGTCTGGCACCCGACGGGATCGACCTCAATTTCGAAAACGTCGGCGGTGACATCATGATCGCCGTCTACAACCGCCTGAAAACCCATGGCCGGATGGCCGTCTGCGGCCTGATCTCCGCCTACAATGCGACGAAGATGCCGCCGTCGCCCAATTTCGCCCGCATCATCACCCACCGGCTCAACATCCAGGGCTTCCTTGTGCTCGACTATGCCCACCGGGCCCGCGAAATGGTTGCGGAAATGGGGCCCTGGCTCCAGGGCGGCCAGGTCAAATGGAAGGTCCATGTCGACGATGGTCTGGAAGGCGCGCTGGATTCGCTGAACCGCTTGTTCACCGGCGACCATGACGGCAAGCTGCTGGTCCGGGTCTCGGAAGAGCCCGCCGGCTGATGGGACCGAACGCATGACCGAACCACTGCTCGTCCATTTCGAGGATATGGGCGTGGGCGAAGTCGTGCCGCTCGGGGCCTGTATGGTCGACCCGGCGTCGCTGGACCTGTTCGTCGAGCGCTTCCTGCCCGGCTGGGACGCGTCCTATGGGGCACCGGATGCCATGGTCTATGCCCTGTGGAGCCGGCTGTTCGCCGAGAGGGCCTCGGGCTGGGCCCAGTCCAAGGTGCTGGCGGTGGACGGCCTGCGCTATCTGCGCAATCCGCCCGCCGGCGAGCTGATGCGCGGCCGGATGACCGTCATGGGCAAGGACCCGGTCGGCGACGAAAAGGGCATCGTCATCGCCCAGCATGACCTGCTCGACGAATCCGGCCGGCTGGTCTTCTCCTGCCTGACGCGGGCGCTGCTGACACGCCGCTGACGCGGCGGTAGCGGCCAGTGGCCAGGGTGAGCCGAACGTCTGCCCCACCAAGGAAAAACCCCGCCCGGACGAACCGGACGGGGTTTTCTGCTTTTCGAGACGCTGTTTGCGACCGCTGGCTAGCCACTGGCCACCAGCCACTCGCTTCAGGCGTTGCCGGCCGCCGGTTGGGCGGCGGCCGCCCTCTGGAAGGCCATGGCGATCAGCCGGTCCCAGCCCAGCAGCGACACCAGATGGGCGTAGATCTGCCCCAGGGCGCCGTTGTCGCGCAGTTCGGCCAGCTTCTCGGCCGGCAGGGCCTTCAGCTTGTCTTCCGAGACGGCGTAGTATTCGGCGATCTTCTGCGGCGCTGCCGAGGTGCCGTCGGGATTGCGCGGGGTGAAGATGGCCTCGCGGGTGTCCAGCAGGTCCAGCTCGTTCAACAGTTTGACGAAGGCGTCGGTGCGCTGGCGCTCGAGTTCGAAATTGTTGCAGAACTCCATCGCCTGTTCGACGTAGGTCGACGGCTTGCCGTCAACGAACAGCGGGGTCGTGCCGCCGTCCCGGATGAACGGTGCGTCGCGATCGACGCACAGGATCAGTCGCTTCTCGACCTCGTCATTGGCGAAGACGAACGGATAGCGGCGGACATAGGCGGGGATGTAGGCCTCGGCGCGGAACTCGCCGGCGTCGCTGACGAACAGGTTCTCG
>JBEIJS010000200.1:0-3128 GCA_040380105.1 Caulobacteraceae bacterium | reverse complement strand
CCGTTCCAGCTCCGGCAGATCACGCGGCGCCTGTTTCTGGAACCGCAGGAGATCGCCGATCATCCGCCAGAACCGCGGGCTGGCGTAGTTGCGCTTCTGGGCAAACAGGGCACCGATCCCCTGGCTGCAGTATTCGAAGGCTCCGTCATCGATCGATACGGCAAAGGACATCATGGCCGGCTTGGTCGGCACGTCCAGATGGGCGAACAGGGCGGTCAGATTGGGATAGTTGGCCTCATTGTAGACGATGAAGCCGGTGTCGACGGCTACCGGCTGGTCCGGCGACGGGGCGTCGACCGTGCTGGAGTGACCGCCGAGGCGGTCGTCGGCCTCGAACAGGGTGACGTCATGCGCCTGAGACAGCAGCCAGGCGCAAGACAGGCCGGAGATGCCCGAGCCGACCACGGCGATCCGCCGGCCCGGGGGCGAGGGGGGCGTCTCCGCGATGAGATGAGGGGGCATGCTGACTCCAACGGCTGTCCGATAACATACGGCCGAATCAGCCCGGTGGATGCCCTTCATCCGGATGCCGGGCTTTGACGTAGATCTACTATCCCAAGTCCTGCCAGGAGCGTCCATGTCTCTCGCCAACGTCGCCATACGTCGCCTGCAGGATGCGCCGTTCCCGGACTTCATCGCCCGTCCGGCGATCGACAGTCTGGTCAGCGAGGCGCGCCGGCGGCTGGACCGCGAGGCGCCGCATGACGAGGCCGCGTTCGCCCGCGACATGGCGCAGCGCGCGATCGCCGAGCATACGGCGGCGGCCAATGCGCAGCACTATGAACTGCCCCCGGAGTTCTTCGAGATCTGTCTGGGCAAACGTCTGAAATACTCCTGCTGCCTCTATCCGGCCGCCGACACCTCGCTGGATCAGGCCGAGGAGGCGGCGCTGGCCGAGACCTGCGATCATGCGGGGCTTGCTGACGGGCAGCGGGTGCTGGAGCTCGGCTGTGGCTGGGGCTCGCTGAGCCTGTGGATGGCCGAGCGTTATCCGAACGCGGCGATCACGGCCGTGTCAAACAGCCACGGCCAGCGCGGCCATATCGAGGCCCAGGCGAAGGCCCGCGGCCTGACCAATCTGACCGTGATCACCTGCGACATGAACGACTTCAGCCCGGCCGACGGTGACGGTTTCGACCGCATTGTCTCGGTCGAGATGTTCGAGCACATGGCCAATTGGCGGGCCCTGCTGTCGCGCGCCCGGGGCTGGCTGAAGCCCGACGGCCGGATGTTCATCCACATCTTCACCCACCGCGACGCGCCCTACCGGTTCGACCACACCGACAGCGGTGACTTCATCGCCCAGCATTTCTTCACCGGGGGCGTCATGCCCAGCCGCGGCCTGATAAGGCAGTTCCCGGACCTGTTCGGGGTCGAGCGGGAATGGACCTGGAGCGGCGTCAACTACCGGCGCACCGCGGACCACTGGCTGGCCAATATGGACGCCAACGGCGATCGGGTGATGGAACTGATGCGCGAGACCTACGGACCCGACGCGGCGTTGTGGCGGCGGCGCTGGCGGCGGTTCTATCTGGCCACGGCGGGTCTTTTCGGCAATGACGGCGGCAACACCTGGGCGGTCAGCCATTATCTCCTGAAACCAGCGTAAGGACCTGACTTCATGTTCAAATACATAGCGGCCTATCTCGGCGCGGGCCTGACCTTTGCCGCCATCGACGCGGTCTGGCTGACCAATATGACCGACCGGCTCTATCGGCCGGTGCTGGGCCCGATCCTGGCCGACAAGCCGGATATGCAGGCGGCGGTCGCCTTCTACCTGATCTCCATCTTCGGGACCGTTTTCCTGGCCATCGCACCGGCGCTGCGTCAGGGCGCCTGGCAGCGGGCGGCGATCAACGGTGCGGTGCTCGGCTTCGTGGCCTATGCCACCTACGACCTGACCAACCAGGCGACGCTCAAGGTCTGGTCGCTCCACCTGACCCTGATTGATCTGGCCTGGGGCACGACCCTGACGAGCGTCTCGGCGCTGGGCGGCTATTTCAGCGCACGGTGGGCCGAGCGCCGGTTCGGCCGAACCTCGCGGGGTTAACCTTTTTCTTCCCGCGAGGCGGGCACGAGGTGGCGGTACTGCGGTGATGGGTTAAAGGGTCAGACGGTTCAAGGTTCAGTCGGGGATCGTTTTGCGCGCTGGCATCAACGCTTTGACGGCGATCTTCCTGATCGGTGTCCTGGCCGGACTGGCGTTGACGCCAGACGGCCGGGCGTGGCTGCGCCATCCTACGATCATGCTGGGCGACAGGGCCGCGGCCTCTGCACCCTTGCCCGCATCGGCCCCGGCGCCTGCCGCCGTTGCGCCCGCGACGGTGCCCGTTCCGGCCCCCGCCCGCGCGACGTCCCTGAACGCCCGGCTGGCCGAGGGGCCGTTGCGCATCGGCGTGTTCGGGGACTCCATGGCCGACGGCCTGTATGCGGGACTGTACCGCGAGCTGCAGGACGAGCCGAACCTGAAGGTGAGCAAATTCTCGCAGGTGTCGACCGGGCTGACCCGCTATGACTATGTGAACATTCACGACAGGACCCAGGCGCAGCTGGATGAGCAACCGGTCGATGTGGCCGTCCTGCTGTTCGGCACCAACGACGCCCAGGGTATCGACACCGGCGGCGACATTCACCGGTTCGGCACCGACGGCTGGAAGGCCGCCTATGGCCGTCGGATTGACGATCTGGTCGCCCTGCTCCGCAGCCGGGATGTCGCGGTCTATTGGGTCGGCCTGCCGCGGATGAAGCGCGACAGCTTCGACGACAAGATGACGCTGATCAACGGCGTGGTCGAAGCCCGGATGCGGGCTCTGGGCGTGCCCTATATCGGGACCGAGGGCCTGACCTCCAATGCCGGGGGCGGCTATGAGGCCTATCTGCCGACCAGCGGCGGACGCCGGGTCCTGATGCGCGCCGGCGATGGAATTCACATGTCGATGGCTGGCTATCTGCGGATGAGTGCCCCGGTCGCGGCGATGATCAGGCGCGACTCCGGACTGGATCGCGTGCCGGCAACGGGTCCGGCCGCGCCGCCGCCCGCAGAGCCCGCCGCCTGAGCATGAAACGGCTCGCCGGGGTCCTCGTCGCGGCTGCCCTGGCGTCCGGTGCGGCCGCGCAGGTTCCCTATG
>JBEIJS010000199.1:0-3235 GCA_040380105.1 Caulobacteraceae bacterium | reverse complement strand
GTGGCCCGGCTATCGTGCCGCCATCGAAAGCGAGCTGGCCGACCTGCGCAACGACTCCGCCGGCTGGGCCCAGGCCGGCTCTGTGACGGCCGCCCTGTTCCTGCAGAAATTCGCCCCGATGACCGGTAGCTGGGCCCATATGGACATCTTCGCCTGGAACCCCCGTGCCCGCCCCGGCTGGCCCGAAGGCGGCGAGGCCCAGGCGCTGAGGGCCTGTTTCGAGATGCTGCAGCGACGGTTCGCCCAGGGATGAGGGATTGGGGTGTGAGGGTAGGCCAGGGCGGGCCTCTGCTAACACTACACCCCATTCCCCAAGCCCCATTCCCTGAGCGGCGCGCCGCGCCGCGTTAACGGCCCTTTCGGCTTCTTCCGCTACGACAACGGCTCAATCGGACGAGTCCACGTTTGACCGCAGCCGCTGCCAGCCTTGATTCCCGCACCACCCTGGCCCGGCCCGATCTGGCCGAGCAGGCGCTGGAGGGGATTGTGCGTGCCGCTGCCTTCCGGGCAGTCCGGGCGATGCATTGCGCCATTCCGGTCGCCGACATCCACGCTGACGCCGTGGCGGGCGAGCACCCGGTCGATCAGCTGATTTTCGGCGAGGCCTTTGATGTCCTCGATTCGGGCGGCGACAAGGTCTGGGGCCGTGCCCGCCGCGACGGGGTCGTGGGCTGGGTCCGGCTGTCCGGGCTCGAGGATGGCGCACCCCTGGCGACCCATCGGATCGGCGCGACCGACCAGGACCTGCCCCTGAACGCCCTTGTCATCGAGACCGGCGATCCAGCGGGTCTGGCCCCCATCGGCAGTTTCGCCGCCGAGCCGGTGGACGTGGCCGAGCGGTTGCTGGGAACACCCTACAAGCTGGGCGGTCGCTCATCGCTGGGTACGGATTGCTGCGGTCTTGTACAACAGGCGCTCTATGCCTGCGGTCGCGCGGCACCGCGCTATGCGGACCAGCAGGCAGAACTCGGACGGGCCGTGTCTGCCGGTCAGGCGCGGCGCGGCGACCTGGTGATCTGGCTGGATCCCCGGGAAGGTCCCTGGAACGGCCACGCCGGCTTCATCCTCGACGGCCACCGCGTGCTGCATGCTGTCGGAGGGCTGGGCGCGGTTGTGATCGAGTCGTTCGCCGAGGCGGACGCCCGTCATCGCGTGGCGGGCTCGGACGGTCCGGTCTTCCGCCGACTCTGACCGCAAGAAAAAAGGGCGGCCCGAAGACCGCCCTTTCGTCATTCAGAAATCCCGAAGCTCAGTTCGCCGCGGCGGCTGCCGGCGGGGTCGCGGGCGTGGCACCGGCGGCGGCAGGTTCGGCACTAGCGGCCGGAGCGGCACCCTCAACGGGTACGGCCGCGGCGGCGCCGGGCTGACGGGCCGGGTCGGGAGCCGGGATGGCCATGCCGGTCGAGCCTTGCGAGCGCAGCCAGGCGATCAGATTGACCCGGGTCGCGGTGTCGCGGATGCCGGCGAAGGACATCTTGGTGCCGGGGATGTGGCGGCCGGGAGCGGTCAGGAACAGGTCCAGCTCGTCCAGGGTCCAGGCCGGGTTCGTGGCCTTGTGGGCCTGAAAGGCTTCAGAATAGGCAAATCCGGCCATATGCATCACCGGCCCGCCAACCACGCCGTACAGATTCGGCCCGATGCCGTTGGCACCGCCGGCATTGACGGTGTGGCAGGATTTGCAGCGGGCGAAGGCGGCTTCGCCTGCGGCCAGATCGGCGGCCGGCAGGACCGTGCCCCAGTCCGGCGGCAGAACGACCTCGGCGGGCCCGGCGGCAGCCTCTTCGGGCGCATCGACGAAATAGCCCATCTTTTCAGGGGTTTTGTTGTAGTAGATGGCGGCCGAGCCCTCTTTCACAACCAGAATGACGAAAACGGTCGCCAGACCGGCGCCCATGATCTTGTTCCACTTCAGATCGCCGCTCATGCGCGTCGTCTCATCCCGTTTCTGAGGCCCGGCCGTCTGCACGGAAAGGCGAATTCTTGCGTGGCCGTCTCTTACACGCTAGCGCGGCCTTCGCAACCAGATCAGGACGGTCTGAGCGTCGCAGGCATCGACTTTGGGATTTGAATGTGAACCCGCTGATCCTGATCCCGGCCCGGATGGCCGCCACCCGCCTTCCTGACAAGCCCCTCGCCGATATCGGCGGGACGCCGATGATCGTGCGGGCCTGGCGTCAGGCTGTGCTGTCCGGCCTGCCCGTCGCCGTGGCTGCAGGGGATCGCGAGATCGTCGACGCCATTGAGTCGGCCGGCGGGGTCGCCGTCCTGACCGATCCGGACCTGCCCAGCGGCTCCGACCGCATCCGCGCCGCCCTGGACGCCATCGATCCCGATGGTCGCCATGACGCCGTCATCAACCTTCAGGGCGACATGCCCTTCGCCGATCCGGGCCTGGCCCTGGCCTGCGCCGCCCTGCTGCATGGCGAGCCGGCCTGCGACATCGCCACCCTGATCGCGCCCGAGGCCGACGCCTCCGACCGCGCCAATCCCGATGTGGTCAAGGCTGTGGTGGCTATGGAGCCGGGCGAACGCCACGGCCGCGCCCTCTATTTCACCCGCTCGACCCTCTATGGCGACGCCCCCGTCTGGCGCCACATCGGCCTCTACGGCTACCGCCGGGCCGCGCTTGAGCGATTCTGCGCCGCCCCCCCGTCCCCGCTTGAGCGTCGGGAAAAGCTGGAACAGCTCCGGGCGCTGGAGATGGGCCTCCAGATCTGGGCGGCCGTGATTGATGAGGCACCCTTGTCGGTCGACAACCCGGACGACCTGGCGGCGGCGCGGGCCTTGGCCGGATAGCCCTCCGGCGAAGCCGGAACTCAGAGTCGTGGTTCTGAGGCCTGAAGGTTCATCACAACGAACACAAAGGACTCACAAAGGGCACAACGGGAGCGGAGCCAGTCACAACCCTCGTCGTGTTCTTTGTGAATTCGTTGTGTTCGTTGTGATGAACCTCCCGGCCTCGGGGCCATCCTGATTGCTTGAAGCCCGGCTTCGCCGGGTAACGCGTCAGACATCGAACCCGTCCACCCACGCCTGCAGCAACGTCCGGGCGATCGCGATCCTCGGCGGGGCCTTGATCGTCGGATGCGTCCCCGCAAGGCAGTCCCGGGCCTCATCCCGCGTCAGCCAAGCGACCGCCTCCAGCTCGGTCTGGTCCGGGTGGGCGTCGTCGGAATCGACCTCGCACATGAGGCCGATCATCAGCTGCGACGGGAACGGCCAGGGCTGGCTGGAG
>JBEIJS010000198.1:0-3268 GCA_040380105.1 Caulobacteraceae bacterium | reverse complement strand
GTGCGGGACTTCTCCGACCGGCCGGTGCCGCGCGCCGTGGTCGAACAGGCCCTGCTGACGGCCGGCTCGGCGCCGTCGGGGGCCAACCACCAGCCCTGGTTCTTCAGCGTCATCGAGAGCGCGTCCGCCCGGGGCCGCATCCGCGCCGCCGCCGAGGCGGAGGAGCGGGAATTCTATGCCACCAAGGCCCCGCAGGAATGGCTGGAGGCCCTGGCCCCGCTGGGCACCGATCCGGACAAGGGCTTCCTCGAGACGGCGCCGGTGCTGATCGCCATCTTCGGCCAGAAGCGCGGCGGGCCGAACCCCGGCGACGACCGCAAGAACTACTATGTGCCCGAGAGCGTCGGCATCGCCACCGGCCTGCTGATCGCAGCCCTGCATTCCGCCGGGCTGGCGACCCTGACCCACACGCCGGCACCCATGACCTTTCTGGCGGACATCTGCGGTCGGCCGGCCTCGGAGAAGCCCTTCCTGCTGCTGGTCGCGGGCCATCCTGCGGCGGATGCGACGGTGCCGACGGCGGCGCTGAACAAGAAGCCGCTCGGCGGGATTGCGGCCTGGATCTAGGGGCGGGAGGGTGTCTGGGCAGGCCGGGTTGGGTCTGCTTTCGGAACGGCTGTCAGAGTCCGCTCCCGACCCACAGAGGACATTCCATCGGTCCGCTTCTGGATATCTAGGGGGGTAGTAGATCCTCTATTCCGTGGCCCGGAGCGTCCGCTCGAAGAAGCTAACGATTGCGGTCGTGGAGCGGATGCGGTTGGGCAGTTTCCTCCAACCGTGCCCCTCGTCCGGGAACAGGACATATTCCACCGGCACGTCACGCGCGCGCAGGCTGTTGACGATCTGCTCGGCCTCGACCACCGGTACATTGGTGTCGTTGGCACCGTGCAGCACGATCAGCGGGGTGGTGACGATGTCGATCTTGTGGATCGGCGACAGGGTCCTGAGCATGTCGGCCTGGGTGACCGGATCGCCGTATTCGACGGTAGAGATGGCGGCCATCCAAGGCTCGGTCTGAGCAAAGAAGGTCTCGAAATTTACCACGCCGAACAGGTTGGCACCGCCCGCGAACATATCCGGATATTCCGTCACGCCGGCCATGACCATATAGCCGCCGTAAGACCCGCCCATGATGCCCAGCCGCGCCGGGTCGGCGATCCCGGCCTCGACCAGATGATCGGTGGTAGCCTTGATGTCGCGGACGCCATCGACCCGCAGCGGGCCGTTGTCGAGGTTCATGAACCGCTTGCCGAAGCCGGTAGAGCCCCGGACATTCGGGGCGAACACCGTGATACCCCGGGCGACCAGCGCCTGGGTCACATCGCTGACCGAGGGTCGCGACTGCCCCTCGGGTCCGCCGTGGTAGTTGAACACCACTGGGCCCGGGCCTGTGACGCCCCGCGGCCGGTATAGCCAGCCGGAAAGTTCCAGCCCGTCATGGGCGAGATAGGTCACCAGCGTCGGCCGTACAAAGCTGGCAAGATCGACGCCCTCGTGGGGGCTGAAAGTCAGCTGGGTGATAGCGCCGCTGGCAATGTCCAGGCGATGGATATCGCCCGGCCGGTTCGCACCGGAGCCTGACAGCGCCAGAACCCTTCCGTCTCGTGACATGGCCGCCCCCGAGACGATATCGACCGGCAGCGTCGGGCCGGCCATCGCCGCTCCCGTCGCGGTGTCCAGCCACGCCATCTCGCTGCGGCCTGCCGCGTTCCAGATCAGGGCAGCGCGAGATCCGTCCTCGGACAGCACGGCGCTCTCGGCTTCGGCGTCCGCGCGCTCGGCCACTATGCGTATGGGTCCGGGCGCGCCGTCACCGGTCAGCTCAATGACGCCGAAAGCGGCGCGGTCGCGGCCGCCGTTCGAAATCAGATGGATGCGCCGACCATCGGGTGAGAACTCGCCCCAGCCGAATGAGCCAGTCCCGGTGTGCGGGGTCAGCAGTGTCTCGGCCCCGCTGGCGAGTTCGACCAGATAGAGATTGTTGTCTCCCCGACTGATTAGCCGTGAGAGCACAGCGAAACGACCGTCGGGGCTCAGGTCCGTCAGCTGGGCGCGTCCGGGTCCCGCACCGACGAATGTCGTCTCCCCCGTCGCCGGATCAATCAGCATTGGCTCGAACCGGGCCGCATCGCGCCGGTTCGAGGCGCCGATCACCCAGCGGCTGTTGTCGCTCCAGCCGCCCAGCGAGTTGTTCTCGCGCCCGCCCGGCGTCAGCTGGCGGACCTGGGAGCCGTCCGGCCGGCTGACGTAAATCTGTACGTTCAGACCACCGCCTGGCGCGACGTCATACGCCAGCCAGTCGCCGGTCGGGGACCAGTCGACCGACTGCACAGGGTCAGTCAGACTGGTCACTTGGGTCTGGCGGCTTCCGTCCGAGTTCATGACCCACAGCTGGGGAATCCCGCTCGCATTGGAAATGTAGGCGATGCGCGATCCGTCAGGCGAAAACCGGGGGCCGCCGGCCGATCGTATGCTGGCGATAGCCTCGACCGCCCTCGCCACTGCCGGGTCCGGCGCTGCGGGCGTTTGCGCGCCGACTGGCGTCGCTACGAGGGTGAGGGTGGCGAGCAGCAGTGGAGCGAGGGTGCGCATCAATCCGACCTTTGCAAATGCAGTCGCTTACCGTCGCATGGGCCAGGATCGCCGACAATCGGCCGCCGCAACATGCCTGACCGGTAACTGCCAGTCGCCTGACCGCCGCCCGATTTCCCGAAACCACCTTTTGCGCAGAGCAGGGAAGGGCGCGATGTCCGATCCTGACTCCCTACGGAGGTTTGGAGGGGCCGCTTCGCGGCAGGGAGCCGAAGACCGCTCCCGACCCATAGGCGACCTTCAAGAGATCACGTATGAGGAGTCATGGGAGCCGAGCCGCTCAACTATATTCGTTCGGCACTCGAAGCCGTCGGCCTTGAAGTCGAGGCCCTAACGATCGTGCACTACGCACCTGAAGCCTTCGGCAACATGGTTGCCGAGGTGCGAACGAACGCTGGCGAAATAAAGATTATCTATGACCGAGGCTTTTACCTCGAAGCTCGTGAGCCGGATCGCATCGCCGACATTCACGGCAAGCTGATCGACGCGCTCCTTTCCGCTCGGCAAAGCTGATGTCCGCTCCCCACCCATAGCCGACCTCCCGACCGTCCGCTTTCCGGCAGGCATCCAGCCTTCGCCGCCCCCCCGCCCATGCCCCCTCCCGACGCGTGCGGGAATGCGCTAGGACGCTTCGCATGAAACGTATCCTCATCGTCGCCGCAGTGCTGTCGCTCGC
>JBEIJS010000197.1:0-3306 GCA_040380105.1 Caulobacteraceae bacterium | reverse complement strand
TCGATGCGTCGGTTTCGGTCGCAGGGTGTGAGGGAGAGTCCGCTTTCGACCCTCAGGCGATGGTCGGCTTCCGACCCTAAGCGGACATTGGCAGCGGCGTCGCCGATCAGCGGCGGGTGAACGTTGGCACCGACTGTAGCGAGCCATCTGCCGTAGGACGGTCGTCCACATTGCACCAACTCGCCAGAGTTTCCCCGTTATCTTGATCAGCGACCAAGTTCACGACCGTGCACCCGCCATGAAAGACCATCGGCATCGCCTCGTCCTCGGACAGCTCGACCAAGCCGGGCCGATGCTTCTCGTCACCACCACCGCTGAGCGTATAGACCGCCACCCAGACGCGGATTGGCGCACCGAAACCGAACGGGCCTTGTGTCGTGAAGTAGGGCGTGTCGTCGCCGATGCTGACCTCTCTCAGCGAATACCGGCGGACGTATCGCTCCTTCGGCAGCGCGCCTTCGGGAAGAACGGCCTGTTCGTCTACGACTGGCAAGGGCGGCGTGGCGGGAGCGCGCCGGAACGCGGAGCATGTTTCCGCGCCAAACCCCATGCTGGTGTCGAGCCTGAAGGTTCGCGCGCCCGTGAAATAGTGGCACCGAAAGGTGGGGATCATACCGTGGGGTCCGTTCGAGCCAGGCGGCAGCGTGGTGTTCTGAATCCAAAACAGGACGCCGTGTCCCGACACGATCAGTGAAATATAGAGAAGGGCCAGCAGCCCCGGGAAAATCCAGCGCAGACGGCGCGACTTCCTGACCAAACGTCCGTTGGCTCGCTTCGCCTGTTCAGTCATCTGGTTTTCGCCCCTGCGGGAACCTGTCAGATGGAGCCGCCCCGGGTCAATGTCCGCTTTCAAACCCGATGCGTCGGTCCGCTCCCGACCCAAAGCAGACCAACCGGCTATCCAAGCTCCTGCAGGGCCACACCTGTCGCTACGACAGCCTGATCCTGAAGCTGAGGAGTCTCGTATGGAACTGCTCGGGCGTCGCCGGCTCATCGCCGTCCGCGACGAGGATCTCCGGGAAGCGCAGCGCCAACGCGGGGCAGTTGACCGAGAAAAACCCAGCGAGTTTCATGGAGTCCTGTGGGAGGAATTCCTGACGCCGGCGAGCGGACTCATCTTCCGTCTGCTCCAGCAATACCCTCACGGCTCCCGCCTGATCGACATTCAAAGCCTCGGCTTTCGCCAGAAAGGCGGCCACGGGCGCGCCGCTCCTGTAGTCTCCGGCCCAGCCCATCAAGACGCAGTCGTCTCCGTAGAGCCTCAACTGGGCAATGGCCTTGGCATCGTCGCGCAACTCGACGATCGCGGGTGGCTCTTGAAGGTCGATCTCGATCATCGGGGGAGGATATCCGCCTTGGAAACAAAGTCACTTGGGAAGGTCCGCTCCCCCCAAAGCGGACCCTCGAACCGTCTGCTTGCGGTCGGGGCGCAGGCAGGCCCCGGGCTTGTCAGGCTTCCCCTGCGCGCATCAGGTCGGGCGGCGCTGGCGCATGGCCTGGATGATGGTGCCGTCGTCCAGCCAGTCGAGCTCGCCGCCGACCGGGACGCCGCGGGCCAGGGAGGTGATCTCGACGCCCGAACCGGCCAGACGTTCGGCGATATAGTGGGCGGTGGTCTGGCCGTCGACGGTGGCGGGCAGGGCCAGGACGACCTCTTTCGCCTCGCCGCCGCGCACCCGGCCGACCAGTTCGGCGACCCGCAACGCATCCGGGCCGACGCCGTCGAGGGCCGAGAGCAGGCCGCCCAGCACATGGTATTTGCCGCGGAAGGCACCCGACCGCTCCATGGCCCACAGGGCCCCGGCCTCCTCGACCACGCAGATCAGGGCGTTGTCGCGGGCGCTGTTGGAACAGATCGAGCAGGGATCACGGGTGTCGGGGGCGCCGCAGACGCTGCAGGAGGTGACCCTGGCCGCCGTCTCGGCCAGCGACGCCGCCAGCGGGACCAGCAGCTGTTCGCGCTTCTTCAGCAGGGCCAGGGCCGCGCGCCGGGCCGAGCGGGGACCGAGGCCGGGAAGCTTGGCGAGGAGGCTGATCAGCCGTTCGATTTCGGGTCCGGCGGAAGCAGCCATGTCCGGCGCATACCATGGGGGTTGAGCGCTTGCCTATCTCTGCGTGGGTCGGACGGGGCGGTCCGCGCCCTTGCCTCTGCGAGTGCTGGTTCATCACAACGGACACAACGGAAGGGCACAACGGACACGACGGGACCTGAGCGGAGGACAGGGCCGGGTTTGAGGCTCAGAAAAGACAACGGATCGACGCCGGGCGTCGATCGGATCAAGGCGGCGAAGCCGCGATCAAGGACAGGCCGACCGAGGCGCGGTGCCTGACGACTCCCCGCCCCCGTCGTGTCCGTTGTGCCCTTCCGTTGTGCGCGTTGTGATGAACCTTCCGGCCGCGCCACGCACCGAAGGATTCAGAACAGTTTGGGCATGCCGGGGATGTTCATTCCCGCCATAGGGCCGGCGGCCTCGCGCATCAGGGCACCGTTGGTCTCGTCCAGCCTGCGCCGGGCGTCGGCGTGGGCGGCGACGATCAGGTCGGCGAGGATCTCGCCCTCACCCGGGACCAGCAGGCTGTCGTCGATGGTCACGGCGGTGATCTCGCCCGCGCCTTTCAGGGCCACGGTCACGAGCCCGCCGCCGGAGGTGCCGGAGGCGGTGGTTTCAGCCATTTTCGCCTGGGCGTCCTGCAGCTTCTGCTGCATCGCCTGGGCCTGTTTCATGAGAGCGTTGAGATCCATGGCCCCAGAATAGGCGCTGGCTCCCGCTTGGGACAGACCTGAAAACGCGCCGCAGAATTTGTTTCGGACCCTCTTGAACCAAATCCGGCCGGGACCATTTCGCATCTATCACTGTTGCTGATCTGGATATCCCCCATGGCCCTCGACCCTGCCCGCGACCTGCCCCTGCCCGACACGGCGCTGGACCAGCTGTTCACCGCCGCCCGGACGCGCAACGCCTGGACCGATCGGCCGGTGTCCGACGACCTGCTGCGCAAACTCTATGAGTTGACCAAATTCGGCCCGACGGCGGCCAACACCACCCCGGCCCGGTTCGTCTTCATAACCTCGCAAGCGGCCAAGGCCCGACTGGCACCCCTGATGTCGGACGCCAACCGCGCCAAGACGCTGCAGGCGCCCGTCAATGTGATCATCGGCATGGACCTGGCCTTCGCCGAAAAGCTGCCGGTGCTCTTCCCCCATGCGCCCGGCGCAAAGGACTGGTTTGCCGACCCTGCGGCCGCGCGTGAGACCGCCTTCCGCAACAGCTCCCTGCAGGGCGGCTATTTCCTGCTGGCGGCGCG
>JBEIJS010000196.1:0-3368 GCA_040380105.1 Caulobacteraceae bacterium | reverse complement strand
TGAACGAAGCTCGTTTGCGAGCACGGCGTCATCGGCCGGGTCGGCATGGCGCGGCCGGGTTCCCTTGATCGGCCGGCTCTCGATGCGCCGGCTCGAGGGATCGAAGGCCAGAAACAGCTCGGGCGAGTTTGATACGACGGCCCGGTCTCCCAGACGCCAGAAGGCGCCATAGGCCGCCGCCCGCCCGGCCAGCCTCAGCATGACGTCGAAGGGATCGCTACCGGCGCGCAGGGTGCCGGACCAGGCCCGGGCGATATTGGCCTGATAAAGCTGCCCGGCCGCGATCCGCTCCACGACATCCCCGACAGCGGCGCAATAGGCCGCCGGCGTCGCCTCCTCGACGAAATCATCGGCAGGGGCCGGAGGGACGACCGGGTCAATGGCGTCGGCCAGCCAGCCCTCGGCCCGGTCGGCCGCGGCACGGGCGGACTCCAGATCATCTCCCCGCCCGAACACACGCACGGCCCCCGCCTTGTGGTCGAAGGCCAGCATGGCGGGATAGCGGGCCAGCATAAGGTCCGGCCAGACCGGATCACGAGGGCCGGTCGCGGGCCTTGCGCCGGCATCATAGGCCAGCAGGCCGACCACCCCGGACTGGAAGTCAGGGCTCCGCAACCGGTCCAGCGTCCCACCCGCCCCTGAAGCGCCGACATGGACCCGGTCCGGTTCAGCGGCGACAAACGACCAGCGCCCGAGGGTTCCACCATCCGACAGCAGGGCCAGAGGCCCCTCCAGCCGGCGCAGACCCGCAGCGACGGCCAGGGGATCCCGCCAGGGCCGCTCGCGGATCTCGACCGGGCGCGCCGCCCTGTTCACCTTGTCAGCCGTGCGCCGATCCGGTCGCGCAAGGCCGCATCGACGCCAAGCGCCTGCTCCAGATAGCCGTCCGTCGACCCGTGAAGCGCAGCGATACCGGCGAATGCCGTATCCAGATAGACAGGCTCGACCCCGAGAAAGGCGACCACGGCGTCATGAGCAACGGACCGGCCGGTCATGGTCTCAAGTTGGCGGGCGATGCCGGGGGCCCGTCCCTCCAGATCGACAGCCGTGTTGGTCAGCAGATAGTCGGCGACGATGTCGTCGGGGTGAACCCCGAGCAGATGGTGGGTCAGGGCCGCCAGCAGGCCCGTGCGGTCCTTGCCTGCAGCGCAGTGGATCAACACGGGACCGTCGGCGTCTCCGAGCGCCCGGAAATAGCGCGAGAACAGGTCGAGATGTGAAGGCTCAAAGGCCAGCCGCCGGTAGACGTCGGTCATGAACCGCCGGCCTGAGTCAGGCGTCAGGTCGGCAGTCCTCAGGAAGGTCATGTGCGGCGCCTCACCCCCGTCATCATGGGCGCTTTCGATCACGGAGGCCGCAAACCCCGGTGGCCGTTTCGAGGGCTGGTCACGACGCTCGGACGGTCGGCGCAGATCAACCACGGTCGCGATGCCGAGAGCGGCAAGGCGCTCCAGATCCGCTTCGCTGGCCCGGGCCTGATGGCCCGACCGGAAGAGCAGGCCCGGGGCGAGGTATCGGCCCGCCGCGGTCGCGTAGTCCCCGTAGTCGCGGAAATTGTCGAGTGCGTCGAAGCGATGGATGCGGCCGGTCATTCGCCCTGTCTAGACGACCATCCCGGTGCGAACCACTGCCCGGTTGTCACGCTTTTCCGACGAGGCCCTGCATGGCGTCGAGGTAGGCGACAAAGGCCTTGCGTCCGACCGGCGTCATCGAGGCCTCGGTCAGGGGCTTGCGACCCTCGAACCGCTTGGTCACGGCGACGAAGCCGGCCTCCTCCAGCTTGCGCAGGTGCACCGACAGATTACCGTCCGTGGCCTGCAGCCGCGCCTTCAGGGTGTTGAAATCCGCACTGTCGACGCCGGACAGGACGGCCATGATCCCCAGACGTACCCGGCCGTGGATGACATCGTCGATCCGGTTGATGTCGAATTCGTCCGTCATGGATCAGGCCCGCGCCTGCCGCATCAGCATCCAGCCGGGCAGGGCCATCAGCAGGAACAGCGCGGCGGCATAGGCGAGATACTGGGCATTCTGGCCGGCCAGCAGGGCCAGCAGGGGGGCGGCCAGAAAGGAGCCGGTCATCAGCCACCACAGGACACGGTTCCGGTGCATGGTCGCGGTGACCGCCCAGCCGATGCCGTAGAAGACCATGATGATAGAGGGGATCAGGCCGGCACCGAGCAGAATGGCATCCTCTCCAAGCTGGTAGCCGAGGGCGGCGAGTGAGGCGAACATCGCAAATATGCCCCAACCCAGGGCGCTCCAGGCCGTGCTGGAGGCACGGTTTCCGCTGGTCATGACGCCTTCCCGGCGCTTCAGCCAGCCGATCAGAAAGACGAGAACGGCCAGGAACAGGCCGGTGGCGATCAGCCAGACGATGCCGACGGCCATCCCGGGCAGTTCAACCCATCGGCTGATCTGGGCCCAATGGATCAGACTGGCGATGCCGTAGATCAGGCCTGCGGACATGAGGATGGAGCCCCCCTGGAAAGGCGTGCCCGCCCCTTCTTCGGCGAGGTTGCGCATCCAGGCGATGTCGGCGGCGGGGTTTTCGGTGTTCTCGGTCATGGGTTTGATGTCCTTTCAAGGCGGGTGACTCTGTTCATCGGTCAGTCGGTCGCCGTAATTCTGAGGCCGACCGCACCGACAAGAACCATGGCGATGCATGCGAACTGGAAAGGTGAGAGCCGCTCCCCGAAGGCAAAAACGCCGATCACGGACGCGGCAACAATCCCCAAGCCGGCCCAGATGGCGTAGACGACACCGACCGGTAACACCTTCATGGCCGGAGCGAGCATCCAGAAACAGGCTGAGTAGCAAAGGATCGACAGCGTTCCCCAGTGCCATTTTTCAAAGCCGTTCGACAGCTTCAGCAGGAAGGTGCCCGCCACTTCCAGCGTGATTGCCAATGCCAGGAAAATCCAAGCTGTCATCAGCTTTTCTCCTGGAGCGACCGGCGTGGGCGCGAGGTCATGGTTTCGGCGATCATCACGCCTTTCCAACCGGGCAGGCCGACCGCGTCGAACCCGAAGTCGCTGCAATACGTGATTGCCATGAATGAACCTCTGTGTGCGAAGACGAACCTCTGTGTGGGACACTCCATGTCACATCACCTTTGTTATGTAAAGTGCTTGGTCATGCGCAGCCAGTGGAGCGACGGCCTTGCCCGGTCGGCCCCGACGCGGGACAAGCCCTCATGACTGCCCGCCTCCCCATGAGTTTCCAACGCATCGCCTATGAGGCCCTCGGGGTCTGCAATGGCGTGGAGTTGGCCACGCTCGAAGCGGCGGTGGCACGCACCGGCCTGGGCGCGGGCGCTACGGCGATCGACATCGGCACGGGCAATGCGACCGTGGCCATCCAACTGG
>JBEIJS010000195.1:0-3397 GCA_040380105.1 Caulobacteraceae bacterium | reverse complement strand
GTCGAACCGCTGGATGCTCGCGCCCGAGCCGCCGATGTCCGGCTTGACCAGCACCGGAAAGCGCAGACCCGAGGCGGCCTTCGACAGGTCCGCCGCCCGATGCACCATCCGCGTCTCCGGCGCGCCATAGCCGAGGCGTCGGATCAGGGAAATCTGCCGACCCTTGGAGGTGTCGACCTCCAGCGCCGCGCCGTTGACGACGCGGGCACCCTGACCCTCCCAGTGATCGAACAGGGTCCGGGCGTAGAAGATTGGATGCTCGGTCTCGCGCAGGAAGGCGGACATGCCGATGCGGTTGAAGATCAGCGGCGCGGGCGGGGTGCCGGGTCCGGTGTCGAAGACATGGTCGCCGGCGTGGATCTTCGTCCAGTCGACGCCGCGGCGGTCGAGCGCGGCGAACAGCGGCTCGAACCAGGCTGGATGCTCATAGAAGATCGCCAGGTCCGTCATGCGCGCGTGTCCACCCCTGCCGCGAAACCCCGGGGAGGCGATCTCGACGCCGGATCGATCTGGGACCGCCGCGCCGGTCCGTCAAGGCCGGAGTCCAGCTCGCCGACACCTGAGGCAAATGACCCTTCGGACACCGTTCAGCTTGACCCATGGTCGGTGGCGGGCGCTGATTGCACCATGGCAAGCATTCAGCATCCGGCTGCGGTCGTAATCGGCGCATCAGGCGGCATCGGCGCGGCGGTGGCCGGTCAGCTCGAGGACTCCGGGCGATACGCCGTCGTCCATGCCCTGTCGCGCGCGGGCACGGGGTTCGATCTGGAGGACGAGGCCTCGATCGCCGCCGCCGCCGCTCGGGTGGCCGAAGGTCCGTCTCCGGCGCTTGTGTTCATCGCCACCGGGGTGCTGCATCACGGCCACGAGCCGGAACGCAGCTGGCGCGCGCTCGACGCCGATCATCTGCTGCGCGACTACCGGATCAATGCGGTCGGGCCGGCGCTGGTCGCGAAGCATTTCCTGCCCCTGTTGCCGCGCGACCGGCGGGCGGTGTTCGCGGCCCTGTCGGCGCGGGTCGGTTCGATCGGCGACAACCGGCTGGGCGGATGGCACAGCTATCGCGCGTCCAAGGCGGCGCTGAACATGATCCTGCGCAATCTGGCGGTCGAACTGGGCCGCACCCATCCGCAGGCAGTGGTCGCGGGCCTGCATCCCGGGACCGTCGATACCGGCCTGAGCGCGCCGTTCCAGAAGGGGGTCAAGCCGGAGAAGCTGTTCACGGCGGATCATTCGGCGGAGCGGCTGCTGGCGGTGGTCGACGGCCTGACGCCGGCGGACAGCGGCGGCGTATACGCCTGGGACGGCGCGCGGATCCCGGAGTGATCCACCCCTGATCGCCCGGACTTGACTCCCTCATACAGTATGTCGCATACACTGTGTATCACACACTATGTGAGATGCAGGGCATTGGCATGAGCCTCGATCCGGACCTCTATGAATCGATGCGGCTGGAGCTGCGGCGCGGGTCGCTGGTGCTGGCGGTGCTCGCCTGTCTCCGGACCGAGCGCTACGGCTACACCCTGCGTCAGGCCCTGGCCGCCGACGGGCTGGAGATGGAGGAATCGACCCTCTATCCGCTGCTGCGCCGGCTGGAGAGCCAGGGGCTGCTGAACAGCGAATGGCGCGAGGAGGAGAAGCGGAAGAAGCGCTTCTACGTCCTGTCGCCGGGTGGCGTGTCGATGCTGGCCGCCCTGGCCGACGAATGGCGGGGCATCAACGCCTCGCTCGACAAGATTCTCTGAAACCCGGGCTGAAGGGGAAAAGCCGTGGACCTGATTGACCGCTATCTGAACGCCGTCGCCGCGCAGTTGCCGCAGGACGAACGCGCCGACATCACCGCCGAACTGCGCGACCTGATCCTGAGCCGGTTCGAGGCAAAGGAGGAGGCGCTGGGCCGCGCCCTGACCGAGGACGAGCAGGAGGCGATCCTGCGCGAGATCGGTCATCCTCTGGTCGTGGCCGCGCGCTATCGCAAGGGACCGGACTCGCTGGTCGGGCCCGAGCTGTTTCCCTACTGGCTGTTCGGGGTGAAGGCCGGTCTGATGGTGCTGGCAGCGGTCTTCGCCCTCACCCTGTTCATCCGGGTCGTCAGTGGATCAGACAATTTCGGGCAGGATATCGCCCACGCCTTCCACGGCTTCTTCGGCGCCGGCCTGACCCTGATCGGAGCCGCGACCCTGGCGGCGGCCATCTTCGAGCATCAGGGAATCCGCCCCGCCTGGCTGACGAAATGGCGGGTCAAGGATCTGGGCACCTTCGGCCTGGCCGACCCTGCGGCCTGGGGTGCCTCGATGACGGGCACCGAGACGGCGAAGACCTCCTGGTTGCCGAAGCCCCGGTCGAAGCCCTGGCCGGGCGGGGAGTATCTGTTCTCCTTCCTCGTCACCGGCATGTTCGTCCTGTGGTGGATCGGGGTGCTGCATTTCCCCGGTCTGCTGTCGGTTGAGCTCCGCGGCGAGGACGCCGCCGTCAGCGGCGCGCCGGTCTGGTCGATCCTGTGGGGGCCGATCCTTCTGTATGCCTTCGCCCAGATGGCCATCGATCTGGCCAGCGTGGTCCGGCCCTATGCCGTTCGGGCGCGCGCCGCGGCCCGGATCGTCATCGCCGGGGCCGGTCTGTGGCTGACCTGGGCGATCTTCGAGGCCGGCCACTGGTTCACCCTGACGCGTGACGGGGAGACCGCCCGTATTGCCGGCGACTGGACGATGCTGGACTTCGATACCCTGCGAAATCTCGGCGATGGCGCCCGGGACCTCGCCGGTGTCGCCGGCACCCTCTCTGTGGTGATGGTCTGGGCGCTGGCCTTCTCGGCCCTGAGTATGGCGTTCAGCGTCCTCGCCAACCTCGGGCGGCTGGCCCGGGGCAGGTAAGCAGGCCGCGATCAGAAGGCTCCGCCTTCTCGATCCGACGCGGCCCGGCACACCCATGTCCGAAAACCGCGAGACTTCCATGGCCGCTGAGATCATTCTGCGGTCATGGAAAACGCCGGTGAACTCGATCAGGAGGCCTGCTACCGCGCCGTGCTGACGCGCGATGCGCGGTTCGACGGGCGGTTCTTCGGCTGTGTGAAGACCACAGGCATCTACTGCCGCCCGGTCTGTCCCGCGCGGACGCCCAAGCGGGAGAACATGTCTTTCGTGGTCTCGGCTGCGGCGGCGGAGGAGGCGGGCTTCCGCGCCTGCCTGCGCTGCCGCCCGGAAACGGCCCCCGACATGGGGGCATGGCGCGGCACATCGAATACCGTCAGCCGGGCCCTGACCCTGATCGAGGCGGGGGCGCTGGATGAGGGGGATGTCGACGCCCTGGCCGGGCGGCTGGGGGTCGGCGAGCGGCACCTGCGGCGGCTGTTCCGCCAGCATCTGGGCGCGGCCCCGGTCAGCGTGGCCCAGACGCG
>JBEIJS010000194.1:0-3444 GCA_040380105.1 Caulobacteraceae bacterium | reverse complement strand
GTTCTGGCCGACATTCCCCGCGCAGAAGGGCCTGCCCTGATCCGCGCCCTGGTCGAGGCTGGAGTCGAGATCAGCGAGGCCCGCTGGGTCGGGACGGACCTCGAGGCCATCTTCTTCACCGAGACGGGTGCCGTCCAGGCGCCGGAGACGATCCATGCTGGTTGACGCCATCCGCGCCGAAGGCTTCCGCCTGTCTAGGAACAGGACCGCCCTGTTCTGGAGCCTCGCCTTCGTGCCGATCCTCTCGGTTGCGATCGGAGCCCTGACCAGTTTCGTGCTCAAGGGCAGCGAGACCAAGATTCTGGGCGACGAGAAGATGCCCGAAGAGCTCAAGGCGGCCCTGGGGCGTGGGACGCTGGACATGGCCGATGCCCTGGTCACGGCGGCGGGCAATCTGGCCAATCCGCTGGTGCTGCTGTTCGTCCTGATCGGGGCGGCGACCCTCTATGCCGGCGACTATCGCTGGGAGACCTGGCGGCTGATCACGGCGCGCAACAGCCGGGTCAACCTGCTGCTGGCCAAGCTGGCCGTCGTGGCCGTGCTGGCCCTGGCCGCCATGGGTTTCATGCTGGCGGCCAGCGTGATCGAGAACCTGATCAAGGCGGCGGTGTTCGACCGTAGCCTGACCTTCTCCCTGACCGGAGCGATGACCGGCCAGTTCCTCGGCTTCGCGGGCCTGTCATGGCTGCGCATCCTGCAGTTCGCCATGATGGGCATGCTGGCGGCGCTGTTCGTGCCGCTGGTGTTGGGTAACGCCCAGTTCATCTCACCCCAGATGCTCGGGCCGATGGGCGTCCTGCCCGATGCCTGGCTTTCAGTGCTGGTCAATCCGGGTGCCGCGACCGATGCGATCCAGGCGGCGATCGCAGGCGGGGTGCGCGCTGCAGCCCTGACGGATGGCCTGTTGCTGAAAGCCTGGGTCAGCCTCACCCTGTGGACACTGATCCCGCTGGCCGGGGCCTTGGCCTGGTTCCGGAGGCAGGATCTGTCGAAGGAGTAGGCGGACGCCGCCGACGGAACCGAGCCGCCGAACCGTATCAAGGTCTGAACAAAGGATCCTGTCTTGCCCGTTTCGATCAGCCGAACCCTGCGCGACACCGACCATCTGGTCACCTATGTGAACTCAGGCGGGACGAGCATCACCGCGCCTCGTGACGTTGTGCTGACGGTGTTTGCTCCGGATCGGCCCGGGACCTATCCGGTGATCGTCTACAGCCACGGTCAGGGCGGGAGCGGCGCAGCGAGCGGCGGATCCGGTACGACGGCCCAGGCCCTTGCTGACCTCGGCTACATCGTCATTCTTCCGACCCATCTCGACAGTGTCGGGACCTATCCCTCGTGGCTGACGAGCCAGTTCCCGATCGACAATCCCGCCTCCGGCCTGCACCGCGCTGCAGACATGCAGTTCGCCCTCGATATGGCTCAGACCCTCGTCACAGGTTTGCCCGGCTATACGGTCGATCTCTCGTCGCCGGTGGTCGCCGGCCACAGCCACGGTGCCTTTACGGCCGGGCTTCTGGTCGGGCTGGATTCCGATCGACCGGGCTACGAAAACCCACCCGTCGGTAATCCCTATGGCCTGACAAGTGTCGCGGATTCGCGATTCGCGGCCGCCATCATTCTGTCACCACAGGGCGAGGACAGCTCTTGGGCCAACCTTACCTCGACGTCATGGGATGACATCGTCGTTCCCCTGCTGACCATCACCGGCACAGCCGATGCCGAACTCGGTGGCCTGACAGACTGGAACGGGCGCCTTGACGCCTTCCGGAATGGCGATGCTGCCGAAAGCTATGCGCTGGTCTATCGGGACGCCGCCCATAACGACATCGGGGGCAATACGGCGATCCCGGGGCTGACAGCCTCCATAGCCGGCTTCATCGACCGGTTCATTGACGGACATCTGCGGGGCGACATCGCAGCCCGGGCGACCTTCACCGACCCGGTCGCCCTGCTGAACTCCAACCCGCTCCTGACCCACGCCTATGTGAGGCTGATCGCAGGCACCGCCGGCAATGGCGCACTGGTCGGCACTGCGGGCGCAGACACGCTGTCCGGCCTGTCGAGCGAAGACGCCCTGTTCGGTGGCGCGGGCGATGATCGGCTCGAGGGGGGCCGTGGTCACGACCTGATCGACGGGGGTGCCGGGCGTGACACCGTCTGGGTTCAGGGCTCGCGCGCGGACTACCGCCTGCTGACGGCAGGTGACGACTTCATTCTGAAGGGACCTGACGGAGGAGACCGGTTGACGGGGGTTGAAGTCATCCGGTTCAGCAACGGTGGGGAAATCGATCTCAGCCGCATGTACGGCCGCGAGCATGACGGACCCCAGGTCCTGCCGGGTCTCCAGGATGAGACCGACAGCTGGGGCAAGGAAGCCACCCCCCTGGTCCAGCCCGCCGACCTTGACAGTTCGACCTTGCAGCAGGGGGAACTGCCCCACCCGGGTGGCATCGGTCGGGACCGGATTACAGCACTTCTGGCCGATCAGGGTGTAACGGGAGCCGACCCGATTTTCGGTTGGCAGCCATCCGCTGTTGATCCTGATCCCTGGGTCTGACCCGGTTCGGCGCCATGAAAAAGGGCGACCGGTTCGCACCGGCCGCCCTTTTCTCAAGCCCCTGACAGGAAGCGCGCTTACGCTTCCTCGTCGCCCTCGACGGCATAGACCGGACCCGAGTCCAGGCCCTTGGCTGAGGTGTCGCGATCGACGAACTCGATCACGGCCATGGCGGCGTTGTCGCCGTGACGGTAGCCGGCCTTCATGATGCGGATGTAGCCGCCGTTGCGGTCGGCGTAGCGCGGGCCGATCGTCTCGAACAGCTTGCCCACCTGCGGCACGTCACGGACGTGGCTGATGGCCTGACGGCGTGCATGCAGGTCGCCCTTCTTGGCGAGCGTGACCAGCTTCTCGACGAAGGGACGCAGTTCCTTCGCCTTGGGAAGCGTGGTCGTGATCTGCTCATGCTTGATCAGCGACGCAGCCATGTTGGCGAACATGGCGGTCCGGTGTGCGCTCGTACGACCGAGCTTGCGATAGGCGGCGCCGTGGCGCATCGGGGTCTCTCCTACTCACCCTGGTTTCCGGCGGACCGGACCTGGGGTTCTCACATTCTAACCGCTCCGCGATCCGGCCAGAAAACCTGACCGAACCAAGGGCGGAGGGTTGAAACTAGATCTGGTCGTCAAACTTCTTGGCAAGATCTTCGATATTCTCGGGCGGCCAGTTCGGCACATCCATGCCGAGCGAAAGGCCCATCGTCGCGAGAACTTCCTTGATCTCGTTCAGCGACTTGCGGCCGAAGTTCGGGGTGCGAAGCATTTCGCCCTCGGTCTTCTGGATCAGGTCGCCGATGTAGACGATGTTGTCGTTCTTCAGGCAGTTGGCCGAACGGACAGACAGTTCCAGCTCGTCCACCTTCTTGAGAAGGGCCGGGTTGAACG
>JBEIJS010000193.1:0-3627 GCA_040380105.1 Caulobacteraceae bacterium | reverse complement strand
GCCGTCTCGGGCACCGGACAGGGCGAGTATTTCATCCGCGTCGCCGCCTGCGCCCAGGTCAGCTGGCGCGTCGGGGCGGGCCAGACCCTGGCCGAGGCGGGGCGGGCCGTGATCGAGGAGATCGGCGACATGGGCGGCGACGGTGGCCTGATCGCGCTGGACCGCGACGGCAACATCACCGCCCCCTTCAACAGCCAGGGCATGAAACGGGCCTGGCTGACCCCCGACGGTCAGATCGGGGTCGAGGTGTTCGGTTCCTGACACAGGCCACGGCGATTTCGTCGCCGGACGAAGGCGGTTCATCCGGCGTTCACCGCGCACCAAGCTAAAGCTTGCCGCGAAACCCAGGGGAGCCCGAAATGAAGTCCGCCGTCACCGCCGTCGTCGCCGCCGCCCTGCTGTCCGTTGCGGCCTGCGCGCCCGTTATCGAGGGCGGCCCGCCCATGGCCCTGCCGATCGGCCTGCAGGAAACCGCCCAGGCCGGCTCGGTCACCCTGTCGACCGGCTGGCTGGATGCGGAGGAAGACTTCGCCCTGACCTTTTCGGCCGAGGTCCATGAGGAGCTGCGCCGCTGCATGTGGGGCACGGTGCCGATCAACGTCCGCGTCCATATCGACGAAATGGAGCGCGCCGGCCGTCTGGAAACCCTGCTGACCGGCGAGGGCAGCCATACCCTGTCCGGCACCGTGGAGTTCGTCGACCCCGCCGACGACAACCGGGTGGTGGGCCGCTTCCCCGTCTCGGTCGCGACCAGCGCCCAGGGCCGGCTCGGCGCCCTGCTGGGCGACCGCCAGATGATGGTCTCCGAAGAGTTCGGCCGCGCCGTTTGCGAGCAGGCCTTCGGCCGGAATCCGCGCGATCGCGGGCTGCACAATGCGACGGGGGGCTGATTCCCGGCGCCGTCGCGAAAGGTGAGCTTGTCATCCCCGACGAAGCGAAGCGGAGATCGGGGATGACAAGGATCGTGGGCTTTAAACGTCCGCTTTCCGGCCGCGAGTGGCCGTCAGCTTCCGACCCAAAGCAGACATTCCGAGCCCGCAGTTCCCGAGCCCGGAAGTGACTCTTTCCGGCGGTTGGGAAAGTCCGCTCTTAGGTGTCTCACGTCGCCGCCCGGAACCTTCAGCCTCTCTGGCTCTAGCCACCGGCTTCACTGCGCCGTGAGCCCCCCGTCGATCTTGAACTCAGCCCCGGACCAGGGCCGGAACCTTCCACAACCGATCGCGTAGCTCGTGGCGGGGTAGATAGGCCCGTAACGCCAGCCGCATCGGGCCCTGCGGCGAAGGCAGCCAGTTGGCGGCGAGGGTGCCTTCGGGCCGTTCGCGTTGGATATGGATCTCGAAGCCGCCGTTCGCATCGACCAACAGGCCTGGGGTGCGGTCTCCGATCGAATACCGATTGATCGGGTTGTCGGTGAAGAAATACCGGCCCTCCGGTGTGACTTCGTACATGGTGAGGGACCAGAAGGCGTCGACCGGTACCCCTCCGGCGGGGATCCGCCAGCGGTAGGAGTCAGTGCCGACGAGCGGAGCGCCGGAGGCGTCGAAGTTACCGTGGAAGTACATCGCTTCCTCTTCGCCGAGCGCGGCGATGCCGCCCAATGCGACCGCTGCCCGTAGCTGATCGTTATCGCCGAAGTCGCCGATTCCGGGCGGCTGGTAGCTCCAGCCAGCGACGGTATAGTCCCGGAACTTGAAAGTCTCCCGCAGCGTCGCCAGCCCTTGGGGGATGATCGCGCGCCAGCGATCCAGGACCTCAGCTCCCGGAAGTGCTGGCTGGCCAATCCCCAGCGCCCGGAACTGTTCTGCCCGAGCGAATTGAGCGCTGCCGCCGGGAGATCGAGCGATCACCTCATTGACCAAGGTAAGGAAATCCGCCGGATTATTGACGTCGCCGGCGGGCGCGGCGAAGCCTCGTGCCAACGGCCTGTTAGGGGCCACGCTCAGGGTCAAGCTACCCTGGAAGGCCTGGGCAGCCGCAAGATCCCCAGGCCCGTCGACCAACGTCCGCATGAGCGCCCAGACATCGTTGGTGGGCGAGCGGATCAGGCGCACGCCAGAGGGAGCCTCGCCCCGCCACCCCGGCCCGACGACCCAGACGCGACCACCTTGTCCGCCCGTGGCGCGAGTGCCGACATAGGCGAAGACATCGGTGAAGGCGTGCATGAAGGCGAGCGAAAAATAGCGCTCTGTAGAACTGGGAACCTGCATTTCGACCGGACCGCCGGAGAGCTCGAGGAAGATCGAGGAGTAGATGGTGTCGTTGTTTGGCGCAGTGACAAGGCGCGATGTTGCGTCCAGCAATTGTGACCGGTGAGCGATCGTATTGAGCCGCCCGGAACTGCCCACCGCCCCTGTGCGCTCCTGCTCGATGCGTGCGAGTTCATATAAGGGGAAGGCGTAGAAGAAGGCCTTCTGGAACGGATCTGCGGTTTGGCCCGCTGCAATCGCAGTCACGGCGCAACCGCCCAGGGAAAGGGCGGACAGCCCCATTGCGGATTGAATCAACTGACGGCGGTGCATGGCAATCTCCGGGCTATTGGACGTTCCGACCTCTGATGAGCGGCTACGGTGCCGTGCCCAAGATCAAACTTAGAAACCGGTCGTCGTCTTCCGTGCCGCCTAGCTTGACGGCGACCATCTCGTGGGACGGCAGAATAAACATCTTCACGTTGCCGGCACCATACGCAAGGAACATGCTTTCCGGCACGTTCGGGGCGATGTTTGAGCCAGAGCCGAACCGGGCGGCGACCGCGGGTGGCCAAGGGGCGGAGTCAATTCCCGGCGTGAAGGTGCCCGCCACTCTGCGGTTCAACCAGAAGCCCAACCCGTAGCCGAGAAACGCGTCGTTCCGATATGTCGAGCACCGCTCGATCAGGGCGGCGGGGACAATCTGCTCGCCCTGCCAGGCTCCCTTCTGCAGTATGAACTGTCCGTAAGTCGCCCAGTCGCGGGCGGTGAAATACGCGCCGCCACCCCAGTTGGCGTGCCCCCTGATGTCACGGACCCACTGGGTCGGGGCGATGCCGATGCGATCCAGAACCCTTGTCTGAAGATACCGGACCGAGTCCTGCCCCCCGGTCACGCCGAGATCAGCCGTGGGGGATCCCCCGGTCGCAAGTTCAAACGCGGCCGCGAACGCCTGGAAGCTGTTAGGCCCGTAGGTTATGGCCACATCGGGCGGGTTTCCGGAGCGGGCCGCGATGGCCTGCTGGAAGCTATCGACGTCCGCCAGCTGACCGGCGCTAACGCCGGTATTGCTCAGGCCGCCCGTCATCGACAGCAGATTTGCCAGGCGAATGGCCTGCTTGCGGCCCGGGTCGGGGGCCAACCCACCGGGGCCCCACGCGCCAATGGCGACCGACGCTAAATCCTCGGCCATCAGGATCCCGTCCGCCTCTGCGGCGGCGGCGAGTGCGCAACTGAAACTCTTGGTCCCGGAGGCGAGAAGTTCGCCTCGATCCACGCGACCGAGGCCCTGATACTGTTCGGCGATCAGAACGCCGCCCTGAATCACCAGAACGGCCCGTGACCCCGATCCGATAGCGAAGCTGACCGCCTCAGCCACGTTCCCGGCTGGCGGAGGCGGAGGCGGAGGAGGAGGAGGCGGAGGAGGAGGAGGAGGAGGAGG
>JBEIJS010000192.1:0-3691 GCA_040380105.1 Caulobacteraceae bacterium | reverse complement strand
GTGCGGCCGGCGCCCCCCACCCCTCCTTCCCCTCTGCGTGGCTTGGTCGGGTTCCCCGCCCGGCGGCGGGGGGAGGAGACGGGGGGTGGCGCCCCTCCACCCCCCTCCCCATCTGCGATGGGGAGGAGACGCGAGAGCTTAGCCGGCCCGGCGGATCAGCTCATCCGCCAGATCGGCGGTCAGATAGCCGTCGGCCAGTCTTCCGTTGGCGACCTGCCAGCGGCGGAGGGCGGCGCGGGTGTTGGCCCCGATGACGCCGTCGACACCTTGGGTATCAAAGCCGAGCCGGGTCAGGGCGGCCTGGGCCCCGATGCGCTGATCGCGGGACAGGGGGGCGTCGTCGGGCCAGGTGGCGACGAGACCGGGGCGGCCTGCGATGCCGTCGGCGGTCAGGCCGATGGCAAGGGCATAGGAGACCGAGTTGTTGTAGCGGCGGATCGCATAGTGGTTGGGCAGGGCCAGGAAGGCCGGGCCGCGTGCGCCCTGGGGCAGGAGGATGGCCGCCTCTTCCTGCGCCTCGGCGGCGTTGGGGGCACCGTCCCGCGCGAGGGTGACGCCGCGCCGGGCCCATTCGCGCCAGGTGTGGCGAGGGCCCTCGGCCTCGGCATAGTCGAAGCCGGCGGGCAGGATGACCTCATAGCCCCAGGTCTGGCCGGGCTTCCATCCGGCGCGGGCCAGCAGATTGGCGGCCGAGGCGAGGGCGTCGGCGTCCGAGCCCCAGATGTCGACCTTGCCGTCGCCACTCTGGTCGACCCCGAGGCGCAGATAGGCGTCGGGCATGAACTGGGTCTGGCCCATGGCTCCGGCCCAGCTGCCTTTCAGGCCGGCGCGGTCGCGGCGACCGTCGAGGACGATGTCGAGCGCATTCTTGAGCTCGCCTTCGGCCCAGTCGCGGCGGCGGCCGTCATAGGCGAGGGTGGCCAGCGCGCGGATGACGTCATAGTCGCCCTGGATGGCCCCGAAGGCGCTCTCATTGCCCCAGATCGAGACGAGGATTTCGGTCGGCACGCCGAAACGCTGAACCACCTCCCACGGCACCCGGTCGGTGCGGGCGCGGCCCTGGGCGATGCGGGTGGCCGAGGCGGCGGACTGGACATAGGCGCCGGCGGGGCGGCTGAATTCGGGCTGGTTCCTGTCGAGGCGGATGACCGACGGGTCGGGGGTCAGGCCCGCGAGCTCGCGCTCGTAGTCCGCGCGGCGGGTGCCGCCGTGGCGGGCGAGGAAGCCCTGTTTCCAGCCATCGAAGCCGGCCTGGTCGACGACCACGGGGGCAGCGGCGGGCGCGTCGGCGGGGGAGGCCGGGGCAGTGGCGGCCGGTGCCGGGTCCTGGGTCCGGGCGACCGCCCCGACGGGCGGCACCTCCGGCAGCATGGGGGCGCAGGCGGCGACCGAGGCGATGAGGATGAGTCGAAGGCTGATACGCATGGCGATAGCTGTAGAGTCCCCTGGAGCCGAACCCTCATAACAAGTGCGCGAGGGCTGTATGGCGTGCTGCAATCGTCGGGCCAGAACGAGACCGCCTGATCAGGTCGTGGCGGGATGTGTCGTTTGGGACGCGCGGCAGGGGTGAAAATCGCGGGGGGAGGGGTGTGGTCCAGCGTGATTTCCCCATTCTGCGTCATTAACCCTCTGTTTTGTTGCAGGTCTTCGTAGTTTCGGCGCAGGTCCTGATCAGCTCTGAGATCCGATACGGCCTGGTGGCGGAGGGGCGACGCAACGGGGGTGCAACCCCGTAGACCCTCCGTTCAACTCGGAGGCCAGGCCTCCAGAGTTTTTGGGCACGCTATCGCTCGCCGCGCAGGCGTCCGCACACCAACCATAGCCGACCTCCGGCCACTCCCGCCTTGCAGACCCCGTCCGTCCGCGGTTGACGATTCCGGGAAGCCTCTCTATACGCACCGCTCCGCCGCAGGTTCGTCTTGCGGCTTTTCTGTTTTGCTTTGCCCCAGGACGACGACCATGAAGGTCCGTAGCTCGCTCAAGTCGCTGAAGACCCGCCACCGCGACTGCAAGGTCGTGCGCCGCAAGGGCGTCGTCTATGTGATCAACAAGACCGACCCGCGCTTCAAGGCGAAGCAGGGCTGAGTTAGCGCGCTAACGCGGGCGACGCGGTCGCCCGCTGCTTGAGCGCGGAAAAGTTTCAGGGCTGCGGACTTGTCCGCAGCCTTTTTCGCGTCTGGCCCCGACGGTCGTTGAGTCGCGCGGGATGACGTGGTTAGCGTCCCGATCAAATCCCTTTCGCTCTCCGGTGGCCTGATGCCGTCGCGAGCCGTGTTCCCGGAGTTCTCCCTTGGCTGACGATGCTTCCTTCGATTCCTCGCCCGACGTCCTCAACTCGGCGGCCCAGGGCCGGCTGCGCACCGTGATCGAGCGGCTGGAGCGGCTGGAAGAGGACAAGGCGGCTGTGATGGCCGACATGAAGGAGGTCTTCGCCGAGGCCAAGGGCGAGGGCTATGACGTGAAAATCCTGCGCAAGGTCATCCGCATCCGCAAACAGGACAAGGCCAAGCGGCAGGAGGAGGATGCGATCCTCGACCTGTATCTGTCGGCGCTCGGGGAACTGTAGGACCCGGTTTTTCCGTCCGCTCATCCCCGTGAATGCGGGGACCCAGTCCTGTCCAGCGAGACGCCGGCGGTTCTGGACAAGCGGTTGTGGGTCGGCTTCCCTGTTGCATCATCCAAAGCACTGGGTCCCCGCGTTCGCGGGGATGAGCGGGATTGTGAAACGGAAAGCGGTCGACCCCTTCGAAGCCCAGCGCAAGGCGGCCCAGCGGGCGGCCCTGAATGCCCTGAGACGCGCCCGCCGCTCGGCCGAGAAGGCGGGCGTTTCGCTGTCTGAATGGGAGGGGGAGTTCATCGAGTCGGTCAGCGAGCGGGTCAAGACCCATGGCCGCGCCTTCGGCGATCCTGAAAAGGGCGCGCCGGGGCAGGCCCTGTCGGCCCTGCAGGGCCGCAAGCTCAAGGAGATCACCGCCAAGGCCAAGGGCGAGGCGCCGAAGGGGCGGTGGGGGAGGAAGGGGGATTAGGGCTTAGGGCTTAGGAAGTGACCGGCCCAATCGCTAAGCCCTAATCCCTAAGCCCCAATCCCTAGAGCAGGATCTTCCGGAACGTCAGGCTGACCAGCCGGCCCTGGGGGTCGAGGTAGTCGGGCTGGTAGTTGAGCGGCGTGCCGCCGCTGCTGGCCGTGACCTCCGGACGGGTGTCGAACAGGTTCTGGACCCCGAAGCTGACCCGCCCGCCCTTGAGCCAGGGGAATCTCGCCACCCAGGAGGCCTGGGAGTTGAGGTCGATGAAGACGTTCAGATTGACCGTGGCCTGATCCGAGAAGTTCAGATCCGGGCCGGTGCCGCCGTCGACGCGGGTGCCCTCGCGCCAGTTGGCGTTGACGAAGGCCCCCATGCCGTTGCGGAAGACGCCGCCCTGGGCCTGGATTTCGTTGCGGGGGCTGCCGCCGCGCGAACCGGTGGCGGCGCCGTCCAGCAGGTCGAGGACGGGCAGGCCGGTGGCGATGACGATCTCATCCTGCAGCCGGACGGTGTGATAGATCGACAGGTTGAAACGGCCCTGGCCGGGCCGCATGCCGCCCATGGCGCTCATGGCCCCCATGAAGCCGCCGCCGCCGCCGCCGCCGCCCGGGCCGCCCTGGCCCATGCGGATCGGCCCGCCGCCGCCGCCGCCGGGAATCCCGGCC
>JBEIJS010000191.1:0-3726 GCA_040380105.1 Caulobacteraceae bacterium | reverse complement strand
GCTGTGTACCTCCGGGCTCGACATGTTCCTGAACCTCATGGAGGCGGTGGTCGACCGGAGTTCGAACATCCTCTCCGCCAACGGTGCCCGGGTCGAGATCATCGCCGGTCATGTCTTCTCGGGCGGCCGGGCGGTCGGTTTCGAGAAGCTGATCACCAAATTGGGCAAGGCCCAGATGGCGTCGGCGCGGATCGACCAGAGCCTGGCGGGACTGTTACGCATCTTCGCCTTTGTCGGCATGGATGAGCGGGTCGATACGGATGAGGCGCGCGCCCACCTCCGCTCGCTCGGCCACGACGCCGACAGTCTGATCGCCCATAACCAGTCGGTGGCCGTCGCCATCAATTTCCAGCTGTCCGCCGCGCTCGGGCTGATCAACATCGAACAGTCGTCGATCATCAAGATCTTCTCGGTGGCGGCGGTGGCCTTTCTGCCGCCGACCCTGATCGCCTCGATCTACGGGATGAATTTCCAACACATGCCGGAACTGCCGCAGCCGTGGGGTTATCCGGCGGCGGTGGTGTCGATGGTGGTCTCAGCTATACTGCCGCTGACCTGGTTCAAGCGGAAGGGCTGGCTCTAGCGCGATCCGCGGGCTTGACCGGGGACTTTCGTCCGCGCTTGCTGTCGGTGAACCCGGAGTCCCGCCATGCGCCGTCTGTTTGCCGCCCTGTCCGTCCTTGTCCTCGCCGGCTGTTCGCCGGCTGAGGAGCCCGCGTCGTCGCCCGAGCCGGCCGCGCCCGCAGCCGTTCTGGGCGGTGTCGAACTGGCCGGGCCGCTGCGTGCCATCGGGACCGAGCCGTTCTGGAGCGTCGAACTGACGGGAACGGAGATGGTCTATACGAGCACCGAACCCCCCGGGCAGCGCGCGCCCCGGCCCGAGCCGGTGGTCCAGGGCACAACCGCGACCTGGGAGGCAGAGACCGCTGACGGGACCCGGCTCAAGGTCACCCTGATCGCCACCGAATGCTCCGACGGGATGAGCGACCGCACCTACCCGCTGACGGCCATGGTCACGGTCGGCGATCTGGCCCTGACCGGCTGCGCGGCCTCGACCGCCGCCATCATTTCCACCGGCGAAAGCGGCCCGGTGGTCGGTTAGGCTTCAGCCGGCCGACGCTTCGCGCAGGGTCCGCATCGCGCCCAGCCGGGCGAAGGCGACCAGCAGGGCCTTGCGCCGCGCCGGGGCCAGGGGCGTCGGCGGAGCCTCGCGCACCACCGCCCCGCCGAAGCCGTCAGCGACGATCAGGCCGGGCTCGTCGGGCAGGATGTCGTCGGGGAACTCGGGTGCCACGGCGAAATAGAAGGCATCGCAGAACGGGCCGTATTCGCCCCATTTGCGGTCGACGCGATAGTCCTCGACCCCCGACTTGACCTCACAGATGACGATGTCGCCGCGTGGCCCCAGCGCCATGACGTCGGCGCGGCGGCCGTTGGGCAGACCGACCTCCAGCAGCGGGGCATAGCCGAGGTCGACCATCAGCCGCGCCGCGCCGCGCGTCACCGCAAGCGTGGTCTGCGGCCGGCTGAAAACGAGATCGATCTGAAGCAGGGCGGCGGCCATGCCACCTTTATGTTCGGCATATGTTCCGAATTCAAGCGACGGACGAACAGGCGCCAGCCCGCGGCCACCCTACCGCCCCGTATGGACCACCGTCCCGGTGTCCATGCCCAGGGCGCGGGCGCGGGCAATCAGGCGGGCGCGGTCGGCCTCGGCAGGGCTCTGGCTGCGGTGCCAGACCCACCAGTCGGACTTGTTCGGCAGGGCCAGAATGGCCCAGCTGTAGTCGGGCGCATGATCCCAGACCCAGTAGTTCTGCCCTGCCAGCCCGCCCGCACCCAGCAGGCCCGTCAGGGTGAAGCGGAAGCGGGCATTGTTGCCCGGATCGATGACGCGGGCATTGGCCCTCAGCGTCTCGACCACGCCATCGGCGCGGCGGGTGCAGGTCACGAGGATGGAATAGCGGTTGGCCTGGCTCTGCGGATTGAAGTCGATCTGGGCTCGCCGGCAGTCCTTCTGGGCGTCGTTCGGACTGCGCGCAATCTCGAACCAGCGACCGTCGAACTGGTCCAGAACGATGTCGCGTGACTGGGCAGCCGCCGGTGCGGCCACCGTCATCAGGGCAGCGGCGATCAAGGCGGATCGGAATGGTCTCATGGCGGGTTCCCTGTGGCGTTTCGCGCCCAGTTACGAGTGAAACCTGTGCCGGGTTGCCCGTCTAGAGGATGAAACGGCTCAGGTCGGCGTCGCGCGCCAATTCGGCGACCAGATCCCGCACCCGGTCGCCGTCGAAGGCGACCGTCTGGCCGGACAGGTCGGAGGCCCTGAAACTGGTTTCCTCCAGCACCCGCTCCAGCACGGTGACCAGCCGCCGTGCGCCGATGTTCTCGACCGCGCCATTGGCCGCAACGGCGGCGTCGGCCAAGGCCTCGACCGCGTCCGGGGTGAAGGTCAGGGTGACATCCTCCGTCGCCAGCAGGGCCTGGTTCTGGCGGATCAGATTGGCCTCCGGCTCGGTCAGGATGCGCACGAAATCGTCCCGGGTCAGGGCCTTCAGCTCGACCCGGATCGGCAGCCGGCCCTGAAGCTCGGGCAGCAGGTCCGAAGGCTTGGCCACATGGAAGGCGCCCGAGGCGATGAACAGGACATGGTCGGACTTCACCGGACCGTATCTGGTGGAAACGGTGGTGCCCTCGATCAGCGGCAGCAGGTCGCGCTGCACCCCTTCGCGGCTGACATCGCCGCCGGAGCGGTCGGACCGGCCCGCGACCTTGTCGATCTCGTCGATGAAGACGATGCCCTCATTCCCGGCCAGCATCAGCGCCTCGGCGGTCAGGCTTTCCTGATCCAGCAGCCTGTCGCTCTCCTCGGTGACCAGCGGCGTCTGGGCGTCGCGAACCCGCAGTTTGACGGTCTTCGTCCGCCCGCCGCCGAGCTTGCCCAGCATCTCGGACAGATTGATCATGCCGACATTGCCGCCGCCGGGGATGTCCAGCCCCTGCATCGGCGAGGCGGTGTCGGCCAGCTGGATCTCGATCTCCTTGTCGTCCATCTCCCCGGCGCGCAGCTTCTTGCGGAAGCTCTCGCGGGTCGCCGGCTGCGAGCCGGGACCGACCAGGGCGTCGAGAATCCGCTCCTCGGCCGCTGCCTCGGCCTTCGCCTTGACCTCGCTGCGCCGCCGGTCGCGCACCATGACGAGGGCCGCCTCGACGAGGTCGCGCATGATCGAGTCGACGTCGCGGCCGACATAGCCGACCTCGGTGAATTTGGTCGCCTCGACCTTGAGGAAGGGCGAGCCGGCCAGCCGGGCCAGCCGCCGGGCGATCTCGGTCTTGCCCACGCCGGTCGGCCCGATCATCAGGATGTTCTTGGGCGTGACCTCGTCGCGCAGGTCATCCGGCACCCGCTTGCGCCGCCAGCGGTTCCTCAGAGCCACGGCCACGGCGCGCTTGGCGTCGTCCTGGCCGACGATGAAGCGATCGAGTTCGGAGACGATTTCGCGAGGGGAAAGGTCGGTCATGGGGGAGATATTGGGGCTGGAAGGGTTCATCACAACGAACACGGCGAGATCACAACGAACACAACGGGGTCAGAGCACGAAACGGCGAAAGCCATCCTTGAGACGAACTGTGTTGAAGTTGATCAGATAGCCGAGCCGGATACCCGAGAAACGAAGATAGGTCAACAGCTGGGCCGCATGGATCGACGCCAGGGCGTCGATCGAT
>JBEIJS010000190.1:0-3779 GCA_040380105.1 Caulobacteraceae bacterium | reverse complement strand
CTGCTGCGTCAGCTCCTCCATGCCCGCCGGACCGGCCAGCCCCATCTCGGGCATCGGCACCTGCACCTCGAGCTCAATCTCCTTGTCGTCGAGATCACCCTCGCGCAGCCGCTTGCGGAACTTCTGACGGGTCGCCGAATCGGGCGGCGAGACCGGCTCGGCGCCGCCGCCTTCGGACGCGCCCTGGAAGCCGAAGCTGCGCGCCGGCGGCAGCAGCACGTCGAGCACCCGGTCCTCCGCCGCGTCGAGCGCGCGCGACTCGACCTTCTTCATCTCGGCCTCGCGAGTCTGCTTGATGCCGATTTCGGCGAGGTCGCGGATGATGGCGTCGACATCCTTCCCGACGTAGCCGACCTCGGTGAACTTGGTGGCCTCGACCTTGATGAACGGCGCCTGCGCGAGGCGTGCGAGCCGCCTCGCGATCTCGGTCTTGCCCACGCCGGTGGGCCCGATCATCAGGATGTTCTTGGGCGTGACCTCGTCGCGCAGGTCCGCCGGCACGCGCTTGCGCCGCCAGCGGTTCCTGAGAGCCACGGCCACGGCACGCTTGGCATCGTCCTGGCCGACGATGAAACGGTCGAGTTCGGAGACGATTTCGCGGGGGGAAAGGTCGGTCATGGGATGCAGATGGGGCAGCGCCCTCCCGTTTGGGAGGGCTGGTTCATCACGAAGGACACGAAGAAGGTCACAAAGAACACGAAGGGGTCAGAGCACGAGGCGCCGCAGGCCGTTTTTGAGCATGACGGTATTGAAATTGATCAGGTAACCGAGGCGCACGTCGGAGAAGCGGAGATAGGTCAGGACCTGGGCTGTATGGATCGACGCAAGAGCGTCGATCGATTTGATCTCCACCACGACAGCCCGTTCGACCAGAAGATCGAGGCGATAGCCGACATCCATGCGAACCTTGCCGTAGGTGATCGGCAAGGCCGCCTGACGCTCGACCACCAATCCGGCCTGCTGCAGCTCTTCCGCAAGACAGGCTTCGTAGACGGATTCCAGCAGGCCCGGGCCCAGCGCCTTGTGAACAGCAAAGGCGGCGTCCAACACCGCGCGGCCAACACGTTCGGTGGCTGCCGGCAAGGGCTCGGTCTCTTCGTGTCCTTCGTGCATCCTTGGTGTTCTTTGTGATGAACCGACCGGCGGCGGGGGGCTACCCCAAAGTCTCAACCGTCAGATTGCCGTTCGTATAGACGCAGATCTCCGCCGCGATCTCCATGGCGCGGCGGGCGATGGTTTCGGCGTCCATGTCGGTGTGGTCGATCAGGGCGCGGGCGGCTGACAGGGCGAAATTGCCGCCGGAGCCGACCGCCGCCACGCCGTGTTCGGGTTCCAGCACATCACCCACGCCGGTGACGGTGAAGATGGCACCCTTGTCCGCCACCAGAAGCATGGCTTCCAGCCGCCGCAGATAGCGGTCCGTGCGCCAGTCCTTGGCCAGATCAACGCAGGCCCGGGCCAGCTGGTCCGGATACTGCTCCAGCTTGGCTTCAAGCCGCTCGATCAGGGTGAAGGCGTCGGCCGTGGCCCCGGCGAAGCCCGCCAGCACCTTGCCGCCCGCCAGCACCCGCACCTTGCGCGCGGCGCCCTTGACGATGGTCGGGCCCATCGAGACCTGCCCGTCGCCGGCGATGACGGTTCGACCATTCTTGCGCACCGCCAGGATGGTGGTGCCGTGCCAGTCAGGAAAATTGGGATTCGCATTCATCATCCCTCCCAGATGGAGACCGAAATGCGCCCCGGCAAGCCGGAAAGAGCGGCAACCCGGGGATTGAGCCGGGCTCGAGACAGGGTCGCTGAAACGGAACAGGCCGCCGGTCTGCCGGCCCGGATCGGGCTTGCAGGCCTCCATCTACGGCTCACGGCGTGGACGTTCCGCCGCGCACGCCCTAACTGGAGGCGTGACCTTTTCTGACGACGAGATTGAACGCTACGCCCGTCATCTGGTGCTGTTCGAGGTCGGCGGGCCCGGGCAACAGCGGCTGAAGGCCGCCCGCGTGGGCCTGATCGGCCTTGGCGGCGTCGGCGCGCCCGCAGCCCTCTATCTCGCGGCAGCCGGCATCGGGACCCTGCGCCTGATCGACGACGACACGGTCGCCCTGTCCAATCTCCAGCGCCAGATTGCCTTCGATGTCGCCGACATCGGTCGCCCCAAGGTCGAGGCCGGGGCGGAAGCCCTGACGGCCCTCAACCCCCATGTCCGGATCGAACCGGCCGTCGAAAGACTGACCGAAGCCAATGCGGCCGGCCTGATCGAGGGCTGTGATGTCGTCATTGACGGGACCGACGATTTTGCGACCCGGTTCGCCATCAATGCCGCCTGTGTGGCCGCGAGCATCCCGCTGGTTTCGGGGGCTCTGGGCCGCTGGAATGGTCAGGTCGGCGTCTTCACCGGCCGGCCCTGCTACCGCTGCCTCGTGCCCGCCGCCCCGCCCGAGGCCGAGACCTGCGCCCGGGTCGGCGTGATCGGCGCCCTGGCAGGCGTGGTCGGGTCGATGGTCGCGCTTGAGGCGATAAAACTGATCGCCGGCGCCGGACAGCCGCTCGCGGGCCGTTTGCTGATCTACGACGGCCTCGCCGGAACAGCCCGCACGGTGTCGGTGGCGGCCGACCCTGACTGTCCGGTTTGTCGTTAAACCCAAATCTCCATTCGCAAACCCCGTGCGTCGATGTCCGGGCTTTCGGGAAGGCAGAGTGCAGTCCCCATTGCCCGGCGACGGGCGGTCCAAGCCGCCGCAGCGGCGTCGAAAATGTCGTCAGATGCCGCACCAAGCTCTCGACTACGTGTCATCAGGCCTCCAACGGCCACACCAGCGCCTTCCAGTAGGCCGATGCGCTGTGCGGCTCCCGCCCAAGATTTCTTGCTTTCACCGATCTCCTGACCCGACAGGCGGGCAAGCTCGGAAAAGCAGACCTCTGGATGAACCTCGAAAACCCGGTCCTGGATGCAGGGGTCGAGGGCGCTGTCGATCTCTCTCATCTTCGGAAAGATCGCGTGGGACTGCTTCGAAAGTCCGAGACCGTTTGCGGAGCTCGCCCGGTTGACGGCTGAAGCAGCGGCATAGTCCCCGGCCTGGAGCGCGGCCCGGCATGGACTGCTGAACACGGATGAAGACCGTCGTCCGAGAATCGCCCGCGCGGCTTTCTCGCAACGCCGCCCGCCAGGTTCGGCGCGGTCGACAAAGCCGATCGGCATGTCGATTGCGACCGCGCGGGCCCCTTCCAGCCGAGACAGAGCCTCGAAGATGGATCCGGCCCCGAAAGCATCGATCCCGTTCTCGTCAAGGGTGACGACGACCCAGCCCTTCTTCGTTCCGTCAACGCCGCCGACTAACATGGCATTCCGCTCCTAGAGCATGGCCGGTATCACCCGGTCGGGCGGGCGGTGTCCGTTGCGGAAGGTCTGGATATTGGTGATGACCCGGTCGCCCATGTCCTGCCGCGCCTCCAGCGTGGCCGACCCCAGATGCGGCAGCAGCACCACGTTGGCGTGGCCCAGCAGGCCCGGGTGAATGACCGGCTCATGCTCATAGACGTCCAGTCCGACCCCGGCGATCGCCCGGCGTGCCACGGCGTCTGACAGGGCCGCCTCGTCGATCAGTTCGCCGCGGGCGGTGTTGATCAGGATGGCGTGCGGCTGCAACCGCGCCAGCCGCTCGGCCGACAGCAGGTGGTGGGTCTCCCGGGTCGCCGGACAGTTCAGGGAAATCAGGTCCATCCGCGCCAGCATCTGGTCCAGATCGTCCCACCAGGTCGCCCCCAGTTCCTCGGCGATCAGG
>JBEIJS010000189.1:0-3845 GCA_040380105.1 Caulobacteraceae bacterium | reverse complement strand
GGCCGCCGAGCCCCTGCTCCGGCCGACGGGCGAAAGCCCCTTCATCCACCGCCAGACCCTCGCCAACCAGGTCCGTTTCACCACCGTCGAACTGTCCGAGCTGGACGCCAAGATCAGCCAGGCGGGATATCGGGCCCTGGCCATCGAGGGCGAGACCTTCGAGACCTGGCGGACCACGGTCCAGCTCCTGGCCCGGCCACTGCAGGCCGTCGCCGAGGCCCTGGCCGAGCTCGACGCCCATGCCGCCCTCGCCGAATGGGCCGAGGAGGTCGGCGGCGTTCGTCCCGTCATCAATGATTCGCTCTGTTTCGATGTCACCGCCGGCCGTCACCCGGTCGTCGAGGCGGCGGTCAGGTCCCAGGGCGACCCTTATACGCCCAATGACTGCCGGCTGGACGGTTCCGGCGCGGCCGCCTCCCGGCTGTCGATCGTGACCGGGCCGAACATGGCGGGCAAATCGACCTTCCTGCGCCAGAATGCCCTCCTGGTCGTGCTCGCCCAGGCCGGGGCCTTTGTTCCGGCCGCGGCCATGCGGCTGGGCGTGGTTGATCGCCTGTTCAGCCGCGTCGGTGCCGGCGATGATCTGGCGCGGGGTCGCTCCACCTTCATGACCGAGATGGTCGAGACGGCTGCCATCCTGACCCAGGCGACGGACCGAAGCTTTGTCGTGCTGGACGAGATCGGGCGCGGCACGGCCACCTATGACGGACTGGCCATCGCCTGGGCCGTGGCCGAGGCCCTGCACGACCAGAACCGCACCCGCACCTTGTTCGCTACCCACTATCATGAGCTGGCCGGGCTGGAGACGCGGCTGGCCCATGTCTCCAACCTGTCGATGGCCGCACGGGAATGGAACGGAGATCTGGTCTTCCTCCATGAAGCCCGGTCCGGTGCCGCCGACCGCTCCTATGGCGTCCAGGTCGCGAAACTGGCCGGGGTGCCTGCCTCCGTCGTCGGCCGCGCCCGGCAGGTGCTGGAGCGACTGGAAGGCGAGAAGGCAGCGGCCGTCAGTCTGGACGACCTGCCCCTGTTCGCCGTGGCCGAGCCACCACCGCCGCGCCCTTCGGCCGTCGAGGACGCCCTTCAGGCCATCCAGCCGGACGAACTGTCTCCGCGCGAGGCGCTGGAAGCCCTCTACCGCCTGAAGAGTCTGGGCCGCCGGTGACGGAGACCCTGGACGACCGGTTGATCGCGGCCGCGTCAGAACCGGACGTGCGCAGGGCCGTGGCGGCCGTTCTGAAGGAATCCTTCGACGCCTCCCGCAGCCGCATCGCCCGCCGCCTCGACGCCGGAGGTGCAGGGGTCGAGGTCGCCCACCTCTATACGGCCGCTGCGGATGAGCTGTTGATCGCCCTTTGGCGGTTCACCACCGAAACCCTCTATCCCGCCGCCAATCCGAGTGAGGCCGAGCGGCTGAGCCTGATGGCCGTCGGTGGATACGGGCGCGGTGTGCTGGCCCCGTTTTCGGACCTGGATCTGCTGTTCCTGCGCCCGTGGAAATCCATCCCGCGTACCGAACAGGTGATCGAGTTCATGCTCTATGTCCTTTGGGACCTGGGCCTGAAGGTCGGCCAGTCGGCACGGTCGGTCGACGAGTGTCTGGCCCTGGCGAAGTCCGACATGACGGTGCGCACGGCCCTTCTGGAGGCCAGGCCCCTCGCCGGGGACAGCCGGCTGGCCGAGGATTTCATCACCAGATTCCGCGCCCAGGTGGTCAAGGCCGACCCCCGCGTCTTCATCGCCGCAAAGCTGGAGGAACGCGACGTCCGCCACCAGAAATCCGGCGCGGTGAGGTACCGGGTCGAGCCCAACGTCAAGGACGGCAAAGGCGGTTTGCGGGACCTCAACACCCTGTTCTGGATCGCCCGGTCGCTGGCACCGGACAGCCCCTTGGGCGCGCGGGTGATGGACGGCCTGCTGACTGCCCGTGAACGCCGGACCTTCGAGGAGGCCTTCGACTTCCTGTGGCGGGTCCGGGCCCATCTGCACCTCACGGCGGGGCGGCCCGAGGAAAAACTGACCTTCGACCTTCAGCCTGAGGTCGCCCGACGCATGGGCTGGCGCGGACGCGGGGACGAGCCGGCGGTCGAGCGGTTCATGCGCCGCTATTTCCTCGTGGCCCGCGACGTCGGCGGCCTGACCAGGGCCCTGTCGGCCAAGCTCGAGGCGCGCCAGCAGAAGTCGACGATGAGTCTGTCGCGACTCATTCCGGGCCGCAAACGCAAGCTCGGCGTCGAAGGATTCATCGAGGACTCCGGCCGCCTGTCCGTCACCGGCCCAGAGGTGTTCGCCGCCGCGCCCGAAAAACTGCTGATGCTGTTCCGCACGGCGGATGAGCACGACCTCGACCTGCACCCGGACGCCTTCTCGGCCGTCAGCCGGTCCCTGTCGCTGGTGACGCCCTCCCTGCGGCGCGACCCCGAGGCCACGCGCGCCTTCCTGGACATACTGGCGCACGGCCAGCGGCCCTATCGGGTGCTGAGCCTGATGAACGAGACCGGTCTCCTGGGCCGGTTCCTGCCCGAATGGGGGCGGATCGTCGGCCAGACCCAGTTCAACATGTATCACGCCTATACGGTCGACGAGCACACCCTGCAGGCCATCGGCATCATCAATGACATCTGGCGCGGCAAGCTGAAGGCCGACCATCCCTCCTCGTCCGAGATCGTGCACCGGATCGACGATTTCGAGGCCCTGATGCTGGCCATGCTTCTGCACGACGCCGGCAAGGGCGGTGACCGGGGGCAGCTGGAGGACGGCGCCATCGCCGCGCGTCGCGCCTGCGACCGGCTGGGGCTCGACCCTCGGCGGACGGAGTTCGTGGTCTGGCTTGTGCGCAACCACCTCGCTCTCAGCGACTATGCCCAGAAGCGCGACGTGTCCGACCCGGCGACGGTCAGGGCCTTCACCCGACTGGTGGGGGACCCGGAGCGGTTGCGGACGCTGCTGATCCTGACGGTTGCCGACATCCGCGCCGTCGGGCCGGGTGTCTGGAACGCCTGGAAGGGCAACCTCATCCGCGACCTTTACCAACGCACCGAAGGCGTGTTCCGCGGCGAGGATATGACCCACGCCGACCCGCTGGACGACTATCCCGACCTGGTCGCCCGGGCCCGGCTGAAGGGGGCCGCCGCCGAGGTCCTGATGGTGCGGGATGACGAGGCGGGGGAACACCCCGCCACCCGCGTCGCCGTCGCCGCGCGCGACCGGCCAGGGCTGTTCGTCGATCTGGCCGGGGCACTCGCCGCTGCGGGGGCCGATGTCGTCGGCGCCCGGGTGGCGACCGCAGCGGACGGGACGGCCCTGGACGTGTTCGAGCTCCAGGACGGCGGCGGTGCGCCCTATGGCCAGGCCGAGCCGCGGCGCCTGACCCGGCTCATTGCCGCGCTGGAGGCCTCCGCACAGGGCGGCGTCCGGATCGCGCCGGCCCCCGTGGCGACACCCAGTCCGCGTCGGGCCGCCTTCGACGTGCGGCCCACGGCCATCGTCGATCTGGACGAAAGCCCCGACGCCGCCGTCGTCGAGGTGTCCGGTGCCGACCGGCCGGGTCTGCTGGCCGATCTCGCGCGCGTGCTGGCCGACAATGGCCTGTCGATCCGCTCGGCCCATATCGCCGGCTTCGGCGAGCGGGCGGTGGACAGCTTCTATGTGACCGATTCCAGGGGCCGCAAGCCGAAGCCGGGACCGAAGCTGGAGCGGCTGAGGCTCGAGCTTGAGGCTGCGCTCGACCGCGTGGACCGCGCCGGAACCCGGCTGTCCGCGCCCGTTCGCGCCAGCCTGCGCGACGTCTCCGAAGTCGGACGGCGGGGTTCTGCGCCAGACTCCGTATCGCGCGCGCCGCAAGC
>JBEIJS010000188.1:0-3855 GCA_040380105.1 Caulobacteraceae bacterium | reverse complement strand
CCGAGGTCGAGTGCGGTCTGTCTGGCGATCTTGACCGACAGGTCCAGGGCCACGTCGTCGTGCATTTCCAGCGGCCCGCGCGGCATGCCGGTCATGCGGCCGATGTTGTCGATCAGGGCGGGGGCATAGCCCTCTTCCAGCATGGCCATACCCTCGGCGACATAGGTGCCGAAGCAGCGCGAGGTGTAGAAGCCGCGGCCGTCGTTGACGACGATCGGGGTCTTCTTGATCTTCATGATGTAGTCCAGCGACCTGGCGATCGCCGCCTCGCCGGTCTTCTCGCCCAGGATGACCTCGACCAGCATCATCTTGTCGACGGGCGAGAAGAAGTGGATGCCGATGAAGTCCTCGGGCCGCACGCTGGCCTCGGCCAGGCCGGTGATCGGCAGGGTCGAGGTGTTGGAGCCAAACACGGCACCGGGGGCCAGCTGGGCCTCGGCGCGCTTCGTCACATCCGCCTTGATCTCGCGGTTCTCGAACACGGCCTCGATGACCAGGTCCGAGCCCTTGATCAGGTCATAGTCGGTCGTCGCGGTGACCGAACCGAGCAGGGCGTCAAACTTGTCCTGGGTGATCTGGCCCTTGGACAGACGCTTCTTCAGCAGGTCGGCGACGTGGGCCTTGCCCTTGTCGGCGTCTTCCTGGCTGCGGTCGATCAGGATGGTCTCGATCCCGGCCAGGGCCTGCACATAGGCAATGCCTGCGCCCATCATGCCGGCGCCGATGACAGTGACCTTCTTCGGATCGGATTTCGGCACGCCCGCGGGACGGACGGCACCCTTGTCGAGCTCCTGCTTCGACAGGAACAGGCTGCGGATCATGGCCTGGGCCTGCGGGGTCATCAGGGTCTTGATGAAGTAGCGGGTCTCGATGCGCAGGGCCGCGTCCATGGGGACCTGAATCCCCTCATAGACGGCCTTCATCAGGTTCAGCACGGCGGGATAGTTCCCGTAGGACTGTTTGCGCAGCATGGCGTTGCCGACGAGGAAGCTCTGGATGCCGGCGGGGTGGTAGGGGCCGCCACCGGGCTGTTTGAAGCCCTTGTCGTCCCAGGGCTGCACGGCCTTGCCGCCGCCCTTGATCCACGCCTTCGCCGCCTCGATTTCCGTGCCCCTGGCGACCACTTCATGGACTACGCCCGCGCCCCTGGCGTCGTTCGGACGCCAGGACGAGCCGGCGCTCATCGCCGTCATCGCCGCCTGCACACCGATCAGGCGGGTCAGCCGCTGGGTGCCGCCACCGCCGGGGAAGAGGCCGACCTTGATCTCCGGCAGGCCGAGCTGGATCTTCGAGTCATCGGCGACCACGCGATAGTGGCAGGCCAGCGTCAGTTCCAGACCGCCGCCCAGCGCCAGGCCGTTGATCGCCGCGGCGACCGGCTTGCCGCAGGTCTCCAGCGCGCGCAGGGCCCCGTTCAGCTTCCAGCCCGCATCATAGGCCTCCTGCAGCGAACCGCCGGCCAGCATCCCGCCGGCCATGTCGCCCAGGTCAGCGCCGGCGCAGAAGCCGCTCGCCTTGCCCGAGGTCAGGACGGCACCCTTGATGGCGTCGTCGGTCTTCACGCGTTCGATCCATTGTGGGATCTCGGCCATCACGCCCGAGGTCAGGGTGTTCATCGACCGCCCGGGGACGTCGAAGGTGATCAGGGCGATGCCGTCAGCATCCACGTCGATCTTGAAGTTTTCCATCGGTGTTCCTTCGGGTTTCAGGCGGCAGCCAGGGCGGCCGAAATTTCGTTTTTGAATTCCGCGGCACGCACCGCGTAGAAGGCTTTGAGTTCGTCCGAGACCTCGACCGATGCGCGGTCGGGCGATCCGGCGGCAAAGGGCGGCTCGGGGTCGTATTCCGTCGCCAGCTGGATGCGCTGGGCGGCTTGCGGGGAGGCGATCTCGGCCGCCACGGTCAGAGCGAAATCGATGCCGGCCGTAACGCCCCCGCCGGTAAAGACGTCGCCGTCACGAACCACCCGCCCTTGCTGCGGGATCGCACCGACCAACGGCAGCAGATGATGATAGGCCCAGTGTGTCGTCGCGCGCCGCCCCCGCAGCAACCCGGCCGCGCCCAGCAAAAAGGCTCCGGTGCAGACGGAGGTCACGTAGCGGGCGGACTGTCCCGCCGCACGAACGAACGCCAGTGTCTCCTCATCCCTGATGGCCGCGCCAACGCCGAACCCGCCGGGAACGCAGATCATGTCCAGCGCCGGGGCCTGGGCGAAGGTGCCGGTCGGGACGAGCCCCAGTCCGCAGTCGGACGGGACTGGCGCGAGGGTCCGGGCGAGGATGTGGGTCGTTGCGCCCGGGACGCGATGCAGCATCTGCAGCGGACCGGTGAAGTCCAGCTGCGTGACGTTCGGAAACAGGACGAATCCGATCTGCATCGGTGTTCCCGTGCTCAGACGCGTTCGATGACGGTGGCGGTGCCCATGCCGCCGCCGATGCACAGGGTGATCAGGGCGGTCGACTTGTCGGACCGCTCCAGCTCGTCCAGGGCGATGCCGGTGATCATGGCACCCGTGGCGCCGAGCGGGTGACCCATGGAGATGCCGCCGCCGTTCACGTTCATCTTGTCGTGCGGGATATCCAGCGCCTGCATGTAGCGCAGCACAACGGCGGCAAAGGCTTCGTTCAGTTCCCAGACGTCGATGTCGGCGGTGGTCATGCCCAGTTTGGCGAGCAGCTTCTTCGTCACGAACTCTGGGCCGGTCAGCATGATCGAGGGTTCGGAGCCGATCGAGGCGGCACCGACGATGCGGGCGCGGGGCTTTAGGCCCATGGCCTGGCCGGCTTCCAGCGTGCCGATCAGCACCCCGGCCGAACCATCAACGATCCCCGAAGAGTTGCCGGGTGTGTGGACGTGACTGACCCGTTCGACCTCGGGGTAGCGCTGGTTGATCACGGCGTCGAAGGCCATCTCGCCCATCATGGCGAAGGACGGGTTCAGGGCGCCCAGCGACTGCATGTCGGTGTTGGGGCGGATGGTCTCGTCACGGTCCAGCTGGACCAGGCCGAGCTGGTTCTTGACGGCGATGACCGATTTCGAAAACCGGCCGTCTGCCCAGGCGGCGGCGGCGCGCTTGTGGCTTTCCATGGAATAGGCGTCGACGTCGTCGCGGCTGAAGCCGTATTTCGTGGCGATCATGTCGGCCGACACGCCCTGGGGCACGAAATAGGTCGGGAAGGCCGAGGTCGGATCGACCGGCCAGGCACCACCATCCGAGCCCATCGGAACCCGGCTCATGGCCTCAATGCCCCCGCCGACCGCGAAATCGGCCTCGCCGGACTTCACCTTGGCCGCGGCCATGTTCACGGCCTCGAGGCCGGAGGCGCAGAAGCGGTTGATCTGGACGCCGGCCACCGTCTGGGCCCAGCCCGCCGACAGGACCGCTGTGCGCGCGATATCCGCGCCCTGTTCGCCCACCGGCGAGACGCAGCCGAGGATGACGTCATCGACCCTGGAAGTGTCGAGGTCGTTGCGGTCGCGGAGGGCTTCCAGCACCTGGGTCGCCAGGCTCAGGCCGGTGATCTCATGCAGGGACCCGTCCTTCTTGCCCTTGCCGCGCGGTGTGCGGACCGCGTCGTAGATATAGGCTTCGGCCATGGGAGTCGGTCTCCAATAAGGACGGATTCTGCGTGTTCCCGCCACAAACCCTACGTTTACGTCAACGTCAAGTATTCATTGCCCCCCTGGTTCGGCCGGTCGCCGGCGGTAGGCCGTCTGACGGGCCTGCCGCAGCGGAGTTTCCCCGGGCCTGACCCACAGCGCCAACCAGGTCCGGGCGGGTCGGTCCGGCTTAGCCGACGTAGCCGGCCTGCATGAGTTCGGCGATATGGACGATGGCAACCGGACGGTTCGCCT
>JBEIJS010000187.1:0-3890 GCA_040380105.1 Caulobacteraceae bacterium | reverse complement strand
GTATCGAGGGCTCCGACCGGTCCCGCGACCAGGGCCGGACGCCGGAGAAATTCGCCTGGCTGGAAGCCCATGGCGTGACCCTGCATCCACAGGACGGCTCCGGCGTCACCCGCGCCGGCCAGACCGTGGTCGCCACCGGCGCCATTGAGGACACCGTGCCCGACATCGGTGCCGCGAAACGCGCCGGGGCCCGCATCGTCACCCGCCCCGAGCTCCTGAGCCAGCTGTTCAACGCCGCCCCGACCTCGATCGGCGTGGCCGGTACCAGCGGCAAGTCGACCATCACCGGCATGATCGCCTGGATCCTGCATCAGGCGGGCCGCGCGCCCACCGTCATGAACGGCGCGGTGATGAAGAATTTCGCCGACGCCGACCACCCCTTCGCCAGCGCCCTGATCGGCGGCCCCGAGCTGTTCGTCTCCGAGGTCGATGAGTCCGACGGCTCCATCGCCCGCTACAACCCGACCGTCGCCGTGGTCTCCAACATCTCGCTGGACCACAAGTCGATGGAGGAGCTGCGCGACCTGTTCGGCGGCTTCACCAGCCGGGCGGCCAAGGCCGTGCTCAACCTCGACAATGTCGAGACCCGGGCGCTGGCCCAGTCCCTTGCGACCGACAAGGTGATCACCTTCGCCCTCGGCGAGGAGTCGGCCACCCTCAATGCCCATGCGCTCGAGCCCCTGCCGACTGGAATGCGGTTCACCCTGACCGAGCTCGGCGGCGCGAAACATGCGGTCGTGCTCAACGTCCCCGGTGCCCACAATGTAGCCAATGCGCTGGCGGCTCTCGGAGCGGTGCGTGCGATCGGCGTCCCGCTGGCGGAGGCCGTGGCCGCGCTTGAGACCTTCGCCGGCATCCGCCGCCGCATGGAAATCGTCGGAACCTCGGCCGGCGTCACCGTCATCGACGACTTCGCCCACAACCCGGACAAGATCGCCGCCACCCTGAAGACCCTGCACGCCTTCGATGGTCGTCTGCTGATCCTGTTCCAGCCGCACGGCTTCGGCCCCCTGCGGCTGATGCAGCGCGAGTTCATCGAGGGTTTCGCCGGCCTGATGCGCGCGGACGACGTCCTGCTGATGCCGGAACCGGTCTATTTCGGCGGCACCACCGACCGCTCCGTCGGCAGCGAGGATATCGCCTCGGGCGTCCGCGCCGCAGGCCGAAACGCAGAGGCACTGGCCACCCGCGAAGCCTGTGGCGACCGACTGGTCGAACTGGCCCGGCCCGGTGACCGGATCATCGTCATGGGGGCCCGGGACGACACCCTGTCCGACTTCGCAGCGGGCCTTCTGAAGCGGCTGGACACCCGAACCGGATGATCCAGCTCCCCCCGCCCGAACTCCCCGAGATCATCGTCACCGGTGCGCGCCTGCCGCCCGCCGCCGGGGAGGCCGCCTTTGCGGTCGTCCGGCTGACGCAAGCCGACCTGCGCGCCGAGCCGCGTCTCGACGAGGCCCTCGCCTCTGTCCCCGCGGTCTCCCTGTTCCGCCGCACGTCCAGCCTGTCCGCCAATCCAACCACCCAGGGCATCAGCCTGCGCGCCATCGCGCCGTCCGGCGCCGGACGCACCCTCGTCACCCTCGACGGTGTGCCCCTGAACGACCCCTTCGGCGGCTGGGTGATCTGGTCACAGGTGCCGACCGGGAGCCTGTCCGGTCTGGACATCGTCCGCGGTTCCGGGGCCGGCCCCTACGGTGCGGGTGCCCTGACCGGCGTCATCAGTCTGCGGGAGCGTGACGACGGCGGCGCCCTCGATGCCGCCCTGTATGACGACGGTCGTCGCCTCTCGGCCTCGGGCGCGACCACGCTCGGTCCGGTCCGCCTGGTCGCCTCCGGTACCCATGAGACCCGCGACGGCTATACCCCCGTCCGGGGCGCGGCGGCGGGGGTCGCCGACCGGCCGCTCGACCTGGAGGTCCGCAGTGCCGCCCTGCGCGCCGACCTGCCTGTCGCCAATGCCGTCCTCTCTCTCCGGGCCGCCGCATTCGAGGAAGACCGCGGCTCCGGCCTCGCCGGAGCCCGGGCGAACGCCAGTGGAAACCTGCTCTCCGCCACCGCCGCCGCCGGGTCAGACTCCGGCCGACCGGGCTGGCGGCTGCAGGCCTGGCGGCGCGAGAGCGATCTGGCCAACACCTCGGTCGCGGTCGCCGCCGATCGCGCCACGACCACGCCCGCCAACGACCAGTTCGAAACACCGGCATCCGGCTGGGGCCTCAACGCCGCCCTGCGTCGCACCACGGTCTCGGGCATCGGCCGGGCTGAGTGGGAGCTCGGTGCGGACGCCCGGTTCAACGAGGGTGAGACCCGCGAACGCTTCCGCTACCTCGCCGGGGCCTTCACCCGCGACCGGATCGCGGGCGGGGAGACCTCTGTGGTCGGCGCCTATGCCGAGGGATCCTCGGTCATCGGCCCCTGGCTGGTCGCGGGCGGGCTGCGTCTCGACCAGTGGCGCAATCAACGTGGCCGCCGCCTCGAACGCGATCTGGCGACGGGTCTTTCGACCCTCGACGAGGCCGCGCCGGACCGGTCCGGAGAGGTGTTCAGCGCGAGGCTGGGGATCCGCCGCGAGATCGGGTCGGGACAGGCGCTGCGGCTCGGCGCCTACAACGGTTTCCGGCCCGCCAGCCTGAATGAACTGCACCGCCCGTTCCGCGTCGGCAACGACCTGACCGAGGCCAATCCGGCGCTGGAACCGGAGCGATTGACCGGCGTCGAGGCGGGTTGGGCCTGGCGCGGCGATCAGGCCTCCCTGACCACGACGGTGTTCTGGAACGAGATCGAGGCGGCGATCGTCAATGTCACCATCGGCACCGGTCCCGGCCTGTTTCCAAGGGCCGGCTTTGTGCCCGCCGGGGGCGTCCTGCGCCAACGCAGGAATGCCGGGACCATTGCGGCCACGGGGCTGGAGATCGATGGCCGGTTTGAGGTCGGCGACACCCTGTCCATTCGCGCGGCCGTGTCGGTGACGGATGCGCGCCTCGACGGCGGCCTGCCGGCCCCGCAGCTGACCGGCCTGCGTCCCGCACAGGCCCCCATCTGGAGCGCAACGGGCGGCGTGGACTGGCGGGCGACCGACCGGCTGACCCTGGCGGCCGACCTGCGCTGGGAGAGCCGACGGTTCGATGACGATCTGAACAGCCGTGTGCTGGAAGCGGCCGCAACCATGGACCTCCGCGCGGAATGGGCCCTGTCTTCCACCACCCGGATCTGGCTGGCGGCCGACAACCTGTTCGATGCGGAGGTTGAAGTCTCGGAGACCGCGACCGGTATCGCCGGCTTCGGCCCACCCCGCACCGTCAGCCTCGGCGTCCGGTATTCGCTCTAGGCCGGTTCCGGCTCGCGAGTCCGTTCGGCCCGCCACAACGCCGCAGGGACAGGAAATCTGTTGCGATTGAGAATGTGTCGCATTATTGCAGCGACCCTTCCCCGCGCAGGATTCTGTTGATGCATCTCCTTCTGGCCTCGGCTGCCCTGCTCATGGCGGGACCGACCGCCGCTCCCACCGAAGACGGGGCGGCGAGCCAGCTGGCGACCATTACCGTGACGGGCCGGAGCCGGGGCTATATCGCCCTCGATTCAGTGACCGCGACCCGGACCGACACACTGCTGATTGACGTGCCCCAGACGATCACGGTCGTGACGCGCGCCCAGCTGGATGATCAGGCGCTGCAGGGCCTCGGCGAGGTGCTGCGCTATGTGCCCGGCACCACGGTCGGCCAGGGCGAGGGCAATCGCGACCAGATCACCCTGCGGGGCCAGAACACCACGGCCGACTTCTTCCTCGACGGCGTGCGCGACGACACCCAGTATTTCCGGGGCCTGTACAATCTGGAACGGGTTGAAGTGCTGAAAGGCCCCTATGCCCTGATCTTCGGGCGAGGCGGCGG
>JBEIJS010000186.1:0-3956 GCA_040380105.1 Caulobacteraceae bacterium | reverse complement strand
GGTGATCTCATGCAGGGACCCGTCCTTCTTGCCCTTGCCGCGCGGTGTGCGGACCGCGTCGTAGATATAGGCTTCGGCCATGGGAGTCGGTCTCCAATAAGGACGGATTCTGCGTGTTCTCGCCACAAACCCTACGTTTACGTCAACGTCAAGTATTCATTGCCCCCTGGTTCGGCCGGGTCGCCGGCCGTAGGCCGTCTGACGGGCCTGCCGCAGCGGAGTTTCCCCGGTCCTGGCCGCCAGCGCCAACCGGGTCCGGGCGGGGTCGGTCCGGCTTAGCCGACGTAGCCGGCCTGCATGAGTTCGGCGATATGGACGATGGCAACCGGACGGTTCGCCTCGACGACCAGCAGGGTCGCGATCCTGTTCTGGGTCATCAGGTCGACGGCATCGCTCATGCGGGCATCCGGGGCGATAATCCGGGGATCAGGGCTCATGACGTCGGCAGCGGTCAGACCCCTGAGGTCGCGGGAGAATGCCCGGCGGACGTCTCCGTCGGTAATGATCCCGGCCAGAGTTCCGTCATCATTCAGAACCGCCGCTGCACCCTTGCGTCCCTCGGTGATGGCGGACACCACCTCGGCGAAAGTCGCCGTAAGGGGAATGGTCGCCGGGGCTGGCGGGCGGTCGCCCATCCAGTCGCGCACGCTCTGCAGGCTCATCCCCAGCCTGCCGCCGGGATGATGCAGGCCGAAGGCTTCGGCGGTGAAGCCGCGCCGGTCCATCAGCACCATGGCCAGGGCATCGCCGAGTGCCAGGGTCATGAGGGTCGAGGTCGTGGGTGCCAGGCCGTTGGGGCAGGCCTCGGCCACCTGGGGCATGGTCAGGCAAACGGCGGATGAACGGCCCAGGAAGCTGGCGGGCCGCTGGGTCAGGCCGATGACCGGGATGCCTTCGCGCTGGCAGTAGATCAGGGGATCGCGCAGCTCCCGGCTTTCCCCGGAGTTGGAGATGGCCAGCAGGGTGACGTCCTTGCGCAGCATGCCGAGGTCGCCGTGGCTCATCTCGGCCGGATGGACGAAGAAGGCGTTGGTCCCGGTGGAGGCGAGCGTCGCCGCGATCTTGCCGCCAATATGGCCGGACTTGCCCATACCGGTCACCACCAGATAGCCGGGACGTGAAAGGATGATGTCGCAGGCGCGGGCGATGCCGTCGTCGAGGCCGGACTCCAGGGCCTGAAGGGCGGCGATATTCAGCTGGATGACCGCGCGGGCGCGCGCGGTCATGGCGGCGGGATCGGCGGACAGGGCAGGGAGGATGCTCATTCAGCGGATTTGGCCCATCCCGGACGGATTCACAATCGCAACCCGGCACGGTGCCGTCGCCAATCCGCCCGTTGCCATGGATCGGATCAGTAGATCTCGAACAGGCCCGCCGCCCCCATTCCACCGCCGACACACATGGTCACCACGCCGTATCTGGCCCCGCGCCGCTTGCCCTCGATGAGGACGTGGCCGGTCATCCGGGCACCCGACATGCCGTAGGGGTGACCGATGGAGATCGCACCGCCCGAGACATTGAGCCGGTCATCCGGGATGCCCAGCCGGTCACGGCAGTAGAGCACCTGCACGGCGAAGGCCTCGTTCAGTTCCCAGATGCCGATGTCGTCGATGGTCAGGCCGTGGCGCTTCAGCAGTTTGGGCACGGCAAAAACCGGGCCGATACCCATTTCGTCAGGCTCGCAGCCGACAACGGCCATACCGCGATAGGCACCGAGCGGCTGCAACCCGTGCCGCACCGCCTCGCCCGCCTCCATGATGACGCTGGCCGAGGCCCCGTCCGACAGCTGGCTGGCATTACCGGCGGTGATGAACTGGCCCTGATCGATGGATTCGCCGGCTCCGAAGACCGGCCTCAGGCCTTTCAGCCCCTCAAGGGTGGTGTCGGCGCGGTTGCCCTCGTCCTTCGACAGGGTGACCGCCGTCCGGGAGGTCTCGCCCGTGGCCTTGTCCGTGACCAGCATGGACGTGCTCATGGGCGCGATCTCGGCGTCGAGTCGACCGTCGGCCTGGGCCTGGGCCGTGCGCTGCTGGGAGCGAAGGGCATATTCGTCCTGCAGGTCGCGGCTTATGCCGTAGCGGCGGGACACGATCTCGGCGGTCTCCAGCATCGACATATAGATGTGCGGTGCCAGCTTCAGCAGGCCCTCATCCATGGCGCGATGCATATTCATGTGGGGGTTCTGGACCAGGGAGATCGACTCCAGCCCGCCGCCGACCACCACCTTCTGATGGTCATGGATGACCTGTTTGGCCGCGGTTGCGATGGCCATCAGGCCGGAGGCGCACTGCCGATCCACGCTCATGCCGCCGGTGGTCACCGGCAGGCCGGCGGCCAGGGCCGATTGCCGGGCGACATTGGTCCCGGTCGAACCCTGCTGCAGGGCGGCACCCATGATAACGTCCTCGATCTCGGCCGGATCGATACCCGCCCTGGCCACGGCATGACGGATGGCGTGGCCGCCCAGCTGCTGCGCCTGGGTGTCGTTGAAGGCTCCGCGATAGGCGCGGCCGATGGGCGTGCGGGCGGTAGAGACGATAACGGCTTCGCGGGACATTCGGCGTGCTTCCTTGGTTGGGGCACAGGCGCTTGCGACGCGGTCGCTCGCTGCCCGGGCGCGAGATGGATCGAACCCTAGGCGCTTGCCCTTGGGTCAAGGCAAGAGGTCAGGCGAGGGCTTGCTGGGCTTTCGTCAGTTCGATCATGCCCTGGGCTGCGCCCATCTCCGGCACAATCTCGCCGGTTCGGTCCGAGATCTCCGCGAACCGGGCAGCGACCTGTTCCGGCGCGTCCTCGCCGACGGCGCGGATGCCCTGGGTCAGGGTCACATAGGCGCGCTCGAAGCCGCCGGCGCCCGCGGTCAGAATGCAGCGGCTCGGTGCGTCCTCGCTGACCAGATGCAGCAGGCCGGGCGTCACCGTATCCGGGCCCAGCAGTTCCAGCGGCAGGCGGGCCCCGAGATCCTCGGTCATGCGGGTGTGGGCGGTCGGCGCCAGGCAGTTGACCCGGATGTCATTCTTCGCGCCTTCGATCGACAGGGTCTGCATCAGCCCGACCAGGGCCATCTTGGCCGCGCCATAGTTGGACTGGCCGAAATTGCCGTACAGGCCCGAGGAGGATGTGGTCATGACGATGCGGCCGTAGTTGGCGTCGCGCATGATGTCCCAGACCGCCTTGGTGCAGTGGACGGCCCCCATCAGATGCACATCCATGACGAAGCGGAAGTCGTCCAGCCCCATCTTGGCGAAGGTCTTGTCGCGCAGGACGCCGGCGTTGTTGACCAGGATGTCGACCCGGCCCCATTTCTCCATGACCGCGGCGACCATGGCCTCGACGGCGACATGGTCGGTGACCGAGGCGGCATTGGCCATGGCCTCGCCACCCGCCGCGACGATCTCGGCCACGACCGATTCGGCGGCGGTGGCCGATCCGCCCGAGCCGTCCCGCGCGCCGCCCAGGTCATTAACGACCACTTTCGCGCCGCGTTTGGCCAGGGCGAGGGCGTGTTCACGCCCCAGGCCGCCGCCGGCCCCCGTCACGATCGCCACGCGCCCGTCAAATCGCATCGTCATTCAACCGCTCCCATTGAAACAGCGCTTCCTAGCAGCCGTTGCGCCCGGCGAAACCCCGTCTGGTGTGTTGAAACGGCGCCACAGTTGCTACATTCGTAGCCGAAACGGGGAACTCCGGAAGAACATTCTCGTTCGGCCTTGAGAGCTCCCCGTATAGATGGGGTATCAGGGCAACCACTGATTATGAGGGATAGAATGAAGTTGAAACTTCTCGCCGGCGTCGCAATGGCAGGGCTGTTCTCAGCCGGCGTTGCCAACGCCGAGCCGAACGGCTGGTACGGCGCGATTGATGCGGGCTACCACACGATCGGCACCATCGAGGCTGACGGCCAGCGTGGCCCGCAGTTCGATATCGAATCGACGGACGACTGGGCGGCGTTTGCC
>JBEIJS010000185.1:0-3964 GCA_040380105.1 Caulobacteraceae bacterium | reverse complement strand
GCCGGGCCGGAGAGCGAAGGAGCGCCGATGGCCCACAGCTGGACCGGAGCGCTGCCCGACCGGATCATTGCTATTTGCTGGCTTTATTTGTAACGATATGCTATGCGACAGGTCGTCTTTACACGAACGGCGCTCAAAGCCTTGCGGCGAATGCCTGCCAATGTGGCGACGACCGTGCGGGCGAAGATCGACCAGTACGCCACCGACCCGGCCAGCCTCGTCAACAATGTGACGCGGCTCAAGGGACGGTCCGGCTCGCGCCTGCGGGTCGGAGACTGGCGTGTAATCTTCGACGAGCACGGTGCTGTGCTGGAGATTCTCGACGTCGGCCCCCGCGGCGGCGTTTACGATTAGGAGGCGACGTTGGGACATGCCTTGTTGAAAACACCCGGCGGCGAAGATCTCGTGGTCTTGCCGAGAGCGGACTACGACCGGCTCGTTGCAGATGCCGAAATGCTCGCCGATGTCGTGGCTTATGATGCTGCAACAAGCGCCGTCGCCGACGGACGGGAGGAGTTCGTTCCAGCAGCCCTCGTCGATGCCGTGCTGGCTGGCGAGAACCCTGTCCGCGCATGGCGCAGGTATCGCGGTTTGACCATCGCCCGACTGGCAGAAAGGGCCGGGGTGTCCGCCGCCTATCTGTCACAGATCGAAACGGGTGCGAGGGCAGGAACGGTCGAGACCCTCGGCCGGATCGCCGTCGCCCTCGCCGTCAACCTCGACGATCTCACCTGACCCGCATCCCCGACCCCACAGCCTTCATCCTCGCCAACACCCGCCTGCAGCCCGTGCCGCATGCGCCGGAGATCTCGCTGTGGCTGGCCGATGAGGTGACGCCGATCTGGCGGCTGACCGAGGAGGAGCTGGGCGAGATGGGCCTGCCGCCGCCGTTCTGGGCCTTCGCCTGGGCCGGCGGCCAAGGGCTGGCCCGCTGGCTGCTGGACAACCCGGCCGAAGTCGCCGGAAAGCGGGTGCTGGACCTCGCCGCCGGATCGGGTCTGGTCGGGATTGCTGCGATCCGGGCGGGGGCGGCCTCGGCGCTGTGCGCGGACATCGATCCCTTCTGCGCCGCCGCGGTTGCGCTCAATGCGGGGGCCAACGGCGTGACGCTGGCCTTCACCGATGCGGACCTGCTGGACGGAGCGCCGCCCGACGTCGAGGTGATCTGCGCCGGTGACGTCTTCTATGAACAGCCGATGGCCGGGCGCGTTCTCGCCTGGCTGACCGCGGCCGCGCGCCGGGGAACCCGGGTTCTCGTCGGCGACCCCCTGCGAACCTATTTCCCGAAACAGGGCTTCGATCTGCTGGCCGAATACGCCGTTCCAACCACCCGCGAACTCGAGGACGACGCTGTCAAACGGACCCGCGTCTGGACCCTGTCCGGACAACCCTGAAGACCCGGCCCGGATGGGCTGACCGGATGGAAGGCGGGCCAGCAGGCACCGGGGTGGACGGAGCCATCCCGCAGCCTTCAAGCGCCCCACGGATCGACTGGCTGCGGTGCGGCCGTGAACCGGCCGGTCCGGCCGCCGGCACAGCTGGCCGACGCCGGAGGGCTCAACCGACCGTCAGATCCAGCGGCCGGGACACGAACAGGGACCCTGTGCCGAGGTCCATGGCGGCGCGCCGACCCCTGAACGCCTCCATCCCGACCAGCCCGCCGGGGAAGTTCGGCAGGGGCGGCTGATCGAACACACCGACGGAGACCCGCCGGTACAGATGACCGGCAAAGGTCACGCTGTCGGCCTCGACCGTCACAGCACGGATCGCCCCGCCCAGCACCAGACTGATCCCGCTGCCCTGCGGCCGCCCGTCCAGCAGGCCCGCGCCGCTCGCGGCCTCGCGACTGAGCCCCAGCAAGGAAGAGGCACCGGTGTCGATCACCGCCTGGACCGACGCGCCCTCGACCATGACCTGCGTGACCAGCGAGCCGCCGGACCGCCGGACCGCGGCGGGGACCAGTTCGGGCGGACGCACGAAGACGTCACGCCGCACCAGACGCGCGTATCGTTTGCCCGGATCCAGCGCCAGGATTGCCTCGCCCAGTATGTCCTGTCCCAGGATCAGCGGGGTGTGCAGGCCGTCCTTCGACGCAAGCGGACCCAGATCGAGAATGGCCGCCCGCAAACCGCGAATGGCCAGTCCGGGCAGGTCGACGGCCAGGGTGGTCCCCCGCCCCACCTGCGCGCCGCCGCCGACCCCATAGGCCACCAGCGGCATGTCGAACATCGATCGTCCGGCCGACGGTAGCGACGCCACCAGAGCGCGGTCGATCACCGAATACTGGGCCCCGCTGTCGATCAGGGCGACCACCTCAAGGCCGCCGATCCTGACCCGAACCGTCGGGACACGGCTGAGCCGGGCATAGGCCAGCCAGGGTGTCGCCCCGCTTTCGCCGAAGGTCAGCGTCGGTTTCGGCCAAAGCAGGGTCTCACGCGCCCACCATGCCCCGCCCACGACCGCGGCCAGTCCTGCAGTACGGATCAGAAGGGCACGGCGGTTCATGGACGTCGACAATGGAGCTTGCCGGCGGCGGGCGCCAGCGTCCCGGTCGTCGCGCCCGGCGACAAGCGGTGTCGCGGCCCGGCCGGCGCCCCCCGACGCCGGCCAGACCGCCACGGCGACCACCCTCCCCCAAGGGCGTCGCGGGCTTCGGCATAAAGCGATCGAAGCCCTGTGGATAAACACCTGATGTCACCCGCAGGCAGACGTCGACCGGCTTCTCCGCAGACGCGAGCCCCGCTCGCCTAACGGGGGCCGAAGGGAACCACCTTGTTCTCGCGGTCATGGCCGATATCCGCGGCACCGAGATACGGAATTCCCGACCGGTCGCACCAGTAGCGGCAGATCTCCTCCGCAGTCAGGCCGAAGTCCGGATCATTCTCCACGATCTCCGACACCCGTCCCATCCGGATACCCGCCACCTTGCGGATCGAGGCCTGGCCGGTCAGGTGGAACATCATCCGGTCGATCCGGTACAGCGGCTCCGACACATCCTCCAGCATCAGCACATGGCCCGTCAGGTCGGGCTCCAGCGCCGTTCCGACCAGGGCATCGAGGATGCTGAGATTGAAGCCCACGGCCGGGCGCGGGTCCTCCGCCAGCGACGGCTCCCACGAAGTCGGGTCCCCCGTTCGCAGCCAGTTCAACGCCCGCCAGGCCGTGGCGTCATGGCGCACCGCATCCGAGGCCATCGGGCCATGCGCCACATGCGGAAAACCGGCCTTGTAGAGCAGGGCCAGAATACTGCCGGCGTCCGAATAGCCCAGATACCGCTTCTTGCGCGCCACCGCCGTCAGCCGGGGCAGCACCGCCTCGGCGATCCGGCATGAGCCATAGCCGCCGCGCGCGAACCAGACCGCGTCCAGCCGCGGATCATTGGCGTATTCCACAAAGGCATTGGCCCGGCTGGCGTCGTCGCCGCCGAAATGGCCGTGCTTGCCGAAACTGGCCGGATGAAAGCTCGCGGTCACCGAGCCGTCCGGAAAATTCAGGGCGAACCAGTCCAGGACGGCCTCGGCGCGCGCCTTGCTGAAGCGCGAACTGGCGTTGACGATGCCGATCTTCATGCTCTGCCGCTGGCCTCCAGCCTCGCCCGTGCTAGTCAGGCCGCCGGACATTCCCCGGTTTCGCCCTCATGAATCAAGACGACTATTTCTTCTGCGGTATCGGCGGCTCGGGAATGCTCCCGCTGGCGATGATCGTCCAGGCCCAGATTCGGGCTTCGGGGGGAGGCCGTATCGAGGGCTCCGACCGGTCCCGCGACCAGGGCCGCACGCCGGAGAAATTCGCCTGGCTGGAAGCGCACGGCGTGACCCTGCATCCGCAGGACGGCTCCGGCGTCACCCGCGCCGACCAGACCGTGGTCGCCACCGGCGCCATCGAGGACACCGTGCCCGACATCGGTGCCGCGAAACGCGCCGGGGCCCGGATCGTCACCCGCCCGGAACTGCTGTCACAGCTG
>JBEIJS010000184.1:0-3975 GCA_040380105.1 Caulobacteraceae bacterium | reverse complement strand
CTGATCCAGCGAGACGCCGAGGACGGTGCCCTTCAGCGCTGCCTCGACCGTCATGCCCGCCGCGACCGCGGCCCTGACGAGGGCGACCGCATTGGCCGCCACAAAACCCAGCTCCTGCCCGATCGACCCGCCCGCCTCATGTACGACCCGTCCGCCGGCCATGAAGAAGGACGCTTCGGGATAGGCCCCCGCATGACGCTCCGCCGTATTGACGGCCAGCAACAGGTGTTCGTCGATCGCCCGCGGGGCCGCACCGGCTTCGGCGAAGGCCGAGAGCGGATCCATATGAAACATGAGCCGGGCGCGTGGTGAGCCCTTGGCCGCAACCGCCAGCGCATTGGCGGCCTCCGGCCCGTCCAGACCGGCGTCCAGTCCGACCGGTGCCAGTTCCAGCGCGACGCCGTCCAGCGCGCGGCCGAGTGGCTCGGAGTCGGCCAGAACGGCCCCCTTCAGCAGCACCGAGGCGGCCCCGCCCACAAGGTCGGCGAGGACGGCGGCGTTGACGGCCGCCGGGTCTTCGCCCTCGACGAGGGTCCGCACATCCCACGCCCGCCCCTCGGCGTCTGACGGTCGGGGCGTTGATACGGCCGCGCCGCCGGTCGCAGCGGCATAGAGGGGCCGGATCGCGAGGCCGTCAGCGTCGAGGTGAACGAGGCTTTCGAGCGACCGGTCCTTCAGGGCCTTTTCGGCCAGACCGCGCCAGTCGGCAGGGGAGGGGTCGGGAAACAGGTCGGACATGAGGCCTGTAATGCGTCGCCGCGCCGTTCCGGTCCAGCCCGGTCGTCGTCACCGGAGGCGTACAGGGCCGCAGGGAAAGGAATGGTGGACGCGACAGGGATTGAACCTGTGACCCCCTCGATGTCAACGAGGTGCTCTCCCGCTGAGCTACGCATCCGCCAAAACGGCCCCGGGACCCAAGCAAACAGCCTGACCGCCGGGGCGGGAAGGCGCGGTCTATAACCTACGGGCTTCGTCATCCGCAAGGCCCAATGCGAAAACGGGGCCACCCTATTCGGTGTAGCGCTCCTCGAACCGGGCGCGGGCGGCGGCCCAGCGGGCGGGTGTGTCGTCGCTTCGGCGCAGCAGGGTCGGATAGTCCCGCGTGATGCGGTCGCAGCGAGCCTCGATCCCTGCAGCCCAGACGCGGAAGTTGGCCGTGTCGTGGATTTCCTCCAGCTCGGCCTCAAGCCGGGCTCTCAGGCCAAGGCCGCCTTCGCGCGCTGCGCTGCGGATCTGCTCGGGCGGGGTGTCGGGATGGGCAGCGAAATAGGCTCCGAACAGCCAGGGCTCTTGCTGGAGGTCGACGGTCCAGCCGAAGCCGCCACATCCGCCGGCCATGAAGACATCCTCCCCGAGCTGGATCGGGCTGACGTCGGGCGCTTGCGGCAGGCCGGAGGCCCCGAAAAGGGCAAATGCAGCGATCAGTCCGATCAAGCCGCGACCATCCGCTCGACCTCACCGACCAGGTCGCGAAGGTGGACGGGTTTGGCCAGCACCTTGGCCTGGGGGCTGGCCTGGGCGGCTGACAGGGCCACGGCCGCGAAGCCGGTGATGAACATGATGCGTATGCCGGGCTGACGGGCGGCTGCGACGCGGGCCACCTCGATCCCGTCGGCACCGGGCATGACGATGTCTGTCAGCAACAGGTCCCACGGACCCTGATCCAGCGCCTCGATGGCGTCGTCGCCATTCTCGCAATCGACGACGGAATGGCCGGCGCGTTCGAGTGCCCGGGTCAGGAAGCCGCGGAGCGAATGATCGTCCTCAGCCAGTAGAATGCGCGCCATGTCGTTCCCCGATGGTCTTTCGGGAAGGCTACGCCGTGACTGGTAAACCCGCCATGAAAATCAGGGGCTCCGGGAGGCCGCCGGCTGTGAAGGCCCGGGCGAAACAGGGTAAGGCATCGGCATGGATGAGAAGCGGGGTGCAACGGAGGTCGACGGCGGTGAGGCGTGTGTCGTTCTGCGTCCGCAGACGCCCGGTCGCTTTGTCTTCGCTTCACCCCATTCGGGTACCATCTATCCGCCGGAGATGGGCCGCGATCCGGCTCTGGACGAGGCCGGCTTGCGCAGCGCCGAGGACGCCCTGGTGGATCGGCTGATCGCGCCCGGTGTTGCCGGGGGTGCGACGGTGGTGCTCGGCCGGTTCGGGCGTGCCTGGGTCGATCTGAACCGTGATCCGGCCGATCTGGACCCTGTCCTGATCGAAGGCGTCGCCGATGGACCGGTTTCGGCCCGGACGGCAGCGGGGTATGGCGTCATTCCCCGGCTGACAGGCGACGGTCGGGCACTCTATGGTCGGCGTCTGTCGCTGGCCGAGGCGCGTGACCGGATTCTGCGAGCCCATTCGCCCTATCATCAGCAGCTGGTCGCCGGGATGGAAGCGGCGCGGGCGCGACATGGCGAGGCCGTGCTGGTCGACTGGCATTCGATGCCCGCGAGGGCGACGCAGGGTGTGGGCGGGGCTAGAGGGCCGGATGTGGTCCTCGGTGACCGTCACGGATCGTCCTGCGAGGCCGGGCTGACGCGGCGTCTGCGCCGGGCGTTCGAGGCCCTTGGCTGGCGGGTGGCGCTGAACCAGCCCTATGCCGGGGGCTGGACCACCCAGCGATGGGGGCGTCCGTCCGAGGGGTTTCACGCCATCCAGATCGAGCTGAACCGGGCCCTCTATTTCGACGAGCCGTCGCGTACGCCGGGACCCGGCTGGTCGCGCACCGAAAAGGGGGTCGCGCGGGTCATCGCCGACCTGCTGGCCGGGGCATAAAAAAGCCGCGCCCGAAGGCGCGGCATGAAGTCTATAGGGAGGAAACGCCCAGAAGGGCACGACACCCGAAGGCGTCGAAAACCAAGCTAGGTTGCAGCGCACAAATCGTCAAGCGCTTATCTCGCAACTGCGTAAATGAAATGCCTGGCCCCGGACGGCTCAGGTCCGCTCCAGCAGCCGGCGCGCGCTGCGAATGGCGCGCGCAGCCGGTGATCCGGCCTGTCGCCAGACCATCAGCCAGAATGCGGCTGCCACGCCGAGCGCCAGCCAAAGCGGCCCGAACAGCCAGGCCGCCGCCGCCAGGGCGAAATAATAGCCTCGCACGCCCTGGCTGAAGGCGTTCAGCGCCGGATTCAGCAGATTGGCGGCGGCGTCGCCGAGTGCAGCGCGGTCGGCCTCGGTATGCACCTCGGGCGCGGCGCCGATCAGGGCAAGGGCGTAGTTCAACTGTCTGATCGACCAGATGAAATCCAGCAGTCCGCGGGCAAGACAGAGCAGTACCAGGGCCAGCTTGGCGACCAGCAGCTTCGTTGGTACGGCCTCTGCGCCGACCGAGGCGAACCCCTGCATTGCCTGTTCCCCGCCAAACAGGACGCTGGCCACAGCCGCGATCAGCAGCAGGTTGGTCGAGGCGAAAAAGCCGCCCGAATTGATCGTGTGGCCCAACAGATTGCTGTCGACGAGACGGATCTCACGGTGGGTCATGGCCGTCATCCACACCCGGCGAACGACCAGCATGTCAGCGTTCAGAGTGCCGCTGCGCTGCGCCAGGAGGGTCAGAAACGGGCCATAGCCGAGCCAGCAAAGGATAAAGAGAGCCAGCGCCAGCCAGTCGTACAGGGTCATCGCAGCCTCCTCATCACGCCGGCACCGTGAGGCACCCGGGTCTTGCGCTCAAGCGGCGCGTCACATGCGCGGGGCTTCCCGCCTTGCTTCCGCCGCGACCCGCGCCTATCACGCCCGCCACTTTCGTATCGCACTGCACAATAATCGAGCGCGCCATGAATATCGACGCCATTCCCGTCGGCCCCAATCCGCCCTGGGACGTCAATGTCATCATCGAGATCCCTCAGGGGGGCCTGCCGGTGAAATACGAGATGGACAAGGCGTCCGGTGCCCTGTTCGTCGACCGCTTCCTGCACACGGCGATGTACTATCCCGGCAACTACGGTTTCATCCCGCACACCCTGTCGGATGACGGTGATCCCTGCG
>JBEIJS010000183.1:0-3980 GCA_040380105.1 Caulobacteraceae bacterium | reverse complement strand
CCGGGCCGCCCTGGCCCATGCGGATCGGCCCGCCGCCGCCGCCGCCGGGAATCCCGGCCGGGCGCGCGCTGCCGGGGGCACCGGGCAGCGGGGCAGCCGCCGGACTGGCGGCCCCGAAGGCGCGGGAATAGTTGAAACCGGTGCGGATGTCCTGACGCTCGAACCGCTCGAAATTCAGCGGCCGGGCGTCGAAGGCCACAAGGACGCCGCCGCTGCGGACGAAGCGGCCGGGCAGGGCGGCCTCGAGGTCCGGGGTCAGGGTCGGGAAGGCGGAGATGGCGTCTTCGGTGAGGCTGCGGGTCCAGGTCGACTGGATGCGGAAGTCGGTCTCGGTCCAGGGCTTGAAGTTGAAGCCGGCCTTCCAGACCTGACGGTTGTCCGAGTTCAGGTTCTGGTTGCCGCCGTCGATGCGGGTGACCAGCACCGTCTGGTTGGTCCGGAAGTCGAACACCGGGACGTTGGGGGTCGAGATGATCGGGTCATTCAGCTGGGAGATCGTCGGGGCGCCGTTCTCGTCGGTATAGCTGAGCTGGAACGACAGGGGCTCGATCGGGGACCAGTTGACGCCGAAGCCGAGGGTGGTCAGGCCGCCGAAGTCTGACAGCTCCTCATAGCCGACGTTGAAATTGGCCGACAGGTCGCCGATCGCGGTCAGGATGTCCCGGCGGCGGCTGGCGATGGGGATGTTGAAACTGGCCTGGCTGTTGAAGCGGTCGCGCGACTGGGAGCGTTCGATGGTCAGGCCCGAGCGGATGCTGGTGGAATCCAGCGAGCGGGTATCGGCACCGAACCTGAAGGACGAGGAGATGCCGCCGGCCGGCAGGTCGAACACGTCGCCGTTCAGCACCAGTTCGGTCGACAGCACCTGGGAGACCGAGTTGGCGGTGTCGTCGGCGAAGCGGGTGAAGTCGGAGGGGGAAAGGGGGCCGTAGGGATTGGCGGTCGGGTCATTGGCGTTCAGACGGGTCTGGAACGGCACATTGACGGAGTCATAGCCGCGCCCGGTGACGGTATCGGTTTCGACGCGGTCATAGTTGCCGGACAGGGTCCAGCGCCAGTCCTCGCCGAGGAAGCCGTCGACGACCAGGCCGAGGCCTCCGGTGAGGCTGTCGGTCTGGCGGTCGAGGGCCGCGGGGGTGTCGAGATAGCGGAAGACCTGCACCGCGCCGGGGCCGGGCGGCGAGAAGGGGTTGGAGTCGGGCACGGTGAGCCTGAATCCGGGCAGGCCGTTGAAGCTCTGGCTGGACCGGTCCTCGAGACTGCCGCTGAGGGTCGCCTGGGTGGTGTTGTTGAGATCGCGCTTGTAGGTGCCGCGCGCGGTGGTGCGCTCGCTCTCGGCCAGAAGGGTGCGATAGGCGCCGCCCGAAATGCCCGCGACCGTGTCATTGGGGCTGGAGACCGTATCGCGGACGATGTCGCGCTCGGACTCGAACAGGGGGGTGGAGCGCTCGTGCTCGGCGTCCACTGACCAGCGGGTCGGGCCCGAGATGTGGAGCAGGTTGCCCTTGATCTCGGTGGTGGTGCGGCCGCCTTGGACCGGCAGACGCCCTGCGAGCTCGGTGGTGGTGGAACGGAAGTTGGACCTGAGCACGAAATTGACGACGCGCTGGTCGGCGGCATAGCCGTATTCGAGCGCGACCTCCTCGGGCAGGATGTCGACCCGCTCGATGGCTTCCGGCGGCACGCCCTGGATTTCCCGGAACCCGGAGATGCGGCGGCCATTGACCAGGAACACCGGCGGGCCGTCGGCACGACCGCGCGAACTGCGGGTCAGGGGCTCCAGATAGGTCAGCAGTTCGGCGATGTTCGAGGCCCCGTAGGCCGCGATCTGCTCGGCACTCAGGGTGACATCGGGCGGGATGTCGGAGTTGGCGCTGCCACGCGGGCGCGCGCCGGTGGTCACGACGGAATCGAGCTCGAAGGTCGCCGCCCCCGCTTCGGGCGTGGGGGCCTGGGTCGCCGGAGCCTGGGCCGCCGGGGCCGGTGTCGCGGGTGACTGCGGCGGCTGTACGGGCGGCGGCGCGGTCTGGATCAGACCGGCCATCAGGCCGGACAGGGCGGTAGTGACAAGCAGCATGCGGACGAATCCCGGGGAGAAACCAGCCCTGAAACGTGCGCACCCGGAATTTCCGTCGCCTTTCGGCGAAGAAGCCAAGGGTTGGGCCCAGGACGAACCAATCCCTTTCTTTGGCACCGGGTTCGCCTGTGGCCAATGAACTTTTGGTCACAATAGGGTTGCCGACCCCGCTATTCGGTGCGGCCCGCCCTCGCCGTGTCAGCCTGCGGGGACGTTACTGACCCCCGCGCCGATCGGCTCGGTGGCGATATGCCTCAGCCCGCTTCCTTGAGGATGCCCTCAAGCCCCTGTTCGCGAACCTTGCGGTAGAGGGTCGAGCGGCCGATGCCGAGACGGCGGGCGATCTCTGACATGTGGCCGGCATAGACCTCGATGGCGTGCTGGATCAGGTCCCGCTCGATCTGCTCGAGGGTGCGCAGATGGCCGCGCTCGTCGAGGATGCGGATCGGGGTGTCGGGCAGGGGCGGAAGGTCGAGGACCGAGCCCGCGGCCGGCACCCCCTCCGTCTCGTCGCTGTCGCGACGATCCACCTCCCCCACGGGGGGAGAGGAGAGGCCCGAGATGGCCGGGAAGTCGTGCGGTTGCAGGAAGGGCGCGTCGGCCAGGACGATGGCGCGATAGACGGTGTTTTCGAGCTGGCGGACATTGCCGGGCCAGTCGAAGGCGGTGAGCAGGGCCAGGGTCTCGCCCGAACAGCCGGCGACGCGCTTGCCTTCCTCGACATTGAAGCGGGCGATGAAGTGGTCGATCAGGGCGGGGATGTCCTCGCGGCGCTCGCGCAGGGACGGAGCCTCGATCGGGAAGACGTTGAGGCGATAGAACAAATCCTCGCGGAAGGCGCCGGCCCGGACCTGCTGGGCCGGGTCGCGGTTGGTGGCCGAGACGATGCGGACGTCAACCTTGACCGCGCGTTTGGAGCCGACGGGGTCAACCTCGCCCTCCTGCAGGGCGCGCAGCAGTTTGACCTGCATATCGAGCGGCAGTTCGCCGATCTCGTCGAGGAACAGGGTGCCGCCGTTGGCTTCCTGGAATTTGCCGAGGTGTTTGTCGTGGGCGCCGGTGAAGGCCCCCTTTTCATGGCCGAACAGGATCGACTCGATCAGGTTGGCGGGCAGGGCACCGCAGTTGACGGCTACGAAGGGCTTGCCCGAGCGGTCCGAGGCGCCGTGCAGGGCACGGGCGATGACTTCCTTGCCGACGCCGCTTTCGCCGGTGATCAGGACCGGGATGGAGGATTTGGCGGCCCGGGCGCCCAGTGACTTGACCATCCGCATGGGCGGGCTGGTGCCCACGAGATCGTCGAAGGAGGTGCGGCCGGAGACGTGTTTCTTGAGCCGGCCGACCTCTGCGGTCAGTCGGGTGATCTGGAGAGCGTTGGAGACGCCGACCAGCAGCCGCTCGGCCGAGACGGGTTTGACGAAGAAGTCCTGGGCCCCGGCCTGCATGGCCTTGACCACCGCATCGACCCCGCCCGAGGCGGTCAGGACGATGACGGGTGTGGTCACGCCTGCGGTGCGGATCTCGGCCAGGGCCTCCATGCCGCTCATGCCGGGCATGACCATGTCCAGCAGGACAACGTCGGCCCCGCCGCCCTTCGTCAGACGGTCGATGGCCTCGCCGCCGGATTCGGCGTGGATGACGGCATAGCCCTCACGCTCCAGCACGGCCTGCGCGAGGCGGCGCTGGGTCGGATCATCGTCGACCACGAGAACGGTCTTGGCCATGGAACACCCTTCAACATCACAGTTATGGCCGGTCCTCGTTGAAGCGGGACTGGCTCATTCCGGGACGTTTTAACCGTCACGAGGTGAAGATCGGGTTGGGGGGCAGGGTGAGTGGGGGGTTAACGGGGGGTGGGGATTGGGGTGTGGGGTGTGGGGGGGGGGGGGGGGGGTGTGGGGGG
>JBEIJS010000182.1:0-4068 GCA_040380105.1 Caulobacteraceae bacterium | reverse complement strand
CCTCTACGACCGGACCCTGACGGTGAACGGGGTGTCCAAGGCCTATGCGATGACCGGCTGGCGCATCGGCTATGCCGGCGGGCCCAAGCCTCTGATCGATCTGATGCGCAAGGTGGCGGGTCAGACGACCTCCAACCCCTCGTCGATCAGCCAGTGGGCAGCCGTCGAGGCGCTGAACGGGCCGCAGGACTTCATCGCCGAGCGGGCCAGGCATTTCGAAGCGCGGCGCGATCTGGTGGTGTCGATGCTCAACCAGGCGACGGGCATCCGCTGCGCGGTGCCGGAGGGTGCCTTCTATGTCTATCCGTCGATCGAGGGACTGATCGGCAAGACGACCGAGGGCGGGGTGACGATCGACAGCGACGATACCTTCGCCAGCGAACTGCTGGACGCCGAGGGCGTGGCCGTGGTGCAGGGCTCGGCCTTCGGCCTGAGCCCCTATTTCCGCATCAGCTATGCGACGTCGGAGACGGTGCTGGAGGAGGCCTGCGGGCGGATCCAGCGATTCTGCGCCGGACTGCGCTGATTACGCCGCGCGGCTGACCGCGAAATCGGCCAGCTGTTCCAGGGCATCGCACCAGTCGCTGGCGGGAAGCGCGCGCAGGGCTGACTTGGCGAGGTCGGCGTATTCGCCGGCTGTGTCGAGGGTGGCGTTGAGGGCCCCCGTGCCGACGACCAGTTCGCGCGCGCGGCGGAAATCGTCCTCGGTCCGCTGACCCTTGTTGATGGTGCGGTCCCAGAAGGCGTCCTCGCGGCCACGGGTACGGGCGGCGGCCAGCAGCAGGGGCATGGTGACCTTGCCCTCGCGGAAGTCGTCGCCGGTGTTCTTGCCCAGCGCCTGGGCGGTGCCGCCATAGTCCAGCGCATCGTCGGCCAGCTGGAAGGCCAGGCCGAGGTTGAGGCCATAGGCGCGCAGGGCCTCGACAGCCGTTTCATCGGCCCCTGCCCCGACCGCACCGGCCTCGGCCGCGGCCGCGAACAGCTCGGCCGTCTTGGCCGAGATGATCTGCAGATAGGTGTCCTGATCCAGATTCAGGTCGTGGGCGCGGGTCAGCTGCAGCACCTCGCCCTCGGAGATGACGCTGGAGGCCCAGGCAAGGATGCCAAGCGCCCGCATCTGGCCGGTCTCGACCATCAGTTCGAAGGCGCGGGCGAACAGGAAGTCGCCGACCAGCACGCTGGACGGGGCGCCCCAGATCAGATGGGCCGCGACCTTGCCGCGCCGCAGGTCAGAGGCGTCAACGACATCGTCATGCAGCAGGGTGGCGGTGTGGATGAACTCGACCGAGGCAGCCAGCTTGACCGGGGCGGTGATGTCGCCGGTCGCACCCGATGCCCGGGCGGCGGCCAGGGTCAGCAGGGGCCGCAACCGCTTGCCGCCGGCGGAGATCAGATGCTCGGCCAGCAGGGGGATGACCGGCACCTGGGACTGCATCCGGTCGAGGATCAGGGCGTCGACGGTCGCCATGTCGCGTGCCGCCAGCCGCACGAGCGGCTCGACATGCCCCTTCGAGCGGGGCTCGGCGACGGTGACAGCGTCCAACGGGAAACTCATCGAAACGGCGGCGTGGGGGAGAATCACGCCCGAAAATACAGCCGCCGCCTTGCCCGGCGGCGATGCGGCGCACAATGGTGATCGCTCCATGAAGGGTCAAGCCGCGTGACCGTCGCACCGTTCCCGCAATTCGAGGACAAGACCGTAGAAAACGCCCTGCTGGGCGGCCGCGTCCGGCTGCGCCAGCCGGCCCGGGGCTATCGGGCGGGCATGGATGCGGCCCTGCTGGCGGCGGCTGTGGCGGCCGCGCCGGGCGAACGGGTGATCGAGGCCGGCTGCGGGGCCGGGGCTGTGCTGATGCAGATCGCGGCGCGGTGTCCCGGCGTCGCCCTGACCGGACTGGAGCGCGATCCCGCCATGGCGGCGCTGGCGCGGGAGAATGCCGCGTTGAACGGAGCAGACGCGCAGATCGTGGAGGGCGACATCGCAGCAGGCTTCCGGTCGCTGGACCTGCCGCTGTTCGACCGGGCGGTCAGCAATCCGCCCTTCTTCGACGACCCCGGTGCCCTGCGGGCCCCGGCGGAGGGCAAGCGCGGGGCCTGGATGGCGGACGACGGGCTGAAGGCCTGGACGACCTTCCTGCTGAAGTCCGTGCGCGAAGGCGGCCGGATCGTGGTTATTCACCGGGCCGACCGGCTGGCCGATCTGCTGGCCCTGCTGGGTGAGACGGCGGGATCCTTCGCGGTGCGGGGCATTCATCCCCATGCCGATGAGCCGGCGAAACGGGTGCTGGTGCAGGCGATCAAGACCGGCAAGGCACCGCTGAGGCTGCTGCCGCCGCTGGTGCTGCATGACCGGTCGGGGGCCAAGCATACGGCGGAGGCGGAGGCGGTGCTGAGGGGTGAGGCGGGGCTGGGGTGGTGATTGGTGGCTGGTGATTGGTGATTGGTGATTTCGGCCTCGTCGGATGCGGAAAGACCGGCCCGGACGGCGCTCTTGCCCAGGCGGCGGTCACCCACCAATCACCAACCACCAACCACCTGTCGGCCACCGTCTTTCCCGGTCCCGCCCGACGGGCTATGCCACCCCCATGTCCCTGCGCCCTCTCTTTGTCACCCAGGTCTATGAGGCCTCGCTGGCCGGCTCGCCCGGTTTCGACGCCTTCAACGCCGGCCTGCTCGACGCCTGCCGCATGCTGGCGCTGGAGGATCAGGCCGGCCGCGCCTGGTGCCGCGAGCATGGCTATCGCGGCTATACCTCCTATGGCTCGCTCAACGACCTGCCGAACCGGATGCCGGAGTTCGCAGAGCTGAAACGGCATCTGGACCGGCATGCCGTCGCCTATGCCAGGGCGCTGAATTTCGACCTCGCGCGCAAGCCGCGGCTGGACAATCTGTGGGTCAATGTCCTGAAGCCCGGCGGCGGCCACACGGGCCATATCCACCCCCACGCCTTCCTCAGCGGCACCGTCTATGTCGAGGTTCCTGACGGCGCCTCGGCCCTGAAGCTTGAAGACCCGCGCCTGCCCATGATGATGGCCCGCCCCGGCGTCCACGCCGACGCCCCCGAGGCCGAGCGCCCGTTCGTCTATCTGGCACCGGCGGCCGGGACGGTGCTGATGTGGGAGAGCTGGCTGCGGCATGAGGTGCCGCCGAATGCGGCGAAGAGCGAGCGGGTGTCGATCAGCTTCAACTACGCCTGACCCGCCATCAAACCGCCCTGCCCCGACGCTAGACATTTGCCCAACCGCGGCGCGGCGGCTACATCCCGCGCCAACCTCCCACCATCCCCGAACGACAGGGCGCGACGCACCTCATGGCGCAGCAATATATTTTCCAGATGCAGGGTCTGACCAAGACCTTTCCCGGCGGCAAGAAGATCTTCGAAAACATCTGGTTGAGCTTCTACAACGACGCCAAGATCGGCGTCGTCGGGGTCAACGGCTCGGGCAAGTCGACCCTGCTGAAGATCATGGCCGGGCTGGACAGCGAGTTCAACGGCGAAGCCCGCGCGGCCGACGGCATCAAGCGCGGCTATCTGGAGCAGGAGCCCCAGCTCGACGACAGCCTGAACGTCCGCGAGAACGTCGAGGCCTGGTGCGAGGAGAAGCAGTGGGTCACCCGCTTCAACGCCATCGCCATGGAAATGGCCGAGGAATACACCGACGAGCTGATGGCCGAGATGACGGCCCTGCAGGAAAAGATCGACGCCGGCGACGTCTGGGACATCGACAGCCGCATCGAAATGGCCATGGACGCCCTGCGCTGTCCGCCCGACGACTGGGAAACCACCAACCTGTCCGGCGGTGAGAAGCGCCGCGTGGCCCTGGCGCGGCTGCTGCTGAGCAAGCCCGACATGCTGCTGCTCGACGAACCGACCAACCACCTGGACGCCGAGTCGGTGGCCTGGCTGCAGCACCACCTCGAGGCCTTCCCGGGCTGCGTCATCCTGGTGACCCACGACCGCTATTTCCTCGACCTCGTCACCAAATGGACGCTGGAGCTGGACCGCGGCAAGGGCCATCCGCACGAGGGCAACTATTCCTCCTGGCTGGAGGCCAAGACCAAGCGCGT
>JBEIJS010000181.1:0-4141 GCA_040380105.1 Caulobacteraceae bacterium | reverse complement strand
GTCCAGTTCGCCCTCGTCGAGCGTCGGCCCGACCTGGTCCACGAACGGACCCAGCACCAGATCGGCTTCGCGGAACCCGCGCCGCCATGCCCGGAAGGTGATCCGGCCGAGTCGTTCTTTCAGACGTGCGTCAATATCGGCCACAAGGTTCCTTGCCCGGTCGGTCAGGTTCAATCGCGATGCGGAGATAGCGTTCCAGACGCGCTTTCGCCAGCGTCGGCAGCGCGAGGTTCATCACAACGGACACAACGAGGGCACAACGGACACAACGGGGTCCGGGTGGGAGGAAGGAATGCGGCCCCTTTTCCCCGTGTGGGATAGATGGATCGAGGCCCGGGCCTCGATCAGACCCGCGCGGCGAATGCCGCAATCCCGATATCCAGGAACGCACCTCGACGGGATTTGTCCCCTGACGCGCCGTGCCCGTTGTGCCCTCGTTGTGTCCGTTGTGATGAACCTCCCATCCGCAAAACCCCCGTCAACGCGAAGCTTCTATTGCTCTATGCTGTCGATCCATGCGGCCGCAGATTCTCTTTCCCCTGTTCGCGGAGGTTTCCAGCCTGAAGGGCGTGGGGCCGAAGATCCTGCCGCTCGTCCAGAAACTGGCCGGGCCGCTGGTCCGCGACCTGGCCTTCCTGTCCCCTTCGGGCCTGATCATGCGCCAGCCGATGACGGCGGCGAATGCGGTCGAGGGACAGGTCGGCATCTTCGAGATCGTCATCGACCGGCTGATCGTTCCGGGCAAGCCGGGCGTCCCGATCAAGGTCCGGGCCTCCGACGACACCGGCTTTGTCCACATGATCTGGTTCGGCGGCTCGGCCCAGCACATCGACCGCCTGCTGCCCAGGGGCCAGAAGCGGCTGGTCTCGGGCAAGGTCGAACGCTTCAACGCCGAGGTCCAGATCGTCCACCCGGACATCTTCACCCCGGAACAGGCGGGCGAAATCGCGGCGATCGAGCCGGTCTATCCCGCGACCGCCGGCCTGTCGTCGCGCGTGGTCCGCAAACTGGTGCAGGCCGCCCTCACCCACGCCCCCGAGCTTCCGGAGTGGCAGGACCCTGCCTGGCTGGCGAAGACCCGCTGGCCCGGCTGGCGCGCCGCGCTCGAAGCCCTGCACACCCCGACCTCCGAGCCCGAGCTGGAACCCGACGCCCCGTCCCGGCAGCGGCTGGCCTATGACGAGCTTCTGGCCCACCAGCTGGCGCTGGCGCGTCGCCGTCGGGCGCGTCAGATCACCCCCGGCCCCCATATCGCCCCCGGCGAGGCCTCCGCCCGGCTGCTGGCTGCCCTCGACTTCGACCTGACCGGGGCCCAGCGGCAGGCCGTCGCCGAAATCCGCCGTGACCTGGCCTCGGGCGAACAGATGGGCCGGCTGCTGCAGGGCGACGTCGGCTCGGGCAAGACGGCCGTTGCGGCCCTGGCGCTGGCGGATACGGCCGCCTCGGGCTTCCAGGCCGCCTTGATGGCCCCCACGGAGATCCTCGCCCGCCAGCACTGGCAGCGACTGGCCCCCATGCTGGAGGCCGCCGGCGTCCCGACCGTTTTGCTGACCGGCCGCGACACCCCGGCCGAGCGCCGCACGCGTCTCGCCGCCCTGGCCTCGGGCGAGGCCGGCGTCGCCATCGGCACCCATGCCCTGTTCCAGGATGCCGTCCGCTTCGACCGGCTGGCGCTCGCCGTCATCGACGAACAGCACCGGTTCGGCGTCAATGAACGCCAGCGGCTGCAGGCCAAGGGCGATCCCCGCACCGGTAGCGTCCATCTGCTGACCATGTCGGCCACGCCCATCCCGCGCACCCTGGAGCTGACCCAGTACGGCGAGCTTGAGGTATCGCGCCTGAACGAAAAGCCGCCGGGCCGGACCCCGATCACCACCGCCGTCCTGCCGCTGGCCCGTATCGGCGAGGTCGCCAAACGGCTCAAGGCGGCGATCGACAGCGGCGCCCAGGCCTACTGGATCTGCCCCCTCGTGGCCGAGAGCGAGACCGTCGACCTGGCCGCCGCCGAGGCCCGGGCCGCCGACCTGCGCCGCATCCTCAAGGTCGAGGTCGGCCTCGCCCACGGCCAGATGCCGGGGGCCGAGCGCGAGGCCGTCATGACCGATTTCGCCGACGGCCGTATTCCCCTGCTGGTCGCCACCACTGTGGTCGAGGTCGGGGTCGATGTGCCCAATGCCACCATCATGGTCATCGAACACGCCGACCGCTTCGGCCTGGCCCAGCTGCACCAGCTGCGCGGCCGGGTCGGGCGTGGGGCCAAGGCCAGCGCCTGCATCCTGCTTTACGGCGGCGGTGACGACGGGCTCGGTGAGACGGCCCGCCTCAGGCTCGAGACCCTGCGCCGGACCGAGGACGGTTTCGAGATCGCCGAAGAGGATTTCCGCCTGCGCGGCGGCGGCGATCCCCTCGGCCTCAAACAGAGCGGCTTCCCCGCCTACCGATTCGCCGACCCTATCCGGCACCGATCCCTGCTGCTGGCGGCGTCCGACGACGCCCGTCTGGTGCTGGGCCGCGACCCGGATCTAACCAGCCCCCGGGGCGAGGCCGTCAGGGTGCTGGAAGCCCTGTTCGACTGGCGCAACGACCGGCCGGGGATTGATTAGGCCGGCTGGCCGGCCTTCCAGACAACCATCCGCGCCTGAACATCTGCTTCAATATCGCCATAGAACAGATTGTAAGGACGCGATTTTCTTCGGTCTGCCCAATTGCCTGTCTCGCGGAATGACTCCGTCTTCAGCTCGGTGTGACGCAGCAGGCCGCCGCGGCACTGGGTGGCGATTTCGCGGGCCATCAGGGCCGGGCGAACACCCCATTCGAGGCCGGTGGCATTGGTCGCCCCCTGGTGCAGGCGCGCCTCGACCGGGGCCGTATTGGTCGAGCCGGTCACCGGGTTGACGCACAAGGCCTCCCGGCCCGCGAGATCGACCAGCCGGCCTCGTTCGTCCCAGACAAGGGCCCGCCTCAGCCGCCGTTGCCCGGCCCCGTCATTGCCCTCACTGACCGGCGACCAGGCGACGATACAGCCGGCCTGGGCGCGGCTGGCGCAGGCCGGAACCTCGGCCGTCAGGGAATCCACGGCGGCCACGACATCCACCAGATAGACGGCCACCAGCCGGGCGCGCAGGGCCGGGTCGCCGGCCACCCGCTCGCGCACCAGACGCTCGACCAGATCGCCACCCTGCTCGACCCCGGCCAGCACAATGGGGCCGTCCGGATGTCGCCTGATCCAGACATCGAAGGCCGCGGCGATGTCGCGCCAGGCAAAGGCTCGCGCCTCGCGCGCATCGTCGCGCAGGGTCAGTCGGGAATAGAGGCTGCCCTGGCGATAGCGCGGGGCGCTGATCGCCCCCGCCCGCGCGAAGGGACCCGCATAGTTGGGCAGGACAACCCGCTCCAGCCAGGCGTCGGCCGCCGGGTCCCCGATCGGCCCGTTCCATTCGCGACCGCCGTCATGGGTGGTGGGATGCACAAAGAAGACCGCTGCAGGCCCCGGGTTCGGCCCACGCACATCCAGCAGCGCCCAGGCCGCCGGGGTGCCATAGTCGGGGGCCGGCGGCGGCGTATAGGTCTGGAACGGCACCTGCGGGTCCAGACCGGCCCGAAGAATGTCACCCCGCCAGATCGCCAGGGCCGTGGCCAGCAAAAGCACGATGCCAAGGCCGGTCCAGCCGGCCCACTGGCGCAGGCTCATCCGGCCGGGCTTCATCGATAAGGGTCCGTCGTCGCCAGGAAGCTCTGGACATAGCGCCGGACCCCCTCTTCCAGAGGTGTCGACTGGCCCTCGAAACCGGCGGCCCGCAGCCGCTCCATCCTCGCCTCGGTGAAATACTGGTATTTGTCGCGGATGCTTTCCGGGGTGTCGACATATTCGACCCGGGGCGTCTTGCCCGCAGCGGCGAAGGTCGCATGGGCCAGGTCGAGGAAGGATCGCGCCTGTCCCGACCCGGCGTTGAACACGCCGGAGACGTGCGGCGCATCGAGCAGCCATTCGACGATATCCACCACGTCCTCGACGAAGACGAAGTCGCGCATCTGGCCGCCGTCGGCATAGGCCGGGTTGTGCGACCGGAACAGGGTGACCGGTTCGTCGGCCTGAACCTTGGGCCAGATCTGGGCCACGACCGACTTCATCCCGCCCTTG
>JBEIJS010000180.1:0-4141 GCA_040380105.1 Caulobacteraceae bacterium | reverse complement strand
GGCCTCGTCGCCGCCGGACATGGCGATGAAGGGGTCGAGGATCGGGGTCTTGATGAAGACCGGATGGACCGAGTTGCAGCGGACGTTCCAGCCACCCTTGGCGGCCTCGAGGGCGATGGTCTTGGTGTACATCCAGACCGCTGCCTTGGTGGCGTTATAGGCGCCCATGCCGGGGGCGGCGGCGAGGCCGGCCACCGAACTGATGTTGATGATTGAGGCTGGTGCCGAGGCCCGCAGGTGCGGCATGGCGTGTTTGCAGCCCAGCATGATGGACTCGATATTGACCGCCTGGACGCGGCGCCAGTTCTCGAGCGTGTCGGTCTCGACGAAATTCATCTCGCCGCCGATGCCGGCATTGTTGACCAGGATCGACAGCCCGCCCATGGCCGCCACGGCCTGGTCTATGACCGAGACCCATTCGGCCTCGTCGGTGACGTCGTGGGCGAAGGCGAAGGCCGCACCCGGGACCTCGGCATTGATCGCCCCGGCCAGGGCCTGCGCGCCCGCCAGGTTGACGTCGGTGACCGCGACCTTCGCGCCCTCGCGCGCCAGCATCCAGGCCATGGCCTCGCCGAGCCCGCCGGCCGCGCCGGTGATCAGGGCCTGTTTGCCCGCGACCCGTCCTGCCTTGATCGTCATCATTTCGCTCCCGTTGCCGCGGCCGCTTCATCGATGAAGCGGGCCATGCGGACATCTTTTTCTGTGACGCCACCGGCGTCGTGGGTGGTCAGAAGAACCTCGACCCGGTTGTAGACATTCGACCATTCCGGATGGTGGTCGACCTTGTCGGCCAGCAGGGCGACACGGGTCATGAAACCGAAGGCGGCGTTGAAATCCGTGAAGGTCAGGCTGCGGGCGATCGCGGGCCGGTCGCCCTCGTGTGCGCGCCAGAGCGGCAGGGCTTTCAGAGCTTCCGCAACGTCAATCCGGTCGGCCATGGCGTCCTCCTGTCCCCCTCGCCGTATCGCGCCGGACCCGCCTCCACAAGCGCCGATGGCGGGGCACCGACACGCGCGACCACTCAGCCCGGTGACGGCGGCCCGGCGACGCGCTAGACCGCGCCCATGACCGACGCCTCCGCCTCGACCGGCAAGACCTCCTCCTTCGGCTTTCGCGATGTCGACGCGAAGGAGAAGGTGCAGCTGGTGCGCGGCGTGTTCGACAGTGTGGCCTCCAGCTACGACCTGATGAACGACCTGATGAGCGGGGGCGTGCACCGGCTGTGGAAGGATGCGGCGGCGGCGAAGCTGAACCCCCGCCCGGGCGAGACCATCCTCGATGTCGCGGGCGGCACCGGCGACATGGCGCGGCGCTATGCGAAGATGGCGCGGGCGGCGCAGGAGCGGCGCGGGGGCGACGACGCCTCGGTCATCGTGCTGGACTACAATGCCGAGATGATCATGGCCGGGGTCCAGAAGGGCGGCGAGCCCGAGATGCAGTGGTCGGTCGGTGACGCCATGGCCCTGCCGCTGCCGGACGCCTCGGTCGACGCCTATTCGATCAGTTTCGGCATCCGCAATGTCGCCGACATTCCGCAGGCCCTGCGCGAGGCGCGGCGGGTGCTGAAGCCCGGCGGCCGGTTCCTGTGCCTGGAGTTTTCGCGCCCGACCGCTTCGGCGGTGCGCAAGGCCTATGACGCCTGGTCCTTCCACGCCATTCCGCGCATCGGCGGCTGGGTCGCGGGCGACCGTGACAGCTATCAGTATCTGGTCGAGAGCATCCGGCGCTTCCCGGACCAGAAGACCTTCAAGGGCATGATCGAGGACGCGGGTTTCAGCCGCGTGACCGTGACCAATCTGTCGGGCGGCGTGGCCGCCATCCATCACGGGTGGGCGATCTGACCCGTTCCGCCGACTACAGGACAGCACCGCCGCCGCCGGTGGCCGAGCCGGTGCAGCATCCGGTCGAGGCGACCCTGCGCCTGCTCGGCTGGTGCTGGGTGCTGGTGCGCCACGACGCCCTGGCCCCGCGCGAGATCACGCCGATGCTGCCGGTCTGGATTCGCTGGCTGGCGCATCTGCTGCACATCTTCGCTTCCCGTTCGGCGCGCGAGGGTCGTCCGGGCCAGCGGCTGGGCAGGGCGTTCGAACATCTGGGACCGGTGGCGATCAAGCTGGGCCAGGTCCTGGCCACCCGGGCGGACATCTTCGGTATCGAATTCGCGCGGGATCTGGGCCGTCTGAAGGACGCCCTGGCACCCTTTTCCGTCGAGGAGGCCCGACGCGAGGTCGAGCGCTCGCTGGGGCGGCCGGTCGAGAGCCTGTTCACGGATTTCGGCCCGCCGGTCGCCGCCGCCTCCCTGGCGCAGGCCCATCCGGCCCGGCTGGCCGACGGCCGCAAGGTGGCGGTCAAGGTGCTGCGTCCCGGCGTCGAGCGGCGGGTGGAGCGCGGGCTGGACTCGATGCGGCTGGCCGCGCGGCTGGCGGTCCGGTTTGTGCCGCTGGCGCGGCGGCTGGAGCCGCTCGCCTTCGTCGAGACCATCGCCCGGTCGATGCAGCTGGAGCTGGACATGCGGCTCGAGGCCGCCGCCGCCTCCGAGCTCAAGGACATCATGGACAAGGAGGTCGGCGTCGGCGGCCACATGACCGCGCCGGCCGTGATCTGGGACGGGGTCGGCAAGCGGGTGCTGACGCTGGAGTGGGCACCGGGCATGGCCATGACCGATCCCGCCGCCGCCGACCAGCCGGGGCTGGACAAGAATGCCCTGGCCGACAATGTCGTGCGCGCCTTCCTGACCCAGGCGCTGGATCACGGGACCTTCCACGCCGACCTGCATGAGGGCAATCTGTTCTGCCATGCCCCGGCCGAGCTGACGGCGATCGATTTCGGCATCGTCGGACGCATCGGGCCGGCCGAGCGGCGCTATCTGGCAGAGATTCTCTGGGGTTTCCTGAGCCGCGACTATGACCGGATCAGCCGGGTCCATTTCGAGGCCGGCTATGTCCCGCCCGAACATTCCGTCGAAGCCTTCGCCCAGGCCCTGCGGGCGGTCGGCGAGCCGGTGATCGGCAAGGCCGCATCCCAGGTGTCGATGGGGCGGCTGCTGGGCCAGTTGTTCGAGATTACCGACCTGTTCGACATGCATCTGCGACCCGAGCTGATCCTGCTGCAGAAGACCATGGTCTCGGTCGAGGGTGTGGCGCGGCGGCTGAATCCTGACCACGACCTGTGGGCGGCGGCCGCGCCCGTCGTGGAGCGCTGGATCCGTCGGGAACTGGGGCCGCAGGCCCAGGTCCGGGACGCCGTCGAGGAGATTCGCGCCACCCTGAAGGCGCTGTCGCGGCTGGCCATGAACCCGCCGCAGACGCAGACGGTGGTGATCCGCGAGGCCCATACGCCGGCCTGGCTCGTGGTCTGTGTGACCCTGGCCCTGACGGCTGCGGCCGCTGCCCTTGTTCTGTCGCTTTGGCCCGCCATGGTCTGATCTCCGAACCGGAGACGACCCCATGAAGCCGCTTTTGATCGCCACTGCCCTGCTGTTGCTTCCGGCCGGGGCCCAGGCCCAGGTTGCCGCTGCTTCCATGCCCAACAGTTTCGACGGCCCCGTCCGGGTCGCCCAGGCTGCGCCCCCGGCCGCTGTCCCGGCCGCTCCGGCACCCGCCAATCCCCGGGCCGAGGCTGTGCTGCGCGACATCATCGCCGGCGCCCAGGCCGGTATGATCGACTATGCCGTGATGACCGAGGACCTGGCCGGCAAGGTGCGTGAGCAGGAGGCCGCCATTCAGCCCCTGATCGCCGGCTTCGGCCCCGTCCAGGCCGTTGACTTCGTCGGCAGCCAGAATGGCGCGGACCGGTTCGCCGTGATCTTCGCCAATGCCGCGACCGAATGGGTCATCGGCTTCAATGAGGCCGACAAGGTCGCCGCCCTGCTGTTCCGCCCGGCGGAGTAGGGGCGTCAGTCGTCGCTGCCCGGTCGCCCGCGGCCGCTCTTGATCGTGGACCGTTTCGCCTTCCCCTCCAGCCGCCGCTCCTTCGAGGCGCGGGTGGGACGGGTCGGCAAACGATAGACAGGGGCGATCGAGGCCTTGTCGACCAGGCCCTGCAGCCGTTCGATGGCGTCGGCGCGGTTGCGCTCCTGGGTCCGATAGCGGACGGCGGTGATCAGGATCACCCCGTCCAGCGTCAGGCGACTGCCCGCCAG
>JBEIJS010000179.1:0-4275 GCA_040380105.1 Caulobacteraceae bacterium | reverse complement strand
TGCGGGTCTCTGTGAAGGGCGCGCACTCGATGAAATCGACCGGATCGACGGCACCGCCGCGAGGGTCGCCGCAGCGGGCGATCCACTGCGGGGGACGACCGGGACCGGCAGTGTAGCCGATGGTCGTCAGCAGCATCGAGCCGCCGAAGTCGTTGGTGAGGTCGCCGAGATGGAAGCTGCCGAGCGTCATGTTGAAGTCGGCGTCGTACAGCCGCTCGTCTGAATAGGGCATGCCGAGCTGGCGGGCGACGATGCGACCGGTGGCGGGCAGGAATTGCATCATGCCGCGCGCATTGGCGTGGGATCGGGCGCGCGGGTCAAAGCTGGATTCCTGACGGGTGATAGCCAGGGTGAACTCCAGCGGCGCGGCACCCGCCACGGAGGGCGGGATCCGGACGGGATACTGGCGCTCGGGCATCAGGAAGCCGCGCTGGCTGGCGGCGCGGCCTACCATCATGGCGGTGAAGCCTTCGCCATAGTTGCGCGACAGGTCCATCAGCAGGGCGAGCTCAACGGGTCCGGGCAGGTCGTCGTCCAGCTGATAGGCGAAGACGCGGAACAGGCTCATCTCGCCGGTCTCGCCCAGGATGCGAAGGGCGCGGACCATTTCGTTGCTCTGGAAGGCGGCGATGTCGGTCTCGGTCGGGACCGGATCGGCGGGCAGGCTGATCGTGGTCAGGCCGGCCTTTTCGGCGGCCAGCTGGCCGTAGAAGGTCTGGATATGGCGGGCACCGTCCCGATAGTACTGGACGGCGGCGGGGGTGTTGCCCTCGGCCTCGGCCGTGCGGCCCAGCCAGTAGAGGGCGCGGCCCTGGGTGATGGGCGTCGAGGACATCTGCCGCAGGGCCTCGAAATGTCGCGCGGCACGGGCCGGGTCGTTCAGCTTCACGAGGGCTGCCCAGCCGGCAAAGAATTCCGCATCGACCTTGCGCTCGCCGGCGGGGAAGCCATGGCCGGCCATGGCGTAATAGGCGGCCTGGCTGTCGCGGCGCTCAAGGGCATCAAGGAAATAGTTGCGGCGCTCGCTCCACAGGGTGTTCTGGCCCTCGGTGTGTGTCGGTGCCGCTGGCAGGGCGCGCAGAAGGGCGAAGCCCTCGGACTGGCGGTTCTGTGAGCGCAGGATACGGACGCGTTCCAGGGCCACGGCCGGGTCCAGCGCCTGGTTCGGGCTGAGATTGGCGACGATGGCGTCCGGGCTGTAGGCGGTGCGCAGTTCCATGACGACATTGGCGACGACCTGGCGGTCTGCCGGAACCAGCTGGACCATGGCGCGGGTGGCGGGACCGTGCGGGCCGAGCAGCAGCATGTTCAGCCGGGCTTCATGGTCGGCCTGGGTCAGGCTTGAGCCCCAGCGGGTCAGGATTCGGGTCTGGGTCGCGTCATCGAACGAGCGGGTGCGCCACCAGTCGGTGATCAGGCGGCGGGCTTCGTCCGGCCGGCCGCGCTGGTCGAGTGCGTCCGCCAGGGCGATGGCACCCTGGACCGTTGTCGGGCCGCTGCGGCCGAACAGCTCGATGACGACGTCGGGGGCGACGGAGGTCCGCTCAAGGGCCCGTTCGGCGGCGGCGTTGCGGCTTTCGGCACGGGGCCAGCCGGCGAAGGCGGGGCGGGCGGCCGCGAGGTCACTGAACGGCATCTGTTCGGCCGAGGTATCCAGCAGGGCCCATTCCACCAGTTTGCGGGCGACGGGATCGCTGATCTGCGCGGCGAGGATTCGGGCACCCGGGATGTCCCGTGCGCGCGCAGCGGTCAGTCCCTGACGGAAGAGCGCCGTGTCCTGATCGTTCAGCAGGCGCGGCTGGTTGCTGACCGGACCCTGGACCACGGTGCTGTAAGGGACCTCCTGGCGAATCAGGGTCTCGGGCGCGGGGCCGAGAAGGGCCAGGGCGGCCGCCAGGCTGGTAATGATCATGACCTGTCCGATCTCCATGCGTCGCGGTTGCGGTCGGGCGACCGGCAACCTACCCTCCCACGCTGACCTATCCGGCGACTGTCGCCCCGATTTTCCACGCAGGACCAACTGTCTCAATGACCGCTCCCTTGTTCAAGGGCGTGATCACCGCCCTGATCACACCACTTCGTGACGGAAAGGTGGACGAAGCCGCCTTCACGCAGCTTCTGGAACGCCAGATCGCCGCAGGTATTCACGGCGTCGTGCCGATGGGCACGACGGGCGAGAGCGCTTCGCTGTCGCTGGATGAGCACAAGCGGGTGGTGGAGCTGTGCGTCCAGGTCGCCGCCGGGCGGACGCGGGTCATCGCCGGGGCCGGATCGTCTGCGACCGAAAAGTCGATTGAGCTGGCCCGGTTCGCCAAGACCGTCGGCGCCGACGGGGCCCTGATCGTCACCCCCTATTACAACCGGCCCTCGCAGGCGGGGCTGGCGCTGCATTTCGAGGCGATCGCCGAGGCCGTCCAGCTGCCGGTGCTACTTTACAATGTGCCCGGCCGCACCGGCGTGGACATGTCGAACGAGACGGTGGCCCGGCTGGCGGCCCATCCGAACATCGTCGGCATCAAGGATGCGACCGGCGATCTGGGTCGGGTCAGCTGGATGCGGGCGAACATCAGCGGCCAGTTCGACCTGATCTCGGGCGATGATCCAAGCTACCTCGGCTATCACGCCCAGGGCGGCGTCGGCGTGATCTCGGTGACGTCCAATGTGGCACCGGAGGCCATGGTGGCCCTGCACGAGGCCGCGGCAGCGGGCGACTATGCGACAGCACGCGATTGGCAGGACCGGCTGATCGGCCTGCACAAGGCGCTGTTCCTCGACAACTCCCCGGCGCCGACCAAATATGCCCTCGCGCGGCTTGGCCTGTGCACGGAGGAGATCCGGTTGCCGCTCGCGCCGACCTCCGACGCCGTCAAACCCGCCATCGACCGCGCCATGGAAGAGGCAGGCATCGGCTGATGGCTTCGACGGCGCCGAAAATGAAGATCATCGCCGAGAACCGGCGGGCGAAATTCGACTATTTCCTCGAGGACTATATCGAGGCCGGCATCATGCTGCTCGGCACCGAGATCAAGGCGCTGCGCGACGGCCGGGCCAATATCGCCGAAAGCTATGCGGCGGTGGAGGGGCGCGAGATCGTGCTCGTGAACGCCGACATCCCGCCCTACAAACAGGCCAACCGCTTCAACCACGAGCCGCGTCGGCACCGGAAGCTGCTGCTGCACCGCAAGCAGATCGACAAGCTGATCGGGGCCGTCCAGCGCGACGGCCAGACCATCATTCCGGTCAAGCTGTATCTGAACGAGGCGGGCAAGGCGAAGATCGAGATCGCCCTGGCCAAGGGCAAGAAGCTGCACGACAAGCGCGAGGCCACGGCCCAGCGCGACTGGCAGCGCGACAAGGCCCGGCTGATGAAAGAGCGGGGCTAGATCAGCCCAGTGGTTGCCCCAGGTCGATCACCGGCTGGGCATCGACGACGCCGGGGGGTGGGGCGGTCATATAGGCATCCGCACCGCCGGGAGCGACCGACGGCTGGCTCCATTGCTGGATCACCATGCCCATGGCGGCGATCAGGCCCGCCATCAACAGCGCCCAAAGCGCCGTCTTTCGTTCCTGAGGTGAAAAAACCCCGTTCGACCCACGCATCACAGCCCTCCAAAGCTGAACGATCAACGCAAGGTACGCAGCACTGTTCCAAGCTCTGAACGCTACACCCGGTCCCGGGTGATTCGGGTTGCTCGAGAGCAACACTCGCCGGGGAGGCGAGTGTTTTCCCGTCAGGACTCGATGATTTCCCGGGCACGCCGGAAGATGGCCTCGAACATGGCGGGGGTCAGTCGGCCGGTGTTCGTGTTGAGCCGGGAGCAGTGATAGCTGTTCAGGATCACATAGCCGCCCAGCGCCGCCTCGACGCCGTGACCGGGCGCGGCCGCCGAGCCGGGCAGTCCGAGGGCCTTGAGCACATTGCGGCGTGAGACGTCGCCGAGGGTGACGATGACCTTGAGCCGGGGCAGGGCAGCGATACGGGCGGTCAGGAAGGGACGGCAGGTCGCCTCCTCGACCGGCAGGGGCTTGTTGCCGGGCGGGGCGCAGCGGACGGCGTTGGTGATCATGCAGTCGACCAGACGGAGCGTATCGTCGGGCCGGGCCTCGTATTGGCCGGTGGCGAAGCCGGTCTTCAGCAGGGTCTCATAGAGGATCAGGCCCGCACCAGCGCCGGTGAAGGGGCGGCCCGTGCGGTTGGCCCCGGTGCGGCCGGGAGCCAGGCCAGCGACCAGCAGCCGGGCGTCGGGGGCACCGAAGGAGGGGGCCGGGCCGTTG
>JBEIJS010000178.1:0-4310 GCA_040380105.1 Caulobacteraceae bacterium | reverse complement strand
CGTCGGCATGGTCGTCGAGCCGCGTTTCCTGCCCGCTGAATGGGGCAATCTGACCCTCACGGTGGACTACTGGAACATCCAGCAGGAAAGCCTCATCGGCATCTTCGGCGACGCCAACGCCCTGACCCTGGATTACCTGCTGCGCACCCAGGGCAACTCAAACCCCAACGTCATCCGTGCCGCCCCGACCCAGGCCCAGATTGACGCCGCCGTGGGCACCGGACTGGCTCCGGTCGGCACTCTGGTCCGGGTCCTCGACAACTACCGCAACCTGCAGCCGCGCGACGTCGATGGCATCGATTTCGGGGCCTATTATGACCTCGACGATACGCCCTGGGGCGACTTCAGCTGGCGCCTCAACGCCGCCAAACTGCTGACCTTCTTCCAAGACCCCAGCGAGGAGTCAGCGATTCTGCTGGACGCCCAGGCTGCGGGCGACATCGACCCCAGTGTCCGGATTGTCGGTGCCAACGACCTGCGGCTCCAGAACGGCTTGCCGGAGTGGCGGGCGACCTCGACGATCACCTGGCGCAACGGCAGCTGGGGAGCCGGCCTCTACAGCAGCTATGTCAGCGAAGTGGTCGATACCAGTGCGACCCTTGCCGACGGGACCGAGTGGGTGGTCGACGACTGGCTGACGCACAATGTCTATGCCCAGTACGATTTCGACATTCCGGGCGTCCTCAACGACACCCGCATCCGGGTCGGGGTCCGCAATATCGAGGGCAAGGACCCGCCGCTGGCTGACCAGTCGGCCGGCTATCTGGGCAGCCTGCACTCCAACCGCGGGCGCTGGTTCTACGCCACTCTCCGCAAGCGCTTCTGATCTGACGGCGGCACCGGGATGACCGGTGCCGCCGGTCTGCTCAAGCGTCCGGGCCCCGACCCGGGTCGGCCTGTCCGTCCCTGCGAGATTTGACTGAATGACCGATCCCGCCTCCCGTCCGCCCGAACCTGCCCGGCCCGGGCCCTTCACGCGTGCGAGCCGGCTGTGGTTCGCGACAGCCCTGTGGAAGCGGATTCTGCTCGGGCTGGTTCTTGGCGTGATTACCGGCCTGATCCTCCAGGAGCGCGCCGTCGACATCAAATGGCTGGGTGATGCCTTCATCCGGCTGATCCGGATGCTTGTGGTGCCGCTGGTGTTCATCACCATCGTCGCCGGCGTGGCTGCCATGGCCGAACCGCGGCGACTCGGGTCGATCGGGACCAGGACCATCGGCCTCTATTTCGGCCTGATGCTGATCGCCAGCAGCCTCGGTCTCCTGATCGGCACACTTCTGCAGCCCGGTATCGGTGTCGATCTCAGCGGGGCAGTTCCCCTCGTCTCCGGCACGCCGCCCGCGTCGTTCGGCGACACCCTCATGAACATCATTCCCGTGAATCCGATCGCCGCCATGGCCTCGGGCGACGTGCTGGCGGTCATCTTCTTCGCCCTGCTGCTGGGCACCGGCATCCTGGTGGTCGGCGAGCCGGCCCGGCCTCTCCGCCGTCTGTTCGACGCCGGCTCAGCGGTGATGCTGCAGATCACCGCCTTCGTCATGGAAATGGCCCCCTTCGGCGTGTTCGCCCTGATCGCCTGGGTGACCGGAACCAGCGGCCCGGCCGCCTTCCTCAGCATCTTCAAACTGGCGCTGTGTGTGCTGATCGGTTGCGCCATCCAGACCCTGCTGGTCCACGGCGGCCTGATCCGCCTGCTGGGCCGCCTGCCCGCCCGGCCCTTCTTCCGGGACGTCACCGACGCCATCGTCGTCGCTTTCACAACCTCGTCCAGTTCGGCGACCCTGCCGGTCGCGATGCGGGTCGCCCAGACCAACCTCGGGGTCAGCCCGATGGTCGCCTCGACCACCCTGCCGATCGGCGTCACCCTCAGCATGGACGGGACGGCCCTCTATGTCGCCCTGCTGACCATGTTCGCCGCCCAGGTGTTCGGCATTCCGCTGACGCCGGTCGACTATCTGATGGTCATCCTGACGACGACCCTGGTCGCCATCGGCACCGCACCGGTTCCCTCGGCCTCACTGTTCATTCTCGCCGCCGTGCTTTCAGTCATCGGCATCAGCCCAGAACAGACGGCCCTGCTCGTCGGATTCATCCTGCCGTTCGACCGGCCCCTGGATATGATGCGCACGGTTCCGAACTGCACCAGCGATCTGTCGGTCGCCGTGGTCGTTGCTCGGTCCGAGGGGGAACTGGACGTGCCGTCCTATCTTGCGAAGCCTGTCGAATGAGCCGGCCTGTGGCCCGGCTGCGAAAGGGCTCCATCGCCCTCCTGGCCGCCCTGATCACAGCGGTTTCGCTACCGGACGCGGCGTGGGCCCAACCCAGTGCGGCCGAGTCCGCACCCCGCCAGGCCCTGATCAGCGCCGCCCATCCGGTCGCGGTCGACGCCGGGCTACGTATTCTCCGGCAAGGCGGCAGCGCAATGGACGCCGCTGTCGCCATCGAGGCGATGCTGGGTCTGGTCGAACCCCAGAGCTCGGGCCTCGGCGGCGGGGCCTTCATCATGTATTTCGACGCCGCCACGGGCACGGTCAGTGCCTATGACGGCCGGGAAGCCGCACCGGCGGCGGCGGCCCCTGACATGTTCCTGGACGAGTCCGGACGTCCGCTTTCACGGGCACAGGCCATGCTCTCCGGGCGCGCAACAGGGACACCCGGGGCCGTACCGGTCCTTGCGCTGGCCCATGCGTCCCACGGGCGGCTGGACTGGTCCCGACTGTTCGATGGCACGATTGCGGTGGCCGAGACCGGATTCACGATCACGCCGCGCCTGGCCGAACACATCCACGGGACCTTTCCCCAGGCGGCCGCACCGGATGTCCAGGCCTATTTCTCCCGACCTGACGGCAGCCGCATGCAGGCCGGGGACCGCGTCGTGAACCCCGCCTATGCCGCGGTGTTGCGTCGGATCGCGGTTGAGGGGCCGGATGCCCTTCAGCGCGGCCCGGTCGCCGAGGCCATCGTCCAGCGGACGGCCGGGTCGCCCCTGGCCGGCAGCCTGACGACGGCGGATCTGGCCGCCTATCGGGCCCGGGCGGTCGATCCCGTCTGCGGCCCCTATCGCGTCTACATCATCTGCGTCCCGCCGCCGCCGTCCAGCGGCGCGGCCCTGTTGCAGCTGTTGGCCCTGCTGGACCGGACCGACATCGCAGAGCGCGGCCCCGACGACGCCCTCGCCTGGGTGCAGTTCGCCGAGGCCAGCCGCCTGATGTATGCCGACCGCGACCGCTATTTCGGCGATCCCGATTTCGTCGGCGTCCCGGTCACCGGTCTGCTGTACCCGGCCTATCTGGACAGCCGGGCGGCCCTGATCGGCCGTCAGGCCGCCGGGACGGCCCCGACCCACGGCGAACCGGCCGGGGTGGTCATGCCCGGTCCCGATGCCACCGATGAGCCCGGCGGCACGACCCATTTCGTGGTTGTCGATTTCGATGGAAACGTCGCTTCGGTCACGGCGACGGTCGAGTCCTATTTCGGCTCCGGCCGGATGGTCCATGGCTTCTTCCTGAACAATCAGCTGACGGATTTCTCGTTTCGTCCCACCGATCCGGACGGCAGCCCGGCCGCCAATGCTGTCGCCGGTGGAAAACGTCCCCGTTCATCGATGTCGCCGGTGATCGTGCTGGACCGCGACGGCCGGCTGGTCGCGGCCCTCGGCTCGCCCGGCGGTAATGCCATTCTCGCCTATAACGCCAAGGCCCTGGTCGGGCTGCTGGCGTGGGACCTGACCCTGCTCGAGGCCTTCAGCCTGCCCAACCTCGTCGCACGCGGAGCCAATTTCAATGGCGAGGCCTCCCGCCTGCCTGCGGACATGCGGGACGAACTGGAGCGGCGCGGCGTGACCGTGCGCCCCGGCAGCGGTGAGGACTCGGGCCTGCACGGCGTGGTCGCGGGACCGGCCGGACTGACGGGGGCTGCCGATCCCCGCCGCGAAGGGGTAGCGATTGTCCTCGAGAGACTCCCATGAAGACGATGCATCCGATCCTCTTCGTCCTGGCCCTGCTGGTCCTGCCGGCCACAGTCGTCACGGCTGCAGCGCCCCAGGAAACGGCCGCGCCGGAAACCCCGGCCCCGGCCACCCTTCCGGAGCGGGTGGTCTTCCGCAGTCTGGACGACGCACGCACCGAGCTGGTCGGCTACCTCTATTCGCCCGAAGGTGTTCAGGGTGCGGCCCCGGCGGTGGTCCTGATGCACGGGCGGGCCGGTGCCTACTCCTCCCTGGCCGACGGCGTTTACGACGCAACCACCCTGTCCATGCGGCATCGCTACTGGGCCCGCTATTGGGCGGAGCGGGGCTACTATGCCCTGGT
>JBEIJS010000177.1:0-4342 GCA_040380105.1 Caulobacteraceae bacterium | reverse complement strand
CCAGAGCCTCCGCAGCCTCCCTCAGGGCCCGGTCCAGGGCGCCCAGATCGGCGACCCAGCCGTGCGCCGCATCCAGCGTTTCGCTGCAGACGGTCGCTTCGACCCGGAAGGAATGGCCATGGATGCGCCGGTAGGGACTCCCCTCGGGCTCGCTCGGAAAGTGGTGGGCCGCGTCGAAGGTTGCGGCCTTGGTAATCTCGAAAACGCTCATCTTACGCCGATGTATTTGTGTGTCTGGACGCTGAGCCGCCACTTGGGGTGGGTCAGGCAGTATTCGATGGCCGCTGCCGTGTTGGCCACCCGGTCAGGTCCATCCATGGGCTGAAGCCAGAACCGATCAAACACAAGATGTTCGAAACGATCCGGCATGGCAGTGGGCTGGGGAAAGACCAGTTTGAGTTCCTGGCCGCTGACCTGAAGCAAGGGAGCATCGGCCTTGGGGCTGACGCAGATCCAGTCAAGCCCTGCGGGAGCGGTCAGGGTTCCGTTGGTTTCCACGGCGATCTCGAAGCCTCGGGCATGGAGAGCTGCAACCAGCGGTCCGTCCAGTTGCAGCAGCGGCTCCCCACCGGTGCAGACGACCAGTTTCGGGTCCCCTGCCCGACCCCGCCACAGCGCAGCGACATGGTCTGCCAGGGCATCGGCGGTCGGGAATTTGCCGCCACCGTCGCCATCCACCCCGACGAAGTCGGTGTCGCAGAATGTGCAGACTGCGGTCGCGCGGTCGCGCTCAAGCCCGCTCCAAAGATTGCAGCCGGTGAAACGCAGAAAGACGGCCGGCCGACCGGCCTGGCCGCCTTCGCCCTGCACCGTGAGAAAGACCTCCTTGGCCGAATAGGTCATGCGGCCAACCATTGCGTATGGCCGGCAGCGCGCAGCTCGCAGGCCGGGCAGTCCGCACAGCCATAGCCCCAGGCATGCCGATGCTGCCGGTCGCCGCGATAGCAGGTGTGGGAATGCTCCAGGATCAGATCGATCAGCGGTGCGCCACCGATCTTTTCAGCCAAGGCCCAGGTGTCGGCCTTGGTCAGGGTCATGAGGGGGGTCTCGATGGTTACCGGCTTGTCGAGACCCAGGCTGAGCGCCACAGCCATGGCGTCAATCGTGGCGCGGCGGCAGTCGGGGTAGCCGGAATAGTCCGTCTCGCACATCCCCCCGACCAGCACCTCGAGATCCCGTCGATCAGCCAGGGCGGCGGCGCAGGTCAGGAAAACCAGATTACGACCCGGCACGAATGTTGTCGGCAGACCGCGGGCGTCAAGCACGATTGCCCGATCGGTCGTCAGGGCACTTTCGGCGATCCGGCCATAGCCGGTCAGGTCGACCACATGGTCCGGCCCAAGCCTGTCAGCCCATTGCGGCAGCGCTGTCGCCATCCCGAAACGGACCTGCAGCCGGGCCTGCATTTCGACGAGATGACGCTGGCCATAGTCGAAGCCGACCGTCTCTACCCTTGGATATCGCTCCAGCGCCCAGGCCAGACAGGTCGCACTGTCCTGGCCGCCCGAGAAGAGCACGAGAGCCGATTGTGCGGGCGTGGGCAGGGAATCGCTCATGACAAACCTGCGGTCGGCCGGTTGGCCGCGCGCATGGACAAGGGAAACGGACCGCAGGACGGCGGGCGATCCTTCTACATCAGACCCGCGAGCAGAGCAAAAGCCGCCCGAAGATGAGAAAGTCAGCCTTAACCCTTCTGAAAACGCTTGTGATCTATCGTTCGGCTGTTCTTGTGGAGTTACGGCCTGTCATGCCGACCATAGAAGTCCTGTCGGTGCGCGCCGAGGCGGTGTCGCCCGAGACAACCGGCATTGACGTGTTCGCACGTTTCGAACGCGAACCTGACACCCTGGTGATCCCGGTCGTCGAGAATGGACTCCCCGTCGGCCTGGTCGAACGCAGTGCGTTCCTGCTGAAACTCGCCAGCCCCCTGGGCCACGCCCAGTTCGGCCACCGACCGATCACTCATGCCATGGATCCCGAGCCGGCCGTGGTCGAGGGTGGCGTCAGCATCGGCGCCTTCTGCGATGTCCTGCAAAAAGACGGCCCGGCGGCCCTCATGCGCGGGTTCATCGTTACCCGTGATGGTCTGTATCATGGCGTCGGAACGGCTGCCTCGCTCCTCCAGGGGGTCAATGCGATCCAGCGTCGGCAGAACCTCGAGCTGGCGGAACAGGTCCGCGTCCTCTCGGACCCAAAGACCCAGACCGTTGCCTCGGCCCGGGCAAAGAACCAGTTCCTCAGCATGATGGCGGGTGAGTTGCGCATGCCGATGAACGGCGTCCAGGCCGTCGCTGATCTTCTGCGCCGCCAGCCGCTCAGCCCCCAGTCCCTTGCCCATGTCGCGACAATCGTGGAGTCATCCGGAACGGTGCTGCGCGTTCTGGAGGACGCCCTTGACCTCGCACGCGCGGAGGCCGGCGAGCTCGAGCTGAGCCCGACAGCCACTCCCCTCCGCGCCTTGATGGATGACGTGCAGACGGTCTGGGCGCCTCGCGCCTCGCGTGACAACGTTACCCTGCTGGTGAGCTATGAGGGCGACACCGAAATGGCCGCTCTCGTGGACGGCACCCGGTTGACCCAGCTTTTCAACACACTGATCGGCAACGCGCTGAGTTTCGCGCGGGACGGCGTCGTCGAGGCCGGTCTCAAGGCCGTCGCCGAAGGCAACCGCATACGGCTGGAAGCCCGTATCCGGGACGACGGGGCCGGCGTCGAGCCCGATCGCATCCATACCGTCTTTGATCCCTTCATACTTGGGTCGGGACAGGGCGGCACGGGTCTGGGGCTCGCAATCTGCCGTCAGATCGTCGACTGCATGGGAGGACGTATCTGGGCTGAGAACAATCCCGGCCGCGGAACGACCTTCGCCTTCGATCTTGACGTCGAACGCACCGAGATCGAGGCGACCGCGGCGACCGGTATCGAGCACCTCGATCGGGACGGCGACCGCGCTGGATCCCCGCACATTCTGATCGCCGACGACAATGGCACCAACCGCGTGGTGGCCCAGGCCCTGTGCGAGATGTTCGGCTGCACCTCGGAAACCGCCGAGGATGGCGTTGAAGCCCTTGAGGCCGTTCAGCAGAGGCGTTTCGACCTGATCCTGATGGACATCAAGATGCCGCGGATGGACGGGGTCCAGGCCACCCGGGCAATCCGCGCACTGACGGGGCCCGCGCGCGACATCCCGATCGTGGCCCTCACCGCCAATGCCGACGCTGACGACGCGAAGAGATATCTGACCATCGGCATGGCGGCCGTCGTCGAGAAGCCGATCAAGCCTGACTGCCTGCGCATCGCCATGAATCTGGCGCTCGAACAGGCCGCGGCCGGGGCTGCGCCGGAACAGCTTGGCAGGGACCGTTCGGCCGCCTGACCAACCGGTTCCTGCACAAGCACCCTTGCGCTCGAGTCCGGACGGACCGAGAAGCGGGTCATGCAGTCTCCGATCCTGGACATCCTCCCCCAGCTTGCCGCTGGTGCGGCTCACACCCATGCACTCGGATTCGTCTACGACAGTCTGGACGGTGACCGCGTGCGGATCCGCGCGCCCTGGCGGGAAGATCTGGTCGGCGACCCCGAAACCGGCGTCCTGTCGGGAGGCCTCGTCACCACATTGCTTGACCACGTTGGAGGGCTGGCGGTGTGGATCGCACTCGGAAAGTTTGAAGCGATCGCGACGCTCGACCTGCGCGTCGACTATATGCGGGCGGCAACGGCACGCCGTGATCTGGTCGCAGAGGCCCGTTGCTACCATCTGACCCGGTCCGTCGCCTTCGTTCGGGCCTGGGCTTTCGAGGACAGTCCGGACGATCCCGTCGCAGCGGCCCAGAGCGCCTATATCCTGTCCTCGATGCGCAACCGCAGCCTCGGTTCCAACCTCAGGACAGACCCGGTGGGTGGTCAATGAGCGACCTTCTGGACCGCCTCCCCTATGCCCGGTTTCTGGGCCTTACAACCGCCTGCGAGGGACAGACGCTGACGGTGACGATGCCGTTCGACGTCAAACTGGTCGGAAACCCGGTCCTGCCCGCCCTTCATGGCGGCTCGACGGCAGCCATGCTCGAACTGACCGCCGTCGCCCAGGTCGCCGCCTTGTACCCCCGGTTGCGGCTTCCGAGGCCTATCAATGTGACGGTGGCCTATCTCCGGTCAGGCCGACCCGTTGATGTCCATGCCCGCGCCCGCATCAGCAAGGCCGGGCGCAGGGTCGCACACGTTCTGGCCGAGGCCTGGCAGGAAGACGCATCCCAGCCAATCGCCGCCCTCACAGCCCATTTTCTGATGGCTGAAGACGACCTTTAGTTGCATTCATGGACGACCTGTGGTGGATTTTCCCTGT
>JBEIJS010000176.1:0-4372 GCA_040380105.1 Caulobacteraceae bacterium | reverse complement strand
CCCCGATGCGATCACGCAGCGGATGACCACCCCAGAAGGCGCGGGCCCCGTCGAGGTTCAGCTCCTCGCCGTCGGTCAGGATGACGACCAGGGTCCGGTCGGCCGGACCGCGGGAGCGAATGGCGCGCACGGCCTCTAGGATGGCGGCCACCCCCGTGGTGTCATCCGCCGCCCCGGCGGAGTCGGGCACGGTGTCATAGTGGGCCATCAGCGCGACGGCGGGCAGGCGCGGATCCCGCCCGGGCAGGACACCGACCAGGTTGGTCAGTTCGATCCCGTGTGCCGAACCGCCCTCGCGCTCCAGCCGTTGGGCCGCCTTGGGCGACAGGGCTCCGGCCTGGGTCGAGGTCTGCAGGCCGAGGTCTGCCATCCGTTTCAGGAGCAGGTCCCGGACCCGCGCATGATCGGCCGAGCCGACGGGATGCGGGCGCTGTGCGATCTCGCGGATGTCGACCATGGCGCGTTCGGTCGAGAAGGCTGTGGCGGGTGCTCCGGCCCCGGCGGGCGCGGGGACCTGCAGGGTCAGCACCGCGATCAGCAGCGCCAGAGCCAATGAGCCGACCAGCCAGAGCACCCGCATGATCCATCCTCCCCGATGAAGGGGCAGGCTAGGCGATCCTGGCCCCGGCGCGAAGCCCTATGCCACCCGCCTCAGCGCCGCCGGCGATTTGACGAACAGGCCCTTGCGACCGGCGACCGGGCGGAAGGCGATGGAGTCGTTCTCGGGCTGCTCATTGAGGCCGAGGAAGAGGCAGCCGTCATCGACCAGCCGCCGTTCCAGATTGTCCAGCATCGGGCTGCGCCGGGCCGGTTCGACGTCGCCGAGCACATGGCGACAGAAGATGATGTCGAAGCGATGGGAGTCTGTGGGCGCATCGCAAAGATTGGCGCGGGCGAAATGGACCATGGCGCGCAGCTCGGCCCGGGCGATCCAGGCATCCTCGGCCTGATCGAACCAGCGCAGCATGGTCTCGGCCTTGAGGCCGCGCTGGATTTCGAAGCCGGTATAGGCACCCGACCGGGCCTTCTCCAGCGCGCGCTGGGAGAGATCGGTCGCGACGATCTCGACCGCGACCCCGGCCTCCTGGGCGGCGATGGCCAGGGACCAGGCTTCCTGGCCCGTCGAACAACCGGCCGACCAGACCTTGATCGGCTGTCCCCCCCGCGCCCGCGAGAGGGCGGGCAGAAGTTCCTTGCCGAAGGTGTCGAAGCTGACCCGGTCGCGCCGGAACCAGGTTTCGGGATTCAGCAGGGCTTCGATCACGGCCCAGCCGAGACTGGCGACGGGCTTGGCCCAGAGAGCCTCCAGCATGGCATCGACGGTTTCGAACCCTTCGCGCCGCGCCACCGGCCCGAGGCGATGCTCGGCCAGCTTCATCCGGTCGCGCGTCAGCCGGAATCCCGCACGGGACGTCATCAGCGACTGCAGACGATCGAAGTCCTCGGGGCTCATGGGGTCAGACGACCCCCACTTCGGCGAATTTCGAGGTCAGGATCTCGCCATCGAACGGCTTCATCACATAGTCGTCGGCCCCGGCCGACAGGGCCTCGGCGATGCGTTCGGCGCGGGTCTCGATGGTGCAGAACAGGACCTTGGGTGCCATGCCGCCGGGCAGGGCCCGCAGCCGGCGCAGGAAGGTCATGCCGTCCATCACCGGCATCGACCAGTCCAGCAGGATGACTTCCGGCATCAGGCCGCCGCAGAAGGCGAGGGCCTCGGCCCCGTCGGCGGCCTCATCGACCTCGAAGCCGAGTCCCTCGACAATACGGCGCGCAACCTTGCGGATGATCCGGCTGTCGTCGACGATGAGACAGGTTTTGGGGGTCAAGATCCGGTTTCCGAGAATACAACGCACAACGCGCGCGTGTGCACGATTCCCATCATCCCTTGAGCCGGTTAATGACTCCTTGGGAAAGTCGCTCGCGTGTCAGTTTGGCATGTGGATGGTCAGGGTCACGCATCCCTCCTCGACGTGGACGTCCAGGGATCCACCGGCGTCATGGGCCGTCAGCCACAGCCAGTAGGGCTGGATCCATTGGCCGGGCAGGCCTTCCGTCAGGGGCTGCCCCGCCAGTCCCGCGATGGCCTCGCCCTTGAGGCGGGCGCGGGCACCCTCGGCGCGGCCTTCGATGACCAGTCCGGTCTCGTCGGTGCGTGTCGCGATGGTCGCCACCCCGCCCGAAGGCAGCGCGGCCATGGTCAGATATCCGAGGTTCACCAGCGCCCGCGACTGGGCCTTGGACCAGGTCGTGTCCGCGACCGCCCATGTGAGCGATGCCCGTCCGCCCTCGGTCAGGCCGGACACCAGCTCCCCCAGTTCGGCGCCCTGGAACCGCTCGGCCGAGGTCGCGGCCCCGAAGGCCACGCGGGCGAAGGCGACCAGGGCCACCATCTTCTTCGCACTGGCCTCGATCAGGCTCATGGCGTCGTCGCGCATGTCCTGGGCCGTGGGGTCCTTGAGCAGATCCAGACCGGAGCTGATCGCGCCCGCCGGGCTGATGAAGTCATGGCACAGCTTGCCGGCGACCAGGGCCGCCAGCGCCTGGCCGTCGGGAAGCGGGGAGCCCTCGGGAAGGGGAGTGGCGGTGGCGGTGTCAGTCATAGGGCCTTGCGCGCAACAGTCGGGAACCGGCGGGACGCTGACCTGATTTGCCGGTTCGCGAAACCGGTCTGATGCTCTAATCGGGCGGTCATGAGTAAACGACTGATCGCCGACCTCGCGTCCGGCACCCTGACCGAGGCGCTGGCGGACATCGCCGAGGACGCCGCCCGGGTCATCCTTCCCTACTGGCGCACCGGCGTGGTGGCGGAATCCAAGGCCGACGACAGCCCGGTCACCCGCGCCGACCAGGAGGCCGAAGCCCTGATCCTCGCGCGGCTGGCGACCCTCTATCCCGGCGTCCAGACCGTGGCCGAGGAAGCCGTCGCTGCCGACGGCGCGCCCGCCTCAGCCCATGACTGGTTCTGGCTGATCGATCCGCTGGACGGCACCCGCGGCTTCGTCGAGGGCCGGGAAGCCTTCACCGTCAACATCGCCCTGATCCACGAGGGATCGCCGGTCGCCGGTGTGGTCACGGCTCCCGCCACCGCCACCACCTGGCGCAGCGCCGCGCCCGGCGGCGGGGCCTTCCGTCGCCGGTTCGGTGATGTCTGGCAGGCCATCAAGGTGCGCAACCGGCCCGCCTCGCCCCTGGCGGTCATGAGCCACTCCATGACGGACGTCGAAGCCGACCGCCTGGCCTCACGCCACGGCTGCGTCCAGTGGCAGGGCATGGATTCCTCGTTGAAATTCTGCCTGATCGCCGAAGGCCGCTTCGACGCCTATCCGCGCACCGGTCCGACCTCGGAATGGGACACGGCGGCGGGGCAGGCCGTTCTGGAAGCCGCCGGCGGCCGCGTCATGGCCGAGGACGGCCAGCCGCTGCGCTACGGCAAGCCGGGCTTCGGCAACGGCGGGTTTGTGGCGCTGGGGGGCTGAGGCGGGTCAGAGGCCGTTGGCGCGCATACCTCTGGGCAGCAAATAGGCTCTCATCTCCGGCCAATCCACACGGCTGTCGCTGTCCGTGTCCATGAGGCGCACCCACAGGGAATTGCTCGCCTCTTCCGAAATGCGATCTCCGTCCGCGTTCAGACGTCCCCGTTCCGCGATCGGCGCTTCGGACAGATCAATATGGCCGTCCCCGTTGCGGTCGGTGAGCTCAAAGCTGCGACGGTACTGGCGTTCCAGTTCAGCAAGGTCGTTGCTGACGAAATGGGACGAACTGCCGATCGTCACCCGTGCTTCCGGGCTCAGCGACAAGGTCGGGTCTCCCAGAAGCACCAGGGTCGTTGCCAGTACGGTTAGCATTGAAAATCTCTCATTGCGCAATCACAGGCTGCGCTTGGGAGGTTAACAAGGTCATAATTCGCAGATAAGCGGCAATCCGCTTCGAGTTAGTGGGTGCTATGCTGCGGCCGCCTGAACCTGCACCAGCATCGCCCGCTGGACCAGGGCTGGAGCCCCCCATTCGCGGGCGGTCTCCATGGCTTCGGCCAGCATCATGCCGACGGCGCGGGGTTCGCAACCGGTCAGCCGCGCCTTGGCCAGGGCCAGATGGGCCATGCCGATCTGGTCGGCGACCCATTCCAGCGGCTGGGTGCCGGCGGACTGGGCCAGGCCGCGCCGGACGACGGCTTCCAGCCCGGTCAGGCCTCCGACATCGCCCATGGCCTCGGCCAGGGCCGTCTCGGCCGCAAGCCTGCGCTCCCGCGCCAGGGCACCGAGGATCAGGCCGGGCTCGCGGGTCAGGGATTCCGCCTCGCACAGGCGTGACAGAGGCGTCTCTGTGTCGCCCGGGGCCAGCTGCACAGCCACCCAGTCCAGCGGGCTGT
>JBEIJS010000175.1:0-4373 GCA_040380105.1 Caulobacteraceae bacterium | reverse complement strand
TTCTCGTCGTCATCGACCAGGGTGATGTTGGCCAAGTCAGGCTCCTTGCAGACGATTCATTCGCCATCTCAACGCGCGGCAAGCGGCACCGTTCTAGAACATCGTGGAGAGATTACGGCGTAAAACATGGGCTGCGCCGCCTTAATTCACAACGAAACGCAAGCTTAAAGCCTTGGTGCCATGCTGGACGCCCACCGTGTGAGTGTCCTGATGGTCGGCCCCGTCCACTACGAACTCTTCATCCGCAAGACCGCGCCGGCCCCCTGGAGCCTCCACATGGCGACCGAGGACCGCGCCGTGGCCGTGCGGACCGCCGAGGACATGCTGGCTGGCAACGGGGCTGTCGCTGTCCGTGTGACCAAGGAAACCCTCGACCCGGACACCATGTTGTTCAAGAGCATGACCGTTCTGACGCGCGGGGCACCCGAGGTCCAGTCCAAACGGGCCGCACCCGCTCACGATGCAGGGCCGCGCTGCGCGGTGCCGCAGGATTTCTACGCCCCCCAGGCGCGCGAGACGATCGGCCGGGTGCTGGAAGACTGGCTGGCACGCCAGGGCGTCACGGCTTTCGAACTGCTGCACCGCCCGGATCTGGCCGAAAAGCTGGAAGCCTCGGGCGTCGAGCTTCAGCATGCCATCCAGAAAGTCGCCGTGCCCGAGAGCCAGAACCTCGGCCGGCCGGTCCATGAGCTGGTCCGCTACTACCAGAAACTGTCCGACCAGGCCCTGGAACGTGTCGTCACCGCCGGGCGTCGCAATCTGTTCCCGGGCCTCGGGGATTGTTCGATCGCGGACATCGCCGACCGGATGGCCGGCCAGCCGGAGCGGGCCTTCATCATGGCCGGGGTTGTTTGCGGTGCCTTGAAGGACGTGCGCGGTGCACGCGCCCGCCTCGAACGGCTGATGGACCTGGCGGACCAGGCCCCGCCGCAGGGCGCGCCCCATGCCATGATCATGGTGCCGATCGAACAGCTGCTGTGCGAGCTGCTCGCGCTCCGGACCTCCCTGGCCGATGTGCTGGGACCGTCCCTCGACCAGGGCGCTTCGCTGGCCGCCGTCGTCCGGATGGTGGCACCGGGCGAGATCAAGACCCTGATCGCGCAGAGTTCCCGCCTGGCGCTGCAGTTTCCGGCCATCGACGGCCCCGCCGCGCGTCTCAGCGCCCGGCTCGAGGCCGGTCAGTTTCCACTGCTCTCTGCCGCCCTGGCCCGCATGATCCTGCGGGAGCTGATCAGCCCACGCCGTCTGCGCCCCGGCGATGCCACCGGCGAGATCGACATCCTGCGCAGCCTGGCGACGGCCCTGACCATGACCGCCGGGCGATTGCTGACCCTTGAAGAGGTGCAGACCGCCTTCAATGAACGGTCCAAGGCCATTGTCACAGCCGACTTCGTTGCCGCCTTCGTCAAGCCCTGCAACACCGTCCTGGATGAAGCGGAGGCCCTGACCCGGCTATGCGAAAACGTCACCGGGGCCGCCAACAAACGCTCCGCCGCCGGCTGGCTTTTGGCCTGCGTGGGCTCCTTGCGCTTCGAGAGCGAGCTGCGCGCCGCGTCCGCCAGCCAGACCTCCGGTCAGAAGCTGGGTGCGCTGGCCAAGCTCCAGCGTGCGGTCCGGGCCTGCGGTCTGACGGAACGCGACAATGAGGAAATCAGCGCGGCCATCGGCAGGGTTGGCGGTACCATCGAGGCCGAGGCCCGGATCGTCATGATGGTAGCCCGCTCGTCGGCCCCCCTGTTGCAGAGACTGCCGGTATTGCTGCGGCTCGCAGCCGGCGAGACCGCGCCCCTCGGCCCCGCAGCCGACCGGGCCCGGGTCGAGGCCGTCAAACTGTTCCGCACGCCCGAATGCCGCGCCACCCTGACGGCTGCGCCGGAGAACCTGGCCCCGCTGAAGAGCCTGATGCAGGCCGCCGGCCTGGCGGCCTGATACGGCCCCGCTTCCCGATCAGTCGAAGATGTCGAAGATGCTGTCGCGCTTCTTCTTCTTGTAGCGGTAGTCATCGTCATCGCGGCTGCGATAGCGCTCATCGCGATAGGCCGGCTGCCCACCCCAGGGCTGCTGCGGCGGCTGTTGCGGCGGATAGGGCTGGGCCTGCGGTGCCGGTGCGGCCTGGGGCGCAGACGCCCGACCGTCCTGCATCGCCGAGTCCATCAGCTTCTCCAGCTCGCCGCGATCCAGCCAGACCCCGCGGCAGCTCGGGCACATGTCGAACTGCACGCCACCCCGTTCCAGCGTCTGCATGGCGGCATTGTCATTGGGGCACATCAGCAGCGGCATCGGTGTCTCCTGTTCAGTCCAGCGTTACAGCTAGGGTGCCGCACCGGTTCCGCCAACGCGGCGATCGGCCGCGCCGGCACGGGGCGGTCTCAGTCCGGCGCGCCACCGCCGCCCGCGATCCAGGTGTCGACCTGGTCCTCCAGCACATCCAGCGGCACCGAGCCCGAGCCCAGCACCACGGCGTGGAAGTCGCGGATGTCGAGCCGGTCGCCCAGCGCCGCCTGCGCCCGCGCCCGCAGCTCCATGATCTTCAGCTCGCCGATCTTGTAGCTGGTCGCCTGCCCCGGATTGGTCAGATAGCGCTCGACCTCCTTGACGATGTCGCGCTCGCTGAGCAGCGAATTCCGCCGGAAATAGTCGATCGCCTGTTCGCGGCTCCAGCGTTTGGCGTGCAGCCCGGTATCGGTCACCAGCCGCACCGCCCGCCACAGCTCGGTCGAGAGCCGCCCGAAGTCGGAATACGGGTCCTCATAGAAGCCCATCTCCTTGCCCAGCCGCTCGGCATACAGGCCCCAGCCCTCGGCATAGGCCCCGTAACCCCCGAACCGGCGGAAGCGCGGCAGCCCCTCCATCTCCTGGGCGTATGCGATCTGGAAATGGTGGCCCGGCGCGCCCTCGTGATAGCTGATCCCCTCGATCTGGGGCTTCAGCACCTGGGTCATGTCCGACAGATTGACGTAGTAGATGCCGGGCCGTGACCCGTCCGGCGCGGGCGAATTATAGAAGGCGATCGAGGCCGTGGCCTCCCGCCAGGGCTCCACCGCCCGCACCTCCAGCGCCGATTCCGGCAGGTCGCTGAACCACTGCGGGGCCGCCGCCATCACCTGGGCCACGAAGGCCCGGGCGTCGGTCAGATACGCCTCCTTGCCCTCCGGCGTGTTCGGATACTGGAAGCGCGGATCGGTCTTCAGATAGGCGAACATCTCCTGCAGCGAGCCGGTGAAGCCGACCCGGGTCATGATGGTCTGCATCTCGCCCTGCAGCCGCGCCACCTCGGCCAGGCCGATTTCGTGGATCTGGTCCGCCGTCAGGTCGGTGGTGGTCGAGAGCTGCAGGCGGGCGTTGTAGAAGGCCTCGCCCTCGGGCAGCCGCCACACCCCGCCCGCATTGTCCGGCATCGCCCCGGCCTGCGCGCCCACTTCGCCCAGGGCCGTCAGCACCCCCTCATAGCCGCGCCGCCAGGGGCCCGTCAGCGCCGCCCGGCCCTCGGCCAGAAGCCGTTCCTTCGTCGCCGCATCGGCCTCCAGCGCACCCACTTTCCGCTGGAAATCGGCCCAGACCGGATTGTCGGCCCCGTCATCGAAGGGCGCGCCTGCGATGATCGCGCCCGTATTGGCGATCGTCGGCGCGAACACGAACACCGGCGAGATCACCCCCGCCGCCGCCCGCGCCCTCAGGGTCGCCGAAATCTCGCCCATCACCCGCTCGGCCTCGATCAGCCGCGCCACATAGGCCTCGGCGTCCGACACGCTGGTGACGCGGTGGTTGTTGATCATGAAGACCGGCAGGCCCGTGGTCGGATTGCCGTTGGCCGCGAACTGATAGCCCCAATCGCGCCAGCGGTTCGACAGCCGCGCCTGCTCCACCCCGTATTCGAACAGCCGCCAGGACAGCCGGCTGTCCTCGCTCAGGGCCCGCGGATTGAACTGGTCGTTCAGCTGCAGCAGCTGCCGCTCGGCCAGGGCCAGCGACCGCGCCGCCGCCGCATCGGTATTGTCATCCAGCCGGTCATAGCCGGTCTTCAGCCCCAGCGAGGTCATCTGCTGCGGCGACAGGGCGATCCGCTCCTGAAACGCCTGCTCAAAAAACGCCGCCAGCCGCGCATCCTCGCTCTGCGTCGCCGCCGCCGGGGCGGCATGCCCGGCATGACCGGCGTGAGGATCCTGCGCCGCCGCAGCGGAAGCCCCCGCCATCAGGGCCAGGACAACGGCGGACGAGACGAGCAGACGACGCATGGGAACCCCCGAAAACACTGAGCCCGCGACCATCCCCGAGCGAGGGCCCGGGCGCAAGTTGCGGGTCGTGTCAGGTCAGGCCTAGAACTCCCGCCAGCTGTCGCCGGGGTCGCGCTGGCCGGGGTCGAGGCTCTTCTG
>JBEIJS010000174.1:0-4391 GCA_040380105.1 Caulobacteraceae bacterium | reverse complement strand
GCCTTGCTCGGAGACCAGCCGCTGCCGAGCCCGGGTGGCCTGCTTGGTGGCCTGCCGATCCTCCTCAAGGACAATATCGAGACCGCCGACATGCCGACGACCGCCGGCTCGCTGGCGCTGGTCGACAATGCGCCCGGTCGGGACGCGCCGCTGGTCACCCGGCTGCGTGGGGCCGGGGCTGTCATCCTGGGCAAGGCCAATCTCTCTGAGTGGGCCAATATTCGCTCGACCAATTCGATCAGCGGCTGGAGCGCTGTCGGGGGGCAGGCGCTGAACCCCTACGACCCGGCGCGGACCCCCTGTGGTTCATCCGCAGGCAGCGCTACGGCGGTCGCCATGGGTCTGGCACCGGCCGCGATCGGCACCGAGACCAACGGCTCCATCGTCTGTCCGGCCTCGGTCAATGGCGTGGTCGGGTTCAAGCCGACCGTGGGTCTGGTGTCTCGTACCCATATCGTGCCGATCAGCCATTCGCAGGACACCGCCGGGCCTGTCACCACCACGGTCGAGGACGCGGCCATTGTGATGAGCGTCATCGCCGGTTCCGACCCGCTGGACCCCGCCACGGTCGAGGCAGACGCGCGCAAGGTCGACTATCGCGCCGCGCTGGACGCGGGGTCGCTGAGCGGCACCCGGATCGGGGTGATGCGGTTCCTGCTCGGCAACTATTCGGCCGAGACCCAGGGCGAGTTCGAGCGGGCGCTCCAGGCCCTGCGCGACGCCGGGGCCGAACTGGTGGAGATCACCGAGGGCCCGGACATGCAGGCCGTCGGGGCCAGTTTCCAGGTGCTGATGACCGAGCTGAAGGTCGATCTGAACGCCTATCTCGCCTCGACCGATCCGACGCAGGTCCCAACCCGGACCCTGGCCGATCTGATCGCCTTCAACGCCGCCGAGCCGCGCGAGACGCCCCTGTTCGGCCAGGAACTGTTTATCCGCGCCGAGGCCACGACCGGTCTTGAGGACCCGGACTATATCGCCGCGCGCGAGCGCTCGTTCCGGGCGGCCGGGCCGGAAGGCATCGACCGGATGATGGCGACGCACAGGGTCGTGGCCCTGATCGCCCCGACGACCTCGCGAGCCTGGACCAATGACCCGGCCGACGACGACCGGTCGCAGGGCTCGTCCAGCTCGCTGGCGGCCGTAGCGGGCTATCCCCATCTGACCGTGCCGATGGGCTTTGACCGGGGCATGCCCGTCGGCATCAGCTTCATCGGCGGCAAATGGGACGATGCCCGCATCCTGTCACTGGGTTACGCCTATGAACAACGCACGCACGAGCGGCGGGCACCGACGCTCGCGTCAGGCGGGGACTGAACGGGCGGTTCAGCCTCTGAGGCGTTCTCGGACCAGCGCCAGGATCTGGTCCGCCGCTTCGTCAGGCGAGCACGCGGTCGCGTCCACCCGAAGGTCAGGGTTCTCCGGCGGTTCATAGGCGCTGTCGATGCCCGTGAAATTGGCCAGCCGGCCTGCCCGCGCCTTGGCGTAGAGCCCCTTGACGTCCCGCGCCTCCGCAACCGCCAGCGGGACGTCAACGAAGATCTCTATGAACTCGCCGGGCTCCATCCGCTCCCGCGCCATCCGGCGTTCCTCGCGGAAGGGGGAGATGAAGGACACCAGCACGATCAGACCCGCGTCGGTCATCAACCGGGCCACCTCAGCCACCCGGCGCACGTTCTCGACCCGATCGGCGTCGGTGAAGCCCAGGTCGCGGTTCAGGCCGTGGCGGACGTTGTCTCCGTCGAGCAGCACGGAATGCAGACCCTCGGCAAACAGGCGCTGCTCGACGCGGTCGGCGATCGTGGACTTGCCCGCGCCGGACAGGCCCGTGAACCACAGCACCAGCGGCGACTGACGCTTGAGCGCGGCGCGATCCAGGCGGCTGACGGTCAGTGTCTGCGGCCGCACATTGGCCGAGCGTCGCAGGGCGAAGCGGATCATCCCCGCGCCGGCGGTCTCGTTGGTCATCCGGTCGATGAGAATGAATCCGCCCAGATCGCGGTTGACGGCATAGGGTTCGAAGGCAATCGGCGCATCAAGCGCCAGGGTGCACAGGCCCAGATCGTTCAGCGCCAGCGTCGGCGCGGCCAGCTGCTCTCCGGTGTCGACATTGACCTTGTGCCGAAGGTCACTGATCCGGGCCGGCACCGTCGTCGCGCCCAGTTTCAGCCAGTAGGACCGGCCCGGCAGCAGGGGGCGGTCGGACATCCAGACCAGATGAGCCTCGAACTGGTCCGCGACCTCGGTCGGCGCTGCTGCGGTAGCGATGAGGTCGCCCCGCGAGACATCCACATCCGGCGTGAGGGTCAGGGTCACCGACTGGCCGGTCGAGGCTTCTTCGAGGTCTCCGTCGAGGGTGACGATGCGGCTGATCCTGGCGCTGACGGCGGATGGCAGGATGTGGACGGCGTCGCCGGGCCGCGCCCGACCCGCGACGATCCGGCCCGCGAAGCCGCGGAAGTCCGCGTCCGGGCGGCTGACCCCCTGCACGGTCATGCGGAGCGGGCCCGGCGTGAGCTCAGCCGGGACGACCGACTGCAGATGGGCCATCAGGCCGGGTCCAGTGTACCAGGGTGTCAGGCCGTCCGGGGAAGAGACGTTGCCCCCGGTCCGCGCGCAGGTCGGGATGGCGGTCACATCGGTGAGGCCGATCTGGCCGGCAAAGGCGCGATAGTCATCGACAATGGCTTCGAAACGGTCCCTCGACCCTGCGACCAGGTCCATCTTGTTGACGGCCAGCACAACACGACGGACGCCCAGCAGAGCCAGCAGCCGACTGTGCCGCCGGGTCTGGGTCAGCACGCCCTTGCGGGCATCGACCAGCACGATGGCGAGGTCCGCCGTCGAGGCGGCGGTGACCATATTGCGCGTGTACTGCTCGTGCCCCGGCGTATCGGCCAGGACGAAGCGGCGCTCGCCGATGTCGAAGAAGCGGTAGGCGACGTCGATGGTGATGCCCTGCTCGCGCTCGGCGGCCAGGCCGTCGACCAGGAAGGACACGTCCGGCGCACCGTCGAGCTCGGGCAGGCTTGCCGTCTGGTCAGAGGGGATGGCACCGGCGTCGAACAGCAGGCGGCCGATCAGGGTCGACTTGCCGTCGTCGACCGAGCCGCAGGTGATCAGGCGGACGAGGTCCTTCGGCCCGGTGTCATGCAGCGCCGCCATCAGAAATAGCCCTCGCGCTTCTTCCGCTCCATCGAGGCCGAAGGATCGTGGTCGATGGCCCTTCCCTGGCGTTCGGACAGAGAGGCATCGCGGACTTCGCGCACAATGGCCTCGAGCGTGTCAGCATCGCTTTCGACAGCTGCGGTAAGGGGCCAGCAGCCCAGGGTGCGGAAGCGCACGCGGCGCATCCGGGCCGTCTCGCCGGGCCGAAGCGGCATGCGGTCGTCATCGAGCACCCAAAGGGCCCCCTCCCGTTCGAGTACCGGTCGGTCGGCGGCGAAAGAGAGGGAGGGCAGGGCGATGTTCTCGCGCTGGATGTAGCGCCAGATGTCCAGCTCGATCCAGTTCGAGAGGGGGAAGACCCGCACGGACTCCCCGTCCTGGAGACGGGTGTTGTAGAGGCTCCAGAGCTCGGGGCGCTGGCGTTTGGGATCCCAGCCGTGGGCTGCCGTCCGCACCGAGACGATCCGCTCCTTGGCCCGGCTCTTTTCTTCATCACGCCGTGCGCCACCGAAGGCCGCGTCGAACCGGCCGGCGTCCAGCGCCTGTTTGAGGCCCTGGGTCTTCCAGATATCGGTATGGACACTGGCACCGTGGTCGAACGGATTGATGCCCTCAGCCTCGGCCTCGGGGTTGCGGTGGACCCGCAGGGTCATGCCTGCGGCGGCTGCGGCCTGGTCGCGGAATACGTACATCTCGCGGAATTTCCACATCGTATCGACGTGCAGCAGGGGAAACGGCGGCACCGCGGGGAAGAAGGCCTTGCGTGCAAGGTGCAGCAGAACAGCCGAGTCCTTGCCCGCCGAGAAAAGCAGCACCGGCCGTTCGCACTCGGCCACCACCTCCCGGAAAATCTGTATGGCCTCAGCCTCAAGCGAGCCAAGGACGTCGTCATGAAGCCGCATGATCTAGCTGTGGCCCCGGAATCGCGTGGTGCCAACCCTCATGCAGGAATGACCGCAGTGGTCTCGATCTCGATCCGGGCGGCGTCCTCGATCAACCCCTTGACCTCGACCACGGCCATGGCCGGGTAGTGCGGGCCGATCAAGGTGCGCCAGACGGCGCCGATGTCGCGCAGGCTGGCGAGGTATTCGCGCTTGTCGACGACATACCAGGTCATGCGGACGATGTGCTCGGGTCCGGCCCCGGCCTCGGCGAGGACGGAGAGGGTATTCTCGAGGGTCTGGCGGAACTGGCCGGCGAACCCCGTCTCGACAAAGGCCCCT
>JBEIJS010000173.1:0-4478 GCA_040380105.1 Caulobacteraceae bacterium | reverse complement strand
CGCGAGGGTGAGATCAACGCAAGCTCTGCCTGTCCCCCGGGCGAATAGATGTCGATCTCCCGCACGCTGAAATCAGCCTTGCAGTGCTTCAGCACCAGCCAGGGCCGCAGCGACCAGGTTGAATACAGCCGGGGGCCGATGATCAGTTCCATGCCAAATGCTCTCGAGCTCAGACAGGGGCGAAGATCGACGTGCGATCGCGCCAGCTGCCTTCGGTGAAGTCCGGGAAATCAACGGTCCGGTTCCCGCCGGCGATCGAGGCCTCGGACAGCGGCGTAATGGCGCTCCAGGTCACGGCGTCATAGATGTCGATCGGCATCGGAGCGCCAGCCTTCAGCGCCTCGACAAAGGCGTGGATGACGAAGAAATCCATGCCGCCATGGCCCGCCACCTCGGCATCGGCGGCATGCGCCTTCCAGAGCGGGTGGTCGTAACGGTCCAGCCAGGCCTGGGCCTCCTCCCACCGGTGCGCCCTGGGACTTTGCCCTTCGACATAGATGGACTTGTTGACGTCCATCCACAGGCCCTTCTCTCCCTGGACCCGAAAACCGAGGGAGTAGGGGCGCGGCAGGTTGGTGTCGTGGCTGAGCAGAACGGTCTCCCCGTTCTCGCAGCCGATCATCGTCTGGACCACGTCGCCGAGACGGAAATCCACCTGCGCGTTCGGGTGATCGGGACCGCCCTTGGCCACGACGTGATTGTGCAGGCCCCGCGCCTTCGAGGCGTAGCTGGTCAAATGGGTGAAGCGGTTGCCGCGATTGATGTTGGCCCACATGGCGCAGGGCCCGATGCCGTGGCTGGGGTAGAGGTCGCCGTTGCGGTCAACCGAATGCCGGGTGCGCCAGCGCGCCTCGGACCAGCCCTTGGTGCCGAACTCGACACCACCGCCATAGGCCTCACCCGGGATACCGGCATTGAATTTCACCTCACGCAGGTCGTGCTGATAGCCGCCTTCCAGATGGATCATCTCGCCGAACACACCCTGGCGGACCATGTTCAGAACAGCCATCACATCCCGGCGGAAGCAGACGTTCTCCAGCAGCATATAGGGCGTGCCGGTCTCCTGCTGGGTCCGTAACACCCGCCAGTGGTCATCCATCGTGATTCCGGCCACGACCTCGCAGGCCACGGCCACACGCGCGCGCATGGCTCCGATGGCCATCGGTGCGTGAAGCTCCCACGGCGTGCCAATGACGACACCGTCGAGGTCCGCTGACGCCAGCATCTCACGCCAGGCCTCGTTCGACCCGGTGTAGAGGCGGGGCATCGGACGGCCGGCCTCGGTGAACTGCGTCAGCGCCTCATTGAGGGTGTAGGCTTCAATATCGCACAGGCCCACGACCTCGACGTCGTCGCGGCGCACCAGCTCGCGCAGCAGGACCCGGCCGCGCATGCCGACACCGATCATGCCCAGCCGAAGGCGGCCAGAAGCCTTCGACGCGGCGGAGGCACCCGTGGGGAGGGTCAGGGCGCCACCGGTCACTGCGGTGGCGGTGGCGATCAATTCGCGCCGATTCATCGGATCCTCCGGGCGGTCTGGGCCATCGGACCAGACCCGAATTCACGCACCCGGACAAGCCGCCGGTTGACTCAGGGCCGCTTGAGACCGACACCCCGCGCCCATGATCAGCCGCTATTCCCGCCCCGCCGCCGTCGCCATCTGGTCGCAGGAGACCAAATACCGGATCTGGTTCGAGATCGAGGCGCACGCCGCCACCAAGATGGCCGAACTGGGAACCATCCCGGCCAGCGCCGCCGAGGCGATCTGGGCCAAGGGCAAGGATGTCGTGTTCGACGCCGACCGGATCGACGAGATCGAGCGCACCACCAAACACGACGTCATCGCCTTCCTGACCCATGTGTCCGAGATCGTCGGCGAGGAGGCCCGCTTCCTGCACCAGGGCATGACCTCGTCCGACGTGCTGGACACCTGTTTCGCGGTCCAGCTGGCGCGCGCATCAGACCTGCTCATCGAAGGCGTCGACCGCGTTCTGGCCGCACTGGAGACCCGGGCGAAGGAACACAAATTCACGCCGTGCGTGGGCCGCAGCCACGGCATCCATGCCGAGCCGGTGACGTTCGGCCTTAAACTGGCCGGCTATCACGCCGAGTTCCAGCGGGCGAAGCGGCGCCTGCTGACGGCGAAGGAAGAGATCGCCACCTGCGCCATCTCGGGTGCCGTCGGCACCTTCGCCAATGTCGATCCGGCGGTGGAGGCCTATGTCGCCGGGCAGATGGGGCTTCAGGTCGAGCCGGTCTCGACCCAGGTGATTCCGCGCGACCGTCACGCCGCCTTCTTCGCAGCACTCGGAATCGTCGCCTCGTCGATCGAGCGACTGGCGACCGAAATCCGCCACCTGCAGCGCACCGAGGTGCTGGAGGCCGAGGAATTCTTCGACAAGGGCCAGAAGGGCTCGTCGGCCATGCCGCACAAGCGCAACCCGATCCTGACCGAAAACCTGACCGGCCTCGCGCGGCTGGTCCGCTCGGCCGTGGTCCCGGCAATGGAGAATGTCGCCCTCTGGCACGAGCGCGACATCAGCCATTCCTCGGTCGAACGCGGGATCGGCCCGGATGCCACCATCCATCTGGATTTCGCCCTGCACCGGCTGGCCGGGGTGGTCGAGCGGCTGAACGTCTATCCGGCCAATATGGAAAAGAACCTGAACCTGCTGGGCGGGCTGGTGCATTCGCAACGGGTGATGCTGGCCCTGACCCAGGCAGGGGTGTCGCGCGAGGACGCCTATGCCGCGGTACAGGAGAACGCGATGAAGGTCTGGCGGGGCGAAGGGGCCTTCCTGGACTTCCTCAAGGCGGATGCGCGGGTGACCCTGCCCGCTCCGCAGCTCGAGGCGCTGTTCGATCTCGGCTACCACACCAAACACGTGGATACGGTGTTCGCGCGGGTGTTCGGAGCCGCGTGAGCCTCAAACGCGCCTTCGACCCGGTCGTCGACGCGCGCACGCGCCTGCTGATTCTCGGCAGCCTGCCGGGCGACGCCTCGCTGAAGGCCGGCCAGTATTACGGCCATCCGCAGAACGGCTTCTGGCGGCTGGTCAGCGGCGTGATCGGCGTCGATCTCGTCGCCCTGCCCTACCCCGACCGGCTGGAGGTCCTGAAGACGGCGGGCGTGGGTCTGTGGGATGTGATTGCCAGCGCAGAGCGGCCGGGCAGTCTGGACGGAGCCATTCGCAAGGCCGAGGCCGCCGATCTGAACCGGCTCATCGACGACCTGCCGTCCCTGCGGGCCGTGGCCTTCAACGGCGCAACCGCGGCCCGGCTCGGCAGGCTGACCCTGACAAGCCGCCCCGGGCTCGACCTCATCGACCTGCCGTCATCAAGCCCGGCCTATACGCGCCCCCTGATCGAAAAAGCCGCCGCATGGGCCGGGCTCGGCGCCTTCACCCGTCGCCTCTGACCGGGGTGCGGTCACCTGTCGCAGCCCAATACGCCGGGAGGCTGCATCCTTTCCGGCGTTGAGCAGTAACTCCCCCTCGAACCGCCCGCACGGCGGTCGCCCAGGAGAGTCAAAGCCATGAAAACTGCCAGAACCGCCACTTTTGCCGGCGTATCCATCGCCGCCCTGCTGGCCCTCACGGCCTGCAACAACGCCGAACAAGCCGCCCCGGCCGATGCAACGGCAACCGAGGCTGCCGCCACGACCCCGGATGCAGCCGGCACCGTCGTCGCCGTCGCCCAGGGCAACCCTGACTTCAGCACCCTCGTCTCTGCTGTCGTCGCCGCCGACCTCGCCGGCACCCTAGGGGGCACCGGACCCTTCACGGTCTTCGCCCCCACCAACGCCGCCTTCGCCAAGGTCCCGGCGGCCACGCTGGCGACCCTGCTGACCCCGGCCGGCAAGGCCGACCTGACCAAAATCCTGACCTATCACGTTGTGGCCGGCAAGGTGGACGCAGCCACCCTGACCCAGCAGATCCAGGCCGGCGGCGGCAGCGCCGCCCTGACCACCGTCCAGGGCGGAACCCTGACCGCCCGTGTCGGCTCGGATGGTTCGGTCACCCTGACCGACGAGAACGGCGGCGTCTCGCGCGTGGTCCAGGCCGACGTTCCGGCCTCGAACGGCGTGATTCACGCGATCGATACGCTGGTGATGCCCAACTAGATCGGCCTCCACCGGATACGACAAGGGCCGCTCCATCGCTGGAGCGGCCCTTTTTCTGCGCCGAGGTCGCTACGACTATCCGTCGTTGCGGATTTGCTCGCGCGCCACCGAGGACAGCTCGTCCATCTTGCGGCGGATTTCGCCTTCGGAGACGGTCAGGCCGGCCCCTTCAAGGTCCTGGGTGATCTTGCGGTAAACGTCTTCCTCGCCCGGCTGCTCGAAGTCAGCCTTGACGATGGCCCGGCCGTATTCCTCAGCGCGATCAGCGTTCAGGCCCATCTTCTCCGCGGCCCAGAGGCCCAGCAGCTTGTTGCGCCGGGCGACCGCCTTGAACTCCTGCTCCTGATCGAGGGCG
>JBEIJS010000172.1:0-4482 GCA_040380105.1 Caulobacteraceae bacterium | reverse complement strand
CTCCGTCGGCTTTGCCGACACCTCCCCCGATGGGGGAGGACTGTCCTTCACGCACACCCAGCACCCGGCAGATCGCATAGACCAGATCCGCACGGTTCAATGTGTAGAAGTGGAAGTCCGCAAACCCCTCTTCCTGCAGCCGGGCACAGGTCTCGGCGGCCACCGAGGCAGCGATCAGCTTGCGCGTCTCGGGATCGTCGTCGAGGCCCTCGAAATGCGCCGCCAGCCAGTCGGGCACAGCCGCGCCGCACGCTGCCGACATCCGCTTCAGGCCGTTGAAATTGGTCACCGGCATGATCCCGGGCGACAGGGGAATGGTGATACCGGCTGCCCGGACGCGGTCGCGAAAGCGCAGGAAGGCGTCGATGTCGAAGAAGAACTGGCTGATCGCCCGCGTCGCGCCGGCGTCGACCTTGGCCTTCAGGACGTCGAGGTCATGGGTGATTGACGGGCTCTCGGGATGGCCTTCGGGATAGCAGCCGACGATGACGTCAAAGCCGCCCTTCGCCGTGATCGCCGCGGTCAGTTCGGTCGCATTGGCGTAACCGTCCGTACGCGGAACATAGGCGCCGCCGATGCCGTTGCCGCCCGGCGGATCGCCGCGCAGGGCCACGATGTGGCGCACCCCCGCCTCGCGATAGCCTTCGATGACCGCATCGACCTCATCCCGGCTGGCCTCGACACAGGTCAGATGGGCGGCCGGGGTCAGGGTGGTTTCTGCGAGTATGCGCTGCACCGTGCGGTGCGTCCGCTCCCGGGTCGAGCCGCCCGCGCCATAGGTCACGGAGACGAACTCGGGGGCCAGCGGCGCCAGACGGGTGACCGCCTTCCAAAGATTGGCCTCGGCCTCATCGGACTTGGGCGGGAAGAATTCGAACGAGACGCGGGGACGCGACAGGTCCTGGCCGGCGCGGGCTACGGGTCCCAGCGGTGACAGCAACAGGGCCCGGGCCTCGGCCAGGCTGCGGGGCGCGATGCTCATGCGACCTTCCCGGCCGCGACCGCCGGCCGCGCGGCGGTCCAGATGGAGACCGTCAAACCATCGGTGTCAGGGGGCAGGGCGATCGACGCGCTGGAGGTCAGCCCGGCCCCGGTCAACCAGCGGCGGATTTCGTCATCGGAGAAGCCCAGCCGGCGGTGCTGATGGTCGTCGCGGAGGTATTCCAGCTGGTGCGGGGCGAAATCGACGATCAGAAGCCGGCCGCCGGGCATGACCAGCCTCGCCGCCTCGGCCACGGCTGCAGCCGGATCGACAAGGTAATGGAGCACCTGATGCACCATCACCAGATCGGCGCTCTGTTCCGGCAGGCGGGTGGCGAAGATGTCGCCGTGGCGCAGCTCGACCTTGTCGAGCCCGGCCTTCATCACATTGGCACGGGCGATGTTGAGCATGTTCTGGCTGAGATCCAGCCCGACCGACATCTTCGCCTTCCGGCCCAGCAGGGTCAGCATCCGCCCCGATCCGGTGCCCAGGTCCACGATCCGCTCAAAGGGCCCGTCACCGGCTGCCCGGATTATGGCGGCCTCGACGGCGCTCTCGCTGACATACAGGGAGCGAATACGGTCCCACTGGGGGGCGATCCGCTCGAAATAGGCACCGGCGGCGGCCTCCCGCTCGCGGCGCACGGCTTCCAGCCGTTGGTCGTCGGCCGCACCGGCGGAAACGTCCAGCAGGTCCAGCACCGTATCGATCAGCCGTCGGGCCGGCAGGTCCGAGGACAGGCGATAGAAGACCCGCGCCCCGTCCGGAAAGCGTTCGATCAGGCCGGCGTCGGCCATCAGTTTCAGATGCCGTGACACCCGCGGCTGGCTCTGGTCGAGGATGCGCGACAGCTCCATCACCGACAGTTCCTCACCCGCCAGAAGCGACAGCACCCGCAGGCGGGTCGGCTCGCCTGCGGCGCGCAGGGCCTCGACGGTCTGATCAGCGTTCAACGACATGTCGTTATATAAAGATATCCTTATATGTTTTGGCAAGGAAAATTGCTGGCCAGACGCCGGATCCGGGGTCAGTCTGCGTACAACGGCTAACCGTTGTCGTGAGGCTGCCCATGACCCTTCGCTCGATCGCCCTGATCACACCCTTTTTCCTTCTGACTGCGCTCGCCGGAACGGCGGCTGCCCAGACACCGCCGCCCGGCGGTGCCCCCGGCGGCGGCATGGGTGGCGGCATGGGCGGTTTTCCGCGCAGCGCCGAAGAGGTTCAGCCCTGGGCGGAGCGTCTGTTCGGCCGGTTTGATGCGAACCAGGACGGGGCCATCACAGAGGATGAACTGGCCGTTCTCGACAGTCCGAATGCGGCTGCGATGGGCGGTTCACGCTTCCGCACCATGATCCTTGCGGCGGATGCCGACAGCGATGCCCGCGTATCCTCCGCGGAATGGACCTCTGCGGCGCAGCAGATGTTCGCGCGGATGAGCGGCGGCGGTGCCGGCCCCGGCCGACCTGGTGGTGGCTCTCCCGGAGCCCCTCCCGGAGCCCCTCCCGGAGCCCCTCCCGGTGCCGGCCGACCCGCTGGTCCGCCCGGAGCCGGCGGCGGCGGGGGGGCGGAGATGTTCAGCCCGCCGCGCGCCGCCGACGACGTCGCCCCCTGGGCGGGACGGTTGTTCACCCGGCTGGACGCCAATCAGGACGCCAGTATCACCGGGAATGAAATGGCCATCCTGGCCAATCCGATGGTCGCCTCCATGGGCGGGTCCCGTCTGCGGGCCATGATCGCCCAGTCGGACTCCAGCCGCGATTCCCGGATCAGCCTCGAGGAGATGACGGCCGGGGCGCAGCGGATGTTCAATCGCATGGATACCAACGGCGACGGCCGCCTCAGCGACGCGGAACTGCCCCGGCCCGCGGCTCCGACACCGCCTCCGTCGGTCAACGTCCCGCCGGCCGATTCCAACCCCTTCCCCGACATGCCCACCGGCGGCTGAGCCGCCGAAGGCCATCAGGTCACCGGCGTCACCAACGGCTCGCCGGCGAAGGCCGCCCGCAGGTTCTGGATCAGCAGCATCAGCATCCCCTGCACCGCCTCGGTGGTCGCACCGCCGGTGTGGGGTGTCAGCACGGTATTGGGCACATCGGCCCAGCGCGCCGCCGGGGTCGGCTCATCCTCGAACACGTCCAGTGCCGCCTGACCCAGCCGTCCGTCCTTCAGCGCCGCGATCAGGGCCGTCTCGTCGACCAGCTGGCCGCGCGCGACATTGACCAGCAGCCCCTGCGACCCCAGCGCCTCGATCACGGCGCGCGAGATCAGGCCGCGATTGCTCTCATCGGCCTTGCAGGCGACCACCAGGATGTCGCTGTCCCGCGCCAGATCCAGCAATGAATCCGAACGCGGCCAGAGGCTTTCCTTCTCGCGCGGGCCCCACCAGCGTACCACCATCCGCATCGCCCCGGCGCGCCGGGCCACGGCCTCGCCAATGGAGCCCAGGCCGACGATCCCCAGTCGCTGTCCTTTCAGAGACGGGGTGATCATCTTGGAATCTACCGTCCAGCCGCCGGCCCTCAACGACCGGTCCCCGGCCGCGATCTGCCGCCGCCCCGCCAGGATCAGCCCGAGCGCATGGTCCGCCACATCCTCATGATTGACGCCCGGCGCATGGGTCACCGGCAGCCCCCGCGCCCGGCACCAGTCGACATCGATCCCGTCATAGCCCGAGGTGAAACAGGCGATCAGCGACAGGGCCGGCAGGCTTTCGATCAACGCCTTGTCCAGCGGGAACTCCCCCGCCACCACCAGCGCCCGGATCTGCCCCTGCACCTCCGCCGACGGGCCCTCCCAGAAGCGGTAGACGGTCCACTCGCTCTCGAGAAAGGCGGTCAGCGGCGCGAGGTGGCGCTGCATGATGAGGAGGGCGGGGCGGTTGGTCATGCTCGAACCTCTATCAGGTGGACGCCATCTGATAGTCGGGCCTCGATCTCCGGCAAGCGAGGTTCGAGCCACCCGATCAACGACGGGGTTGTGGCGTTCCCCAATCGTAGCCAGACGACCTGCGCCCCGGCCCGCCGCTCCGAGGCCCAGATCGCAAAGTCACGGTCCTTGGTGATGATGATCCGCTTCTGATGTGCGGCGGCCGACCAGATATCCTGATCAGAAGCGTTCAAGGACATGAGGGTCGCAACATGGACCGCATCATGGCCTTTCATCGCCAACCAGTCGGCCAGGGATGGCGGCAACTGGGCGTCGACGATGAATCTCATGCAGCGATAACGGCCGTGTCGCCGATGCTTGCGGCCGCATAGGCAAGACTGGCGCGAATATCGTCAGGTTCCAGATACGGAAAGTCTGCAAGAATCTGTTCGTGGCTGGCCCCGCCGGCCAGCATGTCCAGCACGTCCTGGACACGGATACGCAGGCCGCGAATGCAGGGGCGGCCGCCACACGGGTCCGGGCTGCTGGTGATGCGTGCCCGGAGAGCGCTCCTGTCACGCATCCTATCACAAAGGGATCAGCGCCCGAACGTCGGGAATGTGATCCGGTGCGGG
>JBEIJS010000171.1:0-4523 GCA_040380105.1 Caulobacteraceae bacterium | reverse complement strand
TGAGCCGGTCCTTACTTGAAGCGATAGGTGATACGGCCCTTGGTCAGGTCATAGGGCGTCATCTCGACCAGGACCTTGTCGCCGGCCAGCACGCGGATGCGGTTCTTGCGCATCTTGCCCGCGGTATGGGCGATGATCTCGTGGTCGTTGCCCTCGAGCAGCACGCGGAACGTCGCATTCGGCAGCAGTTCGCTGACGACGCCGGGAAACTCGAGCAGTTCTTCCTTAGCCATGCGGCCTCTCGCGCCCTGTGATCCGGAATCAGAACGCGCGCCGGGCGAAAGCGCGCGTGGTTTGAAGGGCGCGCTAATGCACCAAAATCACCGGTTAGTCGAGGCGCGGTCGAGCGGGCAGGTGATTGGTGATTGGTGATTGGTGGTTGTCGGCCTCAGGCAGAGGCGATGAGCCAGCAGACGCCAGCAGCGGCAAAGCCAACCACCAATCACCAATCACCAACCACCCTCTTCACCCCCGCCGGTAAAGCGCCGTCACCAGGGTGAACAGCCGCCGCGCCGTCTCGTGATCGATGGCGATCTTGCCGTCCAGCCGGGCCCTCAGGATCTCGGCCCCTTCGTTGTGCAGGCCACGCCGGCCCATGTCGACGGCCTCGATCTGGGCCGGAGAGGTCCCGCGCAGGGCCTCGTAATAGCTGTCGCAGATGGCGATATAGTCCTTCACCACCTTGTTCAGCGGCGTCAGCGACAGGCCGTGGACGCGGTGGAACTCCGGCCCGGTGATATCGAAGGCCAGCCGTCCATCCACCATCGCCAGCTTCAGCCCATAGGGGCCTCCCGCAGCGCCCGCCGGCTCGAAACTGTTCTTCTCGACCAGGTCGAAGATGGCGACACGCCGTTCATGCTCGATCTCGGCGGTCGCTGCGTGCAACGTCGCGGAATCCAGCGCGATTGAAGTCAGCCGGTGTTCGCTCATCCGGGTTCCCCCGCTTCCGACAGATGGCTCGGCGCCAACCGGGCGGGCCAGCGTTCCGACAGATCGGTCAGCACGGCGTCAAGGCATTCGACGTCGATGCGCAGATCGCCGCCGCCGGCGAACATCAGAATCACCCGCCCCCCCGGGGCCTCGTCCGGCGCAAACTCCATGGCGAGCAGTTCCAGCGCGCTCTCGGGCAGGCGCGGCAGGCGGCGGCTCTTCACGGCAATGACATCGCCGAACTGCATGGCCGCCATGACGCGCGTGCCGCCGCATTCCCAGCAGAACCGGCTCAGCTTCAGTGTGACCCGCCTCGAGCCGGGCTCCCAGACGATATCGACGGGGCGCAGGATGGCGTCCTGCAGGGCCGCCGAGATGATGTGCAGGTCCTCGGCATCCTCGGCCAGCAGGCGCAGCGGCTCGACCGGCGCAACCGCCGTCGTATCCGCCCCGACCTCGCCGGCCTCAGTGCTCATGGGCAGAGTCCCGCACGCGGCGAATCTCCGCCCCGCAGGCGCTGAGCTTTTCTTCCAGCCGCTCAAACCCGCGATCGAGGTGATACACGCGGCCGACGGTGGTCTCGCCCTGGGCCGCCATCCCGGCGATCACCAGGCTGACCGACGCCCGGAGATCCGTGGCCATGACCTGGGCACCATGCAGGGTGGAGACACCATGCACCACGGCCTCCCCGGCCTGGACATGGATGTCCGCCCCCAGCCGCGCCAGTTCCGGCGCATGCATGAAGCGGTTCTCGAAGATGTTCTCATGGATGACGCTGTCGCCGTCGGCTGTGGTCATCAGGGCCATGAACTGGGCCTGCAGGTCGGTGGCAAAGCCCGGATAGACCTCGGTCGCCACATTGACCGCCTTCAGCCGCACGGCCGGGTCGCGCTTGACGATCACGCCATCCGGGGTCGGCGTCACCTCGACCCCGGCCTCGATCATCTTGTCGCTCAGGGCTGCCATCAGCTCCGGCCGGGCCCGGGTGAGCCGCACCTCGCCACCGGTCATGGCCGCCGCCACCGCATAGGAACCCATCTCGATCCGGTCGGGAATCACCGACCAGGTCGCGCCGCCCAGCGAAGACACCCCCGTGATGGTCAGGACATCGGTATCGATCCCCTCGACCCTGGCCCCCATGGCGGTCAGGCAGCGCGCCAGATCGCCGATCTCCGGCTCCCGCGCGGCCTTGCGAAGGACGGTCACACCATCGGCCAGCACCGCCGCCAGCAGGGCGTGCTCGGTCGCCCCGACCGAGACGAACGGGAATTCTATCTCCGCCCCCTTCAGCCCGTTCGGCGTGCGGGCGATGACATAGCCCTCCTCCAGCTCGATCTCGGCGCCCATGGCCGTCAGGGCCTGCAGGTGCAGATCGACCGGCCGCGCGCCGATGGTGCAGCCGCCGGGCAGGGAAACCTTGGCCTCCCCCGTGCGCGCCAGCAGCGGCCCCAGCACATTGAACGAAGCCCGCATCTGCCGGACCAGGTCATAGGGCGCGAAGGTCGAGGTCAGGGCCGCGGCGTGGAACAGCGTCTCCTGGCCGTCGGAGCCGTCGCGTTCGGTGACCTCGACCCCGAGCTCCCGCAGCAGACGTCCCAGAAACTTGGTGTCCGCCAGCCGTGGCATATTGGTCAGCAGCAGCGGCTGATCGGTCAGGATCGATGCGGCCATCAGCTTGAGGGCGGAGTTCTTGGCGCCACTGATCGGAATGCTTCCGTTCAGACGGGCGCCGCCGGTGATGGCGATGCTGTCCATATCGTCTCTTGCGGCCCCGAGCAGGGCGCAAGGGGTTGGGTTCTCTAGCGCGGACCGCCACCCTTGCGAAAGGCCGACAACCGTCCGGGCGATGACATTCAGTTGCTCGGCTTTGCAGCCTTCCCCGGGCCGGCCGCCGCCTTGCGACGCCGGAGGTTGTCCCGGAGGGCCGAGGCCAGGCGCTGGGCCCTTGCTGTCGCGGGCGTTTTTGCCGGCGCCAGGGGATCCGGCAGGCTGGCCGGGAGATCGGGTTGGGGCAAGGTGGCCTTCGACTCATCCATGGGTCTGACCAGACCCCGTGTCAGGCTTTTCCGCAAGCGGACACGCCTCCCGGGACGCGCGAACCACATTTATCCCGCAATCGAAGCAAAAGTGGTTCGGGGGCTTCCCCCTTTGTCCCCGGTTGGCTATAGGGCCGCTTCCTCAGATCAGGCCGCCGTAGCTCAGTGGTAGAGCGCATCCTTGGTAAGGCTGAGGTCGTGGGTTCGATTCCCCCCGGCGGCACCACCCTGAAGACAGAAAGGACGGCGCTTCTTCAAGCGCCGTCCTTTTCCGTTTCGGCCTGACCTCGCGGGTGCCGGGTCTCAGTCAGCGCGATTCGGCTGGATCAGCGGATAGCGCCGCGGCGGGCCGCCCGGACGCATGACCCGGGCCTCAAACGCCCCGGCCGCCTCCGGGGGCTGATAGCCGGGGAAGGCATAGCCGCTGTCGTCGAAATAAGGATTGTCGTAGCCGCCGCCATAGGCCCCGTAGGGATAGCCGTTCTCGACCTGGCGGTAGCTGAGATCCAGCCGACCGTTCTCGCCGACCGGCAGGGACACGGCCACGCCATAGTCGCGATAGCCGCCGGTGCCGATGCCGAAGCTGACCTCGCCATGCGGCTTGCGATCGTCGGCAGGCGCACGCGCGGCCTCGGCCCAGGGCTTGTCGGCGGTCGAGCGGCCGGCGATCCAGCGGTCGATCTGCTGGTCGGTGGTCAGGCCGTGCGGCACCGCGTCCTGGGTCGCCCCCTCGGTCGAGGCGGCAACGGGCTGGACAGTGGCCTCCAGATCGACCGGCGTGGCCGGTGCGGTGACGACGACGCCGTCAGGATCGGACGCCAGCAGCGCGGCCGTCAGGATCAGTGCGAAAACGGCCATGCGACTTACTCCACCAGAACCCTCACCCTAACCCCAAATGAGGCCAAGGTCAGGCTGGTCTTTCAGGCCGGTCATTCAGGCCATTCCGTCGCCGCGTCCCAGGGGGTCGGGCAGAGCCCCGCCCTCGGCCACAAAGGTCAGGGCCACGGAGTTGATGCAGTAGCGCAGGCCGCCCGGCCCGGGCCCGTCCGGAAACACGTGGCCCTGATGGCTGTCGCAGCGGGCGCACCGGGTCTCGGTGCGGGTCATGCCGTAGGAGCGGTCGGTGATGGCGAGGACGTGGGCAGGGTCAACCGGCGCGGTGAAACTGGGCCAGCCGGTGCCGCTCTCGAACTTGGTCCCTGTGCGGAACAGCGGCAGGCCGCATTCCCGGCAGCAGAAGACCCCGGCCCGCTTCTCGCCCAGCAGGGTCCCGCAGAACGGGGCCTCGGTGCCGTGCGCCAGCAGGACACGCTTCTCCTCGGCGGACAGGTCCGCCTCCAGCGCCGCCCGCTGGCTGTCACTGGGGGGCGTCAGGTCATAGCCGGACGCGGAACGGTGGGTCATGGCGGTGTCCTGATCAGTCATGACCCGAACATAGGAAGGGCCGGGCGAGGGTTCCACCCCCCCCGGCCCGGTCCCGAAATAAACCCGTCAGACGCCGGGCCGTGGTGCCTTACATGAACAGCGTTACGACCCAGGCCCCCACCGCGTTCTCGT
>JBEIJS010000170.1:0-4528 GCA_040380105.1 Caulobacteraceae bacterium | reverse complement strand
GGCGGAGCGTCCACGGTCGGTTGGGTCGGACGCTTGGCCATGGAGAGCTCCGGAGTTGGTCAGGATCGGTCGCAGGCGCCGCACGCGCCCTTCCGCCTGTCACGATCATCGCATAAGACAGCCCCTGAAATGAACGCATCGCGCCGGAAAATTGCAGCCGTCCTGTCCGCCGTTGCCGCGAGCGGTGGTCTGGTGGCCTGCGTGGGCGCGTTCGACCCCTCCACAGACGCCCGATCGCCCGTCGCGCCGAGGGTACAGGCCCTGGTCGACGCCAACCGCGCCTACCCGGTCTGGGCCGAATTCCCGCGAACGACCGACCCCCTGCCCGAGCCGGTCAGTATCATGGCGCAGGTCAACAGGCTGGGGGGCAGCGGCCAGGCGCTGGCGGGGGATGTTTCGCGAATCGACTGGCAGACCACCGGCGACCCGGCGGAGTTTGTCGCGGCGGTCCAGGCACGGGTTGACGAAGTGCCGGTCGCGCCGGTGACAGCGGAAACCCTCGCCGGGATCGAAGACTTTGTGCGGCGCTCGCGCGAGCGGGGCCAGGCCCCGCCGCCGGTCGATCGCCGCTGACCCCATCCAACGCTCGCCCGGACGTCAGAATCCGGGAACTATCGTCTCAGGAGACATGTTCATGGCCAATCCGGCTCCCTATCCGTCGACTCTGGCCGCTGACGCCGCCCGGGTGACCGAGCTGGCCGCCATCGCCAGCTATGCCGGCATCGGCCGTGGCGATGAAAAGGCGGCCGACCAACTGGCCGTCGACGCCATGCGGACGGCGCTGAACGCGCTGGATATCGACGGCAAGATCGTCATCGGCGAGGGCGAGCGCGACGAGGCGCCGATGCTCTACATCGGCGAGAAGGTCGGCACCGGCAAAGGCCCGGCGATCGATATCGCCCTCGACCCGCTGGAAGGCACGACCCTGACGGCCAAGGCCATGGCCAATGCACTCTGCGTGCTGTCGATGTCGCCCGGCGGCGGCATGCTGCACGCGCCCGACACCTATATGGACAAGATCGCCATCGGCCCGGGTTTCGCGCCCGGCACCGTTGATCTGGACATGAAGCCCCAGGACAATGTCCGCTCGCTGGCGTCGGCCAAGGGCGTGAACCCGTCCGAGATCACCGTCTGCGTGATGGACCGGCCGCGGCACGCCGAGCTGATCGCCGCACTGCGCGAGGTCGGGGCCAAGGTGTTGCTGATCACCGACGGTGACGTGGCGGGGGTGATCCACACAGCCGAGCCCGAGACCGGCATTGACCTGTATCTGGGTTCCGGCGGGGCCCCGGAAGGCGTGCTGGCAGCCTCGGCGTTGAAATGCGTCGGTGGGCATTTCCAGGGGCGGCTGATTTTCCGCAATGACGATGAGCGGGCCCGGGCGGCCCGGACGGGTGTCACCGATCTGGACCGCAAATACGACCTGCACGAACTGGTTTCCAGGGACGCCATCTTCGCCGCCACGGGCGTGACCAAGGGTGCCATGCTGGACGGGGTCAAGGTCGCCGCCGGCTTTGTCTCGACCCATACGCTGGTGATGGATTCCTCGACCCGGACGGTCCAGCGCATCCGTACCATCCGGCCGCTCTGATGGCGGACGGAGGCGGGGCGGCGGCGTTTCTGGGCGTCTCCCGCTCCCTGTCCGGCCGCGAATGGCGGCAGAGGCCCGCCGAGGCCGGTCTGATCCGGGCCCATATGCAGGGGCTCAATCTGGAAGAGCCGTTGGCCCGGGCGCTTGCGGCGCGCGGAGTGCGGGCGGATCAGGGCGCGGACTTCCTGACGCCGACGCTGAAGGCCCTGTTCCCGGACCCGTCCAGCTTCATGGACATGGACGCGGCGGCGGAGGCGATCCTCGACGCCCTGCAGGCGCAGGCTTCGATCCACGTCTTTGCCGACTATGATGTCGACGGTGCCTCGAGCGCGGCCCTGCTGGTGCGCTGGTTCCGGGCCATGGGGGCAGAGCTGCCGATCTATGTGCCCGACCGGGTCACCGAGGGGTACGGACCCAGCGCCCGGGCCTTCGACACGCTGAAGGCCTCGGGGGCCGATCTGGTCATCACCGTCGACTGTGGCGCGGCGGCCAATGAAGCCGTGGCCCATGCGGCGGCGATCGGGCTGAAGGTCGTGGTCATCGACCACCACATGATGCGAGAGCATCCGCCAGTCTGTGCCGCCGTGGTCAATCCGAACCGGCCGGGCTGTGATTCGGGGCAGGGGAACCTCGCCGCCGCGGGGGTCGTCTTCGTGCTGCTGGCGGCGCTGAACCGCGAGGCGCGGCGACGCGGGATGTTTGCGGACGTCAAGGAGCCGGATATCCGCCAGTGGCTGGATCTGGCGGCCATGGGCGCGATCTGCGACGTGACCGGCCTGACCGGCTTCAACCGGGCCCTGACCAGTCTGGGGCTGCGGGTCATGTCCGACTGGGGCAATCCGGGATTGAGGGCCCTGCTGGCGGCGGCGGGGGCCGAGCCGGGTCCGGCCAAGTCGAACCATGCGGGCTTTATCCTCGGGCCACGCATCAACGCCGGCGGGCGGATCGGCAAGTCCGACCTCGGGGCGCGGCTGCTGTCGACCGATGATCCGGAGGAGGCCCGGGCGCTGGCCCAGGAGCTTGACGCCCTCAACATCGCCCGCCGCGAGGTCGAAAAGCAGGTCACGGATCAGGCCACCCGGATGGTCGAGGCGACCGGTGCCCATGCCGACGGCTCGGCGGTCGTGGTGATCGCGGGTGACGAATGGCATCCGGGCGTGGTCGGCATCGTGGCCGGGCGGCTGCGCGAACGCTGGCGCAAGCCGGTGGTGGTGATCGGCGTCGATGCGGTGAACGGGCTCGGCAAGGGTTCGGGCCGGTCGCAGCCGGGCATGAACCTGGGCAAGGCGGTGCAGGCCGCCTGGGAGCAGGGTGTGCTGATCGCCGGGGGCGGCCACGCCATGGCGGCGGGGCTGACCGTCCGCGCCGACGACATCGACCGGCTGCGCGACTTCCTCAATGACCGGATGATCGGCGAACAGGCGGCGGCCGAGGCCATGGATCATGTGGAAATCGACGCCCTGATCGACCCGGGCGCGGCGACGCGGGCGCTGTTCGAACAGTTCGAGCAGCTGGCGCCGTTCGGCCCGGCCAATCCAGAGCCGCTGTTCGCCCTTGAGCATGTGCAGGCGCGTGAGGCGGTGGCCATGAACGGCGGCCATGTCCGTTGCCGGCTGGTCGGGGCCGACGGGGCTTCCGTCAAGGCCATCGCGTGGCGCTGCGCCGACCTGCCCGGGGGGCAATCCCTGCTGGCCGGACAGGGCGGTCTGAGCGTGGTCGGGCGGCTGAAGGCCGACGACTGGAACGGCCGGCGGGGTGTGCAGTTCGAAATCGAGGACGTGGCCGATCCGCGGATGGCGTGATCGTCGCGACGACAACGGCTTCATCCCGTCTGCTGCCGCATCAGGCGCCCCCCCGTTTCCCGAAAAGAATGGAGCGGCGCAGGGTTGCACCGTCCGGAATCGGCGGCTATATCGCCCGCTCTCCGCGCAGTGGTCCCTTCGTCTATCGGTTAGGACGTCAGGTTTTCAACCTGAAGAGAGGGGTTCGACTCCCCTAGGGACTGCCACGCGGAGCCTTCCCCGGACATTGATGACTGTGTGTGACGCCGGGCCGGCGAGCCGGGTGACTTGCGCGACCGTGCGACCGTGCACCCGAGCCGAAAGAGGACGATCCGGCTGTCCACCAGGGCTCACACCCCGTCCGGCACCGGGCTGCCTTGACCGGACGCGGTATCCGCAGCGGAATCCGATTGTAAGGCGCTGCCGGTATCGGCGTTGCGCGGGTTCCGTCCGGTGCCCTGACCTGCCCGGGCGCACGACATCGAAGCCGTATTCCTCCCCCTTTTTTATGCCGAAACCGTCGTTTTTCGCTTTTCCGGGGTTCGCCGAACCGTGTTAAGCAAGTTTCGCTCGCTCAGATTGCGGGCAGGGGGAAGGCAGTGTCTGACTTCGAGGGCGTTGAGGCAGTCGCGACGGTCCGGATTGATGGCCGTGTGAAATGGTTCGATCCCGGCAAGGGATACGGGTTCATTGTGCCGGACGACCCGACCTTGACCGACATGAAGGATGTGCTCCTGCACATCTCCAGCCTGCGCGACGCCGGTCGTGTCGTTGTCGCTGAGGGGGCTTCGATCCGTTGCGACTGTGTCCGACGGGCCAAGGGCTGGCAGGTTACAGAGGTCCACGAACTCGGCGAAGGAGACCCCGAACAGGTCGTCGCCCCGCGTCGCAACGGCTATGAGGGTCTGAGAGACACGGCCCGCGACGGTCAGGCATTCGCGGGCCTTTCGTCGGGTGCGCCGATGCAGGTCGCGGTCGTCAAATGGTTCAATCGGACCAAGGGCTACGGTTTCGTGGTGCGCGATAGCGAATCAGGGGATATCTTTGTCCATGTCGAGACGTTGCGCCGCTGCGGGCTGGATGACCTGTTGCCCGGCGAGACCGTCGCGGTGCGGTTCGCCGAGGGTCCCAAGGGGCTGGTGGTCGCGGAAATCAG
>JBEIJS010000169.1:0-4600 GCA_040380105.1 Caulobacteraceae bacterium | reverse complement strand
GTCCCGTCTTGATGCCGGCCGCCGTTGGCCCTAAGGCTGCGCCGGCTCCGCGGGCGTGATGTAGTGGTAGCCTGAAAGCTTCCCAAGCTTTTCGTGCGGGTTCGATTCCCGCCGCCCGCTCCAGCCGTGACCTCAGAGCGCCTGAGGCCGCCGGTTGGCCGAGCCGTTGACCAGAATGGCCCCCATCCCGACCCAGAACAGGATGTCCTGGAGCCCCTCCTGCGTCCCGCGCGCGCCGAATTCCAGCCAGGCCCAACCGAGGAAGGCGGCGAGGAAGACGATGGTGCTCAACAGCTTCATGACTTCTCCTTTCGGCTCAGGTCGATGCCCAGGTCGACGGCGGACAGACAAAGGGTGGCGATCAGCGCAGTAAACCCGGCTTCAGCCCAGGGCTCACCGCTGACGATGGCAATGACTGCACCAATCCAGACCAGCACGATGAGAGCGATGACGGTGATCTTGACCCAGCGTGGATTGGTCGGTGCCTGCGAAGGTTGGCGCGTCTTTGTCACGGTGCCACCTCGACCGTGACTCCGCGATCCCCGAGGATTTCCTGAACGCTGTCGTCACCGGCGAGGTGGGCGGCACCGACGGCGATGAAGACGGTTCCCGAACCGGCGAGCATGGTCTGGATCTGGTCGGCCCAGTCGGTGTTGCGACGAACCAGCAGGGCTTCGTAGAGGGCCGGGGTTTCCGTCTGCATTTCAGTAACCGCGAGTTCCTCGAGGCGCTGCACGTCACCGGACGCCCAGGCGGCGACCATCTGGTCCAGTTCGGCTGTGCTATCGCTCCAGGACTCCAGCAGCAGGCGGAGGGAGGCCAGCTGATCCGCTTCGGACATCCCGGCGAGGATGCCGACCTGTTTGTCGATGGTCTCGAACGCCTGGATGGGCTTTCCGGCGGCTTCCGCGCGCGCCTTCAGAACCAGCTCGACGCCCGACTGTGGATCATAGCCCGCCTTCATCAACGGGGCGACGGAAAGGACCAGTCCCGCGAGCCAGGGACGAAAGACATCGATCTGGCCGGCAGGCATGCCCGCAGAGCCGGCGATGGTGTTGAGGACGGTCATCTCTTCGGCCGTCAGCAGGCTGGACAGGGGACGGTTCGGTGACAAGCCGTATTGCTGGACCAGGGGCATGATCGCCGCCTGGTCGTCGGGATTGGAGATCTCGAACCAGACCTGGTCGGCGCTGTCGAAGGCCGCATCGACGCGCGGCGAGCCCCAGGCGGTGGTCGGACGCAGGACGTGGACCGTACCGAACAGATAGAGGGTCGAGTCCGCATCACGGACGACCCAGAGCGCGGGGCCGGCCCCCTCGGCCTGGGGGACTGCGCGGGCGGCGACCGGGGCCGGCGCGACCTCCACCGCCTGGGCAAAGGCCTGGACAGGCTGGAAGGCGACAGCGCCGGCGAGGCCGAGGCCGAGAACGGCCCCGAGGGCCGTGAGCGAGAGGGTCTTGAGGCGATATGAAACAGTCATGGGATCAATCCTGAAAGGTGTCGGAGGGAAAGGCGATTTCGGGGTCGGGTCAGGTAATGCCGCGGCGGGCGGACGCGACGATGGAGGCGATAAAATAGACCCCCATCAGCATGCCGGTCAGGCCCCAGCCGGAGATGGTGCCGATCAGCTCCAGCCGCTCGGCGGCGGCATAGACGAACAGGCCCAGCTGCACGGCCCAGAAGGCCAGGGCGCTGGTCTCGAGCATGACCCGACGGAGCATTTCGTCGGCGGCGCGCCAGAGCATCAGATTGGCAATGCTCTGGGCGGCCAGCAGCACCGCAATGGCACCGAAGACGACATCCGGCGTGGCCCAGGCGGTCCCGAAGATGGGCAGCAGGAACATCACGCCGGCCAGCAGCATGACGATGACCTGCAGGATGCCGCAACCCTTGGGGACCTCGGAGGGACGTGTGGCGACGACAAAGGCGGTGACGACGCCGATCCCGATCATGGCGGCGGCCATGAACACGGCGAGATCATCCTCCCAGCGGGTCACAACGCCGTCTGTCAGGGTGGCGAAGCCGAAGCCGAAGGCGCCGCCGAGGGCTGCAAGCAGGACAAGCAGGGCCACCTTGCGCGGGAGCGAGGGGCGGGGGGCTTCAAGACTGGCATTCATGATCAGTCCTCCGTGAAGATGGATTCGATGGGTTGGCCGAAGACCCTTGCGATCTTGAAGGCCAGCGGCAGGGACGGGTCATAGCGACCCGTCTCGAGGGCATTGACGGTCTGGCGCGAGACACCGAGCTGGTCGGCGAGTTCGGCCTGGCTCCAGTCACGTTCGGCACGCAGCACCTTGAGGCGGTTGTTCATCGGGTCGCTCCTAGCGGTGCTTGAGCCACCAGCCGGCCCAGGCCAGCAAATAGCCGACCACCTGGAACAGCAGGAGGCACATCATGCCCGAGACGAAGATGTCGGCGGGGGTCGAGCCGAGTTTGGCGGACAGCGATTGGTCCTCGGCCCGCAGCATCAGGGTCAGCAGCAACACGATGCCGACGGCCATCCCGCCCGTCCCGCCCCACCACCAGGCCCATTTGTGAGCCTCGCGGGCAGCCTCGTCGATGCCGCGCCACCACCACAGACAGGCCGTGAAACCCGCGGCCATCGCGGCCGTCACAAGGGCCGCCGTCACAGCTGTACCGACCGGCCCCGGCTGTTCGCCGAGGAAGGCGCTGGCCGCGCCCGCCAGGCCACCCAGAACCAGGCAGACGACGATATACAGCAGATAGGCACCGGGTCCGTGCGGACGCCTGGGCCGGGATGGGTCGTTCATGACAAGGCTCCCTGTCGATTTGACAAGGGTGTTTTACAGCACCGGACCACCATGTCAAGCGTGCTTGTCCTGAAAAAGTCAGGCTTCGGGCAGGAGCGCCGGCGGAGCCTCGGCCACGGTCAGTTCAGGCCGGCTGAGAGCCCGCGGCGCGGATTCGATCGGGGTCAGTTCGCCCAGGTCCTTGCCTTCGTGGTCCACCTGCAGGTCCTCGAAGCGGCGGGCCGAGACCATGACCTGGCTCTCCAGCGAGCCGACGAACTGGTTGTATTTTCCGACGGCCGTATCGAGCGCGCGCCCGACGGCGGCGGCGTGGCCGCCCATGACCGAAAGGCGTTTGTAGAGTTCCTTGCCCAGTTTCGCGACGTCCTCGGCGTTCTTCGCCTGCTCCTCGGCGCGCCAGCCGTAGGCCACAGCCTTGCACAGGGCGAACAGGGTCGTGGGCGTGACGATGACGACGCGCGAGGCCATGGCGGTGGTCATCAGATCGGGCTCATGGTCGAGGGCCGCGGCGAGGAAGGCGTCACCGGGCACGAACATGGCGACAAAATCCGGGCTGGGCTTGAACTGGTCCTGATAGGCCTTGGACGACAACTGCCGGACGTGGGTCTTCATACTGGTCGCGGTGCGCAGCGACGCCGCCTTGGCCTGGGCCTCCTCGTCGCCGTCGCCTTCATCGCCGAAGGCCAGCGAGACCTTGGCGTCGATCACGAACATGCCGCCGCCGGGCAGGCGGACCACGAAGTCCGGCCTTTGCTGGCGGCCGGCGTCGTCGGCGGTCGAGGACTGTTCCTCGAAATCGAACCGCCCGGCCATGCCGGCGGCTTCGAGCACATTGCGGCAGGTCTGTTCGCCCCAGCGGCCGCGGCGGCCGGTATTGCCGCGCAGGGCCTCGGTCAGGCGCCGGGCCTCGTCGCGGGTCGCGGTCGAGGCGGTCATCAGCAGGGCCAGCTGTTCCTTCAGCCCGCCGGTCTCCTCCGAGCGCACCTTCTCCAGCGCGGCGACATGCTCCTGGAATTTGGCGAGGGTGTCGGCGACCGGCTTGAGCTGGGCCTCCATCCGCTGCTGGGCCATCAGTTCGCGATTGCGGAAGGTCTCGTCGGTGCGTTTGAGCAGTTCCTCGGCGGCGGTCGTGGCCGATTCCCGCGCCTGGGCCCTGAGCAGTTCGGTCGAGGTCGCAGCCTGATCCTCGAACAGCCGCATCCGGGCCTCGGTCTCGGCATAGCGTTCGCGCAGCTCCCACGCCCGCGTATCGGCGGCGGAGGCCCGACGCCGCTCCATCAGGGCCCAGACCAGGGCGATGACGGCGACGAAAGAGGCGGCGAGAAAGGCGACGAGGGTTGCGTTCATGCTCCGTTCCTTACCGGGAGTCGGGAGGGGCCGCCATGGCGTCGGAGGTGCAGAAATCTCGCGTGCACATAGTGCACATAGTGCGCACCGTGCGCATGTCGCGACCTCTTCCCTGACCCGACCACCCGGCGGCGGCACGGAGACAGGCTAGGCGATCGATGCGTCGGTTTCGGTCGCAGGGTGTGATGGAGAGTCGGCTTTCGACCCTCAGGCGATGGTCGGCTTCCTACCCAGAGCGGACGTTTGCAACGGACTCACCCTTCAATGTTTCCGCGCAGAGGCAGCGTCCGTTTGGGTGACGTCCGTTGCCTGATTTCAGGAAGCCAGGGTGGCTTTCGACTTGGCGCGGTTGACCTGTCGGCACCCCTGAAACGCAGGGCCTTCCGACCATTTTACTAAGGGACTAAGGAAGCCCACGCCGTTTTGACGAAATCACCATGCACATGGCGAAACCGATTGAACTCCGCTCTGCCGGATGGATC
>JBEIJS010000168.1:0-4697 GCA_040380105.1 Caulobacteraceae bacterium | reverse complement strand
CTGAAACGCTTCAGCGGGTCGCGGCTCGGCGGGCTGATTCTCGCGCTCAACCTGCTGAGCCTGCTGATCCTGTTCGTCGGGGCCCTGTTGCTGAACGAGTGGCAGCGGGGCCTGATCGAGTCGCGTCAGGAGACCCTGGTCGCCCAGGCCGAACTGCTGGCCAATGTGCTGGCCGACAAGGAATACACGGTCGGCGAGCCGATGCCGCAGTTCAACGTCGAGAAGGTGCCCCTGCTGCTGCGGGACAATTTCATCCCCGCAGGCCAGCGCGCGCGGTTGTTCGACCTCGACGGTCTTCTGGTCGCCGACAGCTATGCCGTGACCGAGGAGATCCCCGGCCAGGCCCTGCCGCCCGCCCGGCCCGCCGGCTCTCCCGTCCCGTCGCCCGAGCCGAAGGTCGAGACCCGCAACGCCGCCCGGCTGGAAGAGGCCCGCTCGGCCCTGGCGGCCGAGGTGGAACAGGCGCTGGCCGGGGAACCCCAGTCGACGCTGCGCCGGTCCGAAAGCGGCGACCGGGTGGTATCCGTCTCCATTCCCGTGCGGCATGTGCAGCAGGTTCTGGGCGTGCTGACCCTTGAGGCCGGGGACGTGGACGAGACCCTGTCCGCGCAGCGCCGGGCCCTGATGCCCTTCGCACTCGTCGCCCTGGCGGTGAACCTGCTCGGGTCGCTGCTGATGCATCTGTTCGTGGCGCGGCCGGTGATGCGGCTGTCGGCGGCGGCGGATGAGGTGCGGCTGCAAAGGGCGCGGGCCATCTCCCTGCCCGATCTGGAAGGCCGCAAGGACGAGATCGGCGACCTGGCCCGGTCGCTGGAGACGATGACCGAGACCCTGTCGGACCGGATGGACGCCATCGAGGCCTTCGCCGCCGATGTCTCGCACGAGATCAAGAACCCCCTGACCTCGATCCGTTCGGCGCTGGAGACCCTGCCGCTGGTCAAGACCCCGGCCCAGCGCGAGAAACTGACCAATCTGCTGCAACAGGATGTTCGGCGGCTGGACCGGCTGATCACCGACATCTCCAACGCCTCGCGGCTGGACGCCGAGCTGAACCGCGACCGGCCGCGCGCCATCGACCTGACCCAGCTGCTGGCAGAGATCGTCGGTGTCTATGAGGCGGGGGTAAAGCCGGGCGAGGCCCATGTGACCTGCACGGCCCCGGCCGGAGATCGCGTCCAGGTCATGGGCCGCGACGGGCCGCTGGGGCAGGTGTTCCGCAATCTGATCGACAATGCCCGCTCGTTCAGCCCGCCCGGCGGGACAGTGCGGCTGTCGCTGGTCCGCGACGACCTGGACCCGGACCGGCCGATCCGGGTGCGGATCGACGACGACGGACCCGGCATTCCGCCGGAGAATCTGGAGACGGTCTTCGAGCGGTTCTATACGGCCCGACCGAGGGGCACGGCGTTCGGGGCCAATTCCGGGCTGGGCCTGTCGATCGTGCGCCAGATCGTCGAGGCGCACGGCGGGCGGGTGACGGCCGCCAATCGTGCCGACGGCGACGGCGGTGTCGTCGGGGCCCGCTTCGAGGTCGCCCTGCCCACAGTGCCGACGTCCGGCCGCCGGACATGATCCCCGTCCAGCCGCTGCACGCGACCGCCGTGGCGCAATGGGAGCCCGGGGCAGGCTGGCGCGCCATCCTGATCAGCGGGCCCTCCGGTGCGGGCAAGAGCGATCTGGCCTTGCGGCTGATCGGGCGGGGCTGGCGGCTGGTGGCCGATGACCATGTCCATGTCTTCGCCTCGGGCGAGGCGCTCTATGCCGTCGCCCCGGAGACGATCGCCGGCCGGATCGAGGTGCGGGGGGTCGGGATTACCGGAGCCGGTGCCCGTGGCGTCGCGCGGCTGGTTCTCGCTGTGGACCTCGGCGGCCCGGCCCCGGAACGGCTGCCGGATCCGGAAACGCGGATGCTCGCGGGCCGGGCCCTGCCACGGCTGCGGCTGACGGGATTCGAGGCCTCGGCGGTCGAAAAGGTCGCGGCGGCCATTGCTGCGCTTTAACCGGGCGCGGACTTGGGCTATTCCGCCCGGCTTGCGGTCGCCCCGAACGGGACCGGACGCGGGGCGAATTTTGGGGCGCGAGCTTTGGTAATGCCTTCATGATCGGGCTGGTGATTGTCACCCACGGAGGGCTGGCCTCCGAGTTTCTCGCCGCCATGGAGCATGTGGTGGGGCCCCAGCGCGGGGTCGCGGCCATCTGTATCGGGCCCGAGGACGACATGGAGCGGCGTCGCCGCGACATCGTCGACGCCGCCGCGGCGGTCAATGACGGAGACGGCGTCATCCTGCTGACCGACATGTTCGGGGGCACGCCGTCCAACCTGGCCATATCGGTGATGGAAGAGACCGGCGCCGAGGTCATCGCGGGCCTGAACCTGCCCATGCTGATCAAGCTGGCCAGTGTGCGCGGCCGCGAGCCGCTGGAGGCCTGCGTCGCCCATGCCCAGGACGCCGGACGGAAGTATATTTCGGTCGCCAGCTGGGTGCTTCAGGGCGAGAAATGACCGTCATCGCGACCGCGAACATCTGCAACACCCGCGGCCTGCATGCCCGGGCCTCTGCCAAATTCGTCAAACTGGCCTCGACCTTCGATGCCGAAATCCACGTCACCCGCGACGGCGTCACGGTGAACGCCCTGTCGATCATGGGCCTGCTGATGCTGGGGGCCGGTAACGGCAGCAGCATCGACATTTCGGCCGAGGGGGCGGAGGCCGAGGCGGCTGTGGTGGGTCTGGTCGATCTGGTCGCCCGGAAATTCGACGAGGACAGCTGACCGCGACGCCGTGGCGATGGCCAAACGCCGGGACCGGACTACAGTTCGCGTGGCGACCCGTTCTGCCGGGTCTCTGACAGGGGAAGCCGATGACCCAGCCCGCCTTTGATGGCCCCCAGACCGATCATGCCGCGGGCGGTGTCCTGGGGGCTCGCCTGGGTCTCGGCCTGGGCCTGGTTGTGTTTGTCGCGATGCTGGTTCTCGGGCCACCGGAAGGTCTGGACGGCAAGGCCTGGCAGGTTCTGAGCCTGTTGGCCCTGATGATCATCTGGTGGGTGAGTGAGGCGATCCCGGTCGCGGCCACGGCCCTTCTGCCGCTCGGGCTTCTGCCTTTGACGGGCGTCGTCAAGCCGGTCGAGGCCGCAGCGCCCTATGCGGATCCGATCATCTTCCTGTTCGTCGGCGGCTTCATGATTGCTGTGGCGATCGAGCGGTCCGGCCTCCACCGGCGTATCGCCCTTGGCGTCTTGAGCCGGGTTGGATCAAGCCCCGCTGCGATCGTCGGCGGCTTCATGCTGGCCACCACACTGCTGTCGATGTGGATTTCCAATACGGCCACGGCCCTGATGATGACTCCGATCGCGGTGGCGGTCTGTGTCGCTGCAACCGACCCCGGGCCGGAACGGCGCAAACTCATGGCCGCCTGTGTGCTGGGGGTCGCTTATTGCGCCTCGATCGGCGGTCTCGGCACACCGGTGGGGTCGCCGACCAATCTCATCGGGATGCGGTGGCTCGAGGCCAATGGCGTCGGTCTGAGCTTTCCGCAGTGGATGATGATGGGGGTCTCGGCCATCCTGGTGCTGGTACCGCTGACCTGGCTGCTGCTGACCCGGGTCTTCTATCGCCTGCCGCGCCATCTGGGCGATGCCGACGCCCATGAGGCCATCCAGGCGCAAGGCCGCAGCCTGGGGCCGATGAGGGCCGCCGAAGTGCGCCTGGTGATCATCTTCCTCGGGGTCGCCCTGGCCTGGATGTTCCGCGAACCCCTGGCGAAGCTGCCGGGACTGTCCGGCCTGACCGATATGGTGATTGCCATTATCGGGGCCTGCCTGTTGTTCATTGTGCCCGCCGGAAAACCTGAAAAGCCCGGCGAGGCCCTGCTGGACTGGGCCTCTGCCGAGCGTATTCCGTGGGGGATCGCCATTCTGTTCGGCGGGGGTCTGTCGATGGCAGCGGCGATGGAGGCCACGGGGGTGACGCTCTACATCGGCAGCCAGATCCAGGGGATCGGCGGCCTGCCCCTCGTCGCCATCATACTCGTCATTGTGGCTGCGACCGTGTTCGCCTCGGAGCTCGCCTCCAATGTCGCTACCCTGACAGCGATGTTGCCGGTTCTGTCCGCGATCGTCAGCGCCACGGGGGCAGACCCCTTGATCGTCGGCGTGTCGGCGACCTTTGCGGCCAGCCTGGGCTTCATGCTGCCGATCGCCACAGCGGCCAATGCCATTGCCTATGCCACCGGCGCGCCAAGACAGGCCGAAATGCTGCGGACGGGATTCCTGCTGAATGTGCTGGGCATTCTGGTCATTGCCACAGTCGTGACCCTTATCGGGCCCCGGTTGGTGGGGGCGGCGACCTAGGGACGGTCCCTGGCGGAGTCGCCGCGGCTCCGATGTGGGCCACGCCACGGCGCGCGGCGATCTCCACCTGTCGGGCGCGTTCCAGATAGCGGGCCCGGTCCGCTTCGGTCCGGCTGTCGGCGCAGTGGTCGCAGGCGATCCCCTCGATGTAGCGGGGCGAGGTCCGGCCTTCCGGGCTGACCGGCATGCGGCAACCCCGGCAGAGACTGTGGGTCCCTTCGCTGAGGCCGTGGCCGACGGCGACCCGCTCGTCGAAGACGAAACACTCGCCCTGCCAAAGGCTGTCGGCCTCCGGCGTCGTCTCGAGATAGCGCAGGATGCCGCCCTCCAGATGGAAGACGTCCT
>JBEIJS010000167.1:0-4751 GCA_040380105.1 Caulobacteraceae bacterium | reverse complement strand
GCCAGCGGCGCGCCGATCCGCTCCTCGTCCCCGGTCAGGAAGACGGTGACATTGGCGTCCTCGAGTGTCCCGGCCGCCTGCATGGCCCGCAGGGCGGCGATGATGACCACTACCCCGCCCTTGTCATCGCCGACGCCGGGACCAGTTGCGCGCATCCCCGTGCGCTCGAACCGCTGGAAGGGGTTGTCGGCCTCGAAGACGGTGTCGAGGTGGCCGATCAGCAGGACGTTGCGGCCCGGGCCCTCATGGGTGGCGATCAGATGGCCGGCCCGGCCGGTTTCCGTCATATCGACCCAGCGAACCGTAAAACCCAGCGGCTCCAGCTCGGCCCGGACCCTGTCGCCGACGATCCGGACGCCCGGCAGGTTCAGCGTGCCGCTGTTCTGGTTCACCAGGGTCTCGAGCAGGGCGATGTGGCGCTCATGCTCGGCGGCGACCGTCCGGACCATCGTCTGTTCGGCGGGCGTCGGCTGCGCCAGGGCGGCACCGGGCAGGGCCAGAAGCAGCAGGGCAGCTAGGATCAGGCGCATCGGGGCTCTCGCTCTGGACGGACGGTCGGGACAGGGGAGCAAAGCGCGCGCGCGACGTCCAGCGGTTTAGAACGCCGTTAACCGGTCAGGCCACAAGGTGGCCTGAGCAAGTTTCGGGCCACGCCCGTGAGCAGGGGAAGAAGAACGGTGCTCGGACAGAGGCTGGACATCAGGCAGGGCCAGGGACTGGTCATCACGCCCCAGCTGCAGCAGGCGATCAAGCTGCTGCAACTGTCCAGCCAGGAGCTGGACGCCTTCATTGAGGCCGAGCTGGAGCGCAATCCGCTGCTGCAGCGCGAGGACGCCGAGCCCGGCGGCGAGATCGACGCACCGCCCCCCACGGAAAGCCATGACGCCGCCGAGATGAGTTTCGATGAGGGTCGGGTCGCGGACGCCGACCGTATGCTCGACGCCCGTTCCGACGATGTCTACGGCGATGCCAGCCCCGGCGAGCGGACCTCCGACCGGATGGAGGACGTCGGCGTCGGCGAGGCCCAGGTCGGGCTCAATGACTGGTCCCGCGCCGGGTCCGGCGGGGGACTGCCGGACGGCGAGGGCCGTGAGCAGCCTGACAGCCGTGAGATGACCCTGTGGGAGCATCTGCAGGCCCAGGCATCACAGGCCGGCTTTTCGTCCTCCGACCACGCCATCGCCCTGACCCTGATCGATTCCGTCGATGAGGGCGGCTATCTGCGCGGCGAACTGGCCGAAATTGCCGACCGTCTGGGTGTTCCGCTGGAACGGATCGAGGCGGTCCTGACGATTTGCCATGGTTTCGAGCCCACGGGCGTCATGGCCCGGTCGGTGCCGGAATGCCTGAAGCTGCAGCTGATCGAGCGCAACCGGTTTGATCCGGCGATGGACGGCCTGCTGGCCAACCTCGACCTGCTGGCCAAACGCGATCTGACGGCGCTGCGGAAGGTCTGTGGTGTCGACGCCGAGGACATGGCCGAGATGATCGCCGAGCTGAAGGCCCTGACGCCCCGGCCCGGTGCCGGCTTCGGCGGCGAGCCGGCCCAGACGGTGATCCCCGATGTGCATGTCCGGTCCGATCCCGCCGGCGGCTGGAAGGTCGAGCTGAACACGGACACCCTGCCGCGCCTGATCATGGACAAACGCTATCATGGCGTGGTCGCCGCCGGTTCGCGCTCGGACGTGGAAAAGACCTTTGTCGCCGATTGCGCCGCCCAGGCGAGCTGGCTGGTCAAGTCGCTGGACCAGCGGGCCAAGACCATCCTCAAGGTGTCGTCGGAAATCGTGCGCCAGCAGGATGCCTTCCTGGCCTTCGGCGTCGAATTCCTGCGCCCGCTGAATCTCAAGACCGTGGCCGACGCCATCAGCATGCATGAATCGACCGTCAGCCGGGTGACCTCGAACAAATATGTCTCGACACCGCGCGGGGTGTTCGAGCTGAAATTCTTCTTCACCGCCGCGATCCAGTCCTCCGATGGTGGCGCGACCCATTCGGCCGAGGCCGTGCGGCACCGGATCAAGGCGATGATCGACAGCGAGGCCCGTGACGGCGACGTGCTCAGCGACGACCGGATCGTGGAGATCCTCAAGGAGACGGGCATCGACATCGCCCGCCGCACCGTGGCGAAATACCGCGAGGCCTTGCGGATACCGTCCTCGGTCGAGCGCAAGCGGATGCTGAAAACGGGTTAGGCGTTTGCGTTCTCCCTCCCCCGAAGTGGGGAGGGTGGTTGCGCAGCGACCGGGTGGGGAAGGCCAGTCCTGCACCGGCGGCACCCGGCTTCGCAATTCCCCAACCTGTCGTCGCTGCGCGCCGACATCCCTCCCCGCTTCGGGGGAGGGAGAACGCGCTTCTTTGAATGCCCCCGACAACCCTCACCACATTTCGGTGATCGCCGTTGACACCCGTCGGGAACAGTCGCGTTCTGTTCCCATGCAAATCCAGATCAGTGGCAAGCAAGTGGATGTCGGCGACGCGTTAGGCTCGCGCATCTCCCGGGAACTCGAAGACGGGATCGGCAAATATTTCGAACGCGGGGCGCAGGACGCCGAGGTCGTGGTGTCCAAGGACGGCCACGGCTTCAAGGTAGACTGCTGGGTTCGCCTTGCCTCGGGAGAGGCCATCGTCACCAGCGGCCTTGGTGGTGACGCCCACGCGGCCTTCTCTGACTCGCTCGAAAAGCTCGAGAAGCGGGTCCGTCGCTACAAGCGCCGGCTCAAGAATCATCACGCCGGTCCGCGCGGCCTGTCGCCCGAGAAGACCGAGAACGCCGCGCGCGACGTGGCCCGCAGCATGGTCCTGCGCAGTCCGGATGCGGTTGAGGACGACGCCTTCGGTGACGCGGGCGCTCCGGACGAGCCACCACCGGTCGGCATGGTCATCGCCGAGACCGTTTCCGAAATTCGCACCATCACCGTCGGCCGGGCGGTTCTTGAGCTGGACATGACCGGCTATCCGGTCGTGCTGTTCCGCAATGCAGCCCATGGCGGCATATCGGTTGTCTACCGCCGGCCCGACGGCAATGTGGGCTGGATTGATCCGGAACGAACGGTGAAGTCGATCAACGGACAAGGTTCGGTAAAGGGTAGCGACGTATAGTCTTCCCCAATCGAGGCGGGTGGTCTACTGGGCCCCCGCCCATTCGGGACGGATGGGCTGAGTCGGGAACCCCTTATGGATATCGGTGAATTGCTGGCGGACGGCGGCGTCGTCCTGCGCAGCGGTGCCTCGTCAAGGCGTCAGGCCCTGCACACGGTGGCTGAGGCCGCCGCGCACACGCTCGGCCTGCCGGAAGGCCGGATCATGGAGGCCCTGCTGGAACGCGAGGCCCTGGGTTCGACCGGGCTCGGTTCCGGGGTTGCCGTTCCGCACGCCCGGCTTGAAGGTATCTCGCGGGTGACGGCGGTGTTCGTCCGGCTGGATACGCCCGTGGCCTATGGAGCGGTCGACGACCGGCCCGTGGATCTGTTGTTCGCCCTGTTCGCCCCGCCCTGCGACGGGGCCGAACACCTCCGCGCGCTCGCGGCTGTGTCCCGGGCGCTTCGTTCCCCCGAGATGCGCGAGCAATTGCGTCAGGCCCGAACCGTCGATGCGATCCGCGCCCTGTTCGTCAGGGATCAGGTTTCAGCGACGGCGGCCTGAGCCCTGCCTGCTTCGCCCTGCCCGGGACGAGACGGGTTCATCACAACGGGCACAACGAATTCACAACGGACACAACGGGTATGTTGTGGCTGACAGAGCCATGCCAGCCCTACTGGCATTGAGCCCGCTCAACGCGGCGTAAGCCGCGATCTTGTGAGGCGCGGCAGGGCTCCGAACCTGACCGGAGTTCGATCCCGTCGTGTTCGTCGTGAATTCGTTGTGCCCGTCGTGATGAAACGAACCGCTGCCCCTCAGTGAACCGAGACCGGCTCCAGCGCATGGGCCAGGGCGGCGGCGAAGGCGGATTCGCGGTCCATCATGACGGCCAGCCGCTCGCCGTCCGCGCCATGCAAGGCGTACAGGATGGCGTCGGGATCGATCGACAGGCCCCGGGTCAAGGTTGCGGCGACCTCGTCCATGACGTCGGCGGCGCGGATCTCGCGCACATAGACGAGGTCGGGCGCGCCCAGACCCCTGAAATCTTCTCCGGTCATGATGGCAGTAGGTGTCATCGGGTCAGCCGGTGGTGATGGGGATTCGCCGAACGGCCGGCAGGTCCTCAGGGCGGCTCATGTCGACATGCAGCAGGCCGTGCTCGAGCTGGGCCGCATCGACCTCCAGACCGTCGGCGAGCACGAAGCTGCGGACGAAGCCGCGCCCGGCGATGCCGCGATGCAGGAAGGCCTGTTCGGCCTGTTCGGGACCCGGCTCGCGTTTGCCGGCGATGGTCAGCTGGCGGCCTTCCAGGGTGATCATGAGGTCATCCGGGCCGAAGCCGGCGACGGCCAGGGAGATGCGCACCGAATGCTCGCCACGCTGTTCGACATTGTAGGGGGGGTAGCTGTCCGCCGCAGCCCGGGCGGCGCGGTCGATCAGGGCGCGGGTATGGTCGAAGCCCAGCAGGAAGGGGCTGTCGAAAAGGATGGTCCGTGTCGTCATGGTCTCTCGCCCCCGAAGCAGGCCTTCAGCCGTCTGCGCCCCCCGTCATCGGCAAGGCGTCGGCCAGACACCAGATGGGGCGGGATGGCGCAGAGATCAACGGGTCCCGAAATGGACGAAGGCCCCGCGGTCTCCCGCAGGGCCTTCGATGGTGGAGCTTAGCGGAG
>JBEIJS010000166.1:0-4851 GCA_040380105.1 Caulobacteraceae bacterium | reverse complement strand
GAGTGTGACGCGCCGTTACGGCAAGCCCGCCTGGGGCCTTGAGACCCTGACCATCGGCGGCAAGTCCGTGCGCACCACCGAACAGGTGATCTGGTCCTCGCCCTGGTGCCGGCTGGTACGGTTCGCCCGCCACCTCGGCGATCTGAAACGGGCCGGCAAGCCCACCTCGGCCCCGGCGGTGCTGATCGTCGCCCCCCTGTCGGGCCATTACGCCACCCTGCTGCGCGGCACGGTCGAGGGCTTCCTCCAGGACCACGACGTCTATGTCACCGACTGGGTCAATGCCCGTCAGGTGCCGATGCTCGAGGGCCGGTTCGACTTCTTCGACTATATCGACCACGTCCGGACCATGCTGGGCCAGATCGGGCCCCGCGCCCACGTCGTCGGCGTCTGCCAGCCCGGCCCGCCGGTGCTGGCCGCCTGCGCCCTGATGGCCGCGGACAACGACCCGAACCGGCCCGCCTCCATGACCTTCATGGGCTCGCCGATCGACGCCCGCCTGTCGCCGACGGTGACCAACCAGCTGGCCGAGGCCAAGCCCTTCACCTGGTTCAAATCGAACATGATCCACACCGTGCCCTGGCCCTATCCGGGCTTCGGACGGCGGGTCTATCCGGGCTTCGTCCAGCTCTACAGCTTCATGTCCATGAACGAGGACAAGCACGTCGACGCCCATCGCGACTATTTCGGTCACCTGGTCTCGGGCGACGGCGACGGGGCCCAGAAGCACGAGGCCTTCTACGACGAATATCTCTCGGTGCTGGACCTGACCGAGGAATTCTATCTCCAGACCATCGACATCGTCTTCCAGCAGCACCTTCTGGCGCGCGGCCTCCTGGAGCATCGCGGTCGCAAGGTCGATCTGACCGGCATCACCGACATCGGCCTGATGACCGTCGAGGGCGGGCAGGACGACATCTCGGGCGTCGGACAGACCCAGGCCGCCCATACCCTGTGCACAGGCCTGCCGGATGACCGGCGGGTGCTGTATGTTCACCCCGACGTCGGCCACTATGGCGTCTTCAACGGACGCCGCTTCCGCGACGACATCTATCCGCGGGTGCGCGACTTCATTGCGAAGAACGAGGCCATAGTTGCAGTACCGGAACGGCCAGCGGCTGCCGCTTGAAGGATTGACGGCCCGGCTGTCGGTCAATCCGCGCGCACGCCGGCTGTCGATCCGTATCGACGCCCGCGCCGGCGAGGCCGTGCTGATCGCCCCGTCCGAACGCAAACTGGCCGAGGTCGTGGCCTTCGCCCGCACCAAGGCCGACTGGATGCGCGAACGCCTGGCTGAGCGGCCGCAGGGCACGCCGATCCAGCCGGGTGCCGTCATCGACCTGTTCGGCAAGCCGACGCGGCTGATCTCCACCGGTGGCGCCGGCGCTGCCCGCCTGACCGAGGACGCCGACGGTCCCCTGATCGCCTCGGGCGGCGAGGGCGAGGCCTATGCGCGCCGGGTCGAAAACCTGTTCAAGCGGGTGGCCAGGGACACGCTCCAGACCCGCACCGATATCCATCTCCGCACCCTGGGCCAACGCCCGGTGAAGATGTCGATCGCCGATCCGAAATCCCGCTGGGGCTCCTGCAGCCCGCACAACCGCTCGATCCGCTACAGCTGGCGCGTGATCATGGCCCCGCCCGCGGTCATCGACTATCTGGCCGCCCATGAGGTGGCCCATCTGGTCCACGCCGACCACAGCCCGGCCTATTGGGCCGTGGTCCAGCGGCTGGTCGGCGACCACCGGCCGTTCCGGAAATGGCTGCGCGAGAACGGGCCGGCACTTCACGCCGTCGGCCGTTGAGACCAAACCGGGAACAAACCCATCTTATTGTCCGGGCTTGGAGGCCGTGCTTCCGTGAGGGCACGGAGGTTCCCATGGGCAAGGCCAAGTCAGCACTCGATCATCTGAACAGCGGGCGTCAGCCCCACATCATCCATGTCATCCCGCCCGGGGCCCCCGGCTATCGGGAAGCAAACGGCGGCGCAATGGTCGTCTCCTCACCCGCCGAGGTCGATGAAATGGTGCGCCGGATCGGGCCGGGTGAGGTCGCCACGCTGGACGATCTCAGAAGCGCTCTTGCCCGCCGTCACGGCGTGGAAACCGCCTGCCCCGTTTCGACCGCCATCTTCGCCGGCATGTCGGCCCGCGCGGCCGAGGAACTGCGCCATACAGGCCGATCGCCGGATCAGCTCACGCCCTGGTGGCGGGTGTTGAAGCGCGGTGGATTTCTCAACCCGAAGCTGCCGGGCGGGGTCGAGCGCCAGAAGATGCTGCTCGAGGCCGAAGGCGTGAAGGTTTCGCCGCTGCGCAAGCACCTGGCCGTCTTCGACTACGAGGCGCGTCGTGCTGCGCTCATTGTGGAGTCCTGAGGTGCTTAGGCTCACGCTCATCGGCCTCGCTGTCGTCATACTGTCGGGTCTCGCCCTGGTGGTCGCAGGTGTGTTTCTGCCAACAACCACCCGATCAGAGCGCGAGGCGCTACTCCAAGCGCCTGTGCCGACGGTCTTCGCGACAGTCACTGACGTTGCGGATCAGGCTCGGTGGCGTAGCGATGTTGAGCGGGTTGAGGTCGCGGCGGATGGCCTGACGTGGCGCGAGACGACGGAGTCGGGCGCACAGATCGTCTTTCGGCTGATCGAGTCGAGACCCAACGAGGCCTACGTCATCGAGTACGAATCGCCGCAAGGCTTCAAAGGACGCTGGACGGGTCGATTCGTCCCAGCGGGGGATGCGACCCGGTTGACCATGACGGAGACGGTCACCATCGCTTCGCCGCTTGGCCGAGTCATCGGCCGTCTGGTCGCTCCGCCGGGGGCTCATATGGAGCGCTATCTCACCGATCTTCAGGGCGCACTCGAGGCCTGAACGACCAAGGCCGGCCAGCCACTTAGAAGAACAGCGGCTCGGCCTTCTTCTCCGGCGGCGGCGCGGGTTCCGGCCGCTGATCCGGCGTGCCGCGCTGCGGCTGGGGTGCGGTCGGGCGCACCACCGCCGGCCCAGGCTCGGTGCGGCGCGGCGGCGCCGGTTCGCGCGGCATCGGCTCCAGCTGGGCCTCGTCCACGGGATCGACCCCGGCCGGCGGACTGTCGCCGAAGATGTCCCCGATGCGGCCGATCAGATTCTCGACCGGGCTCGGCGGCACCCAGCCTTCGGGCATGGCCGGGCCGTCCGGGATGGCCGGGGCATTCAGGCGCGGCAGGGCCGCCTCCATGAAGCCGCGCCAGATGGCCGCCGGGGACGAGCCGCCGGTGACCCCGCGCATGGGCGTATTGTCGTCCTTGCCGACCCAGACGGCGGTGACGAAGCCGCCGGTATAGCCGACGAACCAGGCGTCCTTGTAGTCCGAGGTGGTGCCGGTCTTGCCGGCGATGTCCCGGCCGGCGATGGCCGCCGCGCGGCCCGTGCCCGAGGTCATGACGCCACGCAGCATCTGGTTCTGATAGTAGAGGTACGGATTGGAGATGGCCTGAACCGGCCCGGCCTCACGGCTGGCCCGCTGGTAGATCACCCGGCCCTCGGGCGAACGGATCCGGCTGATGCCGAAGGCCGTGACCCGCTTGCCGCCATTGGCGAAGGCGTCATAGGCCTGGGCCATTTCCAGCGGGGAGACCTCGACGGCCCCCAGCGCCATGGCCGGCTCCAGCCCGATCCGGCTGGTGATGCCCAGACGACGGGCGGTGCGGGCGACATTGTCCCGGCCGATCTGGTCCGCCATGCCGGCGGCGATGGTGTTGGTCGACTGGGCCACGGCCTGGGCCATGGTCATCTCGCCCGCAAACGAGTCCGAATAGTTGCTCGGCGACCAGTTGCCGATGCGGATCGGGGCGTCATTGACCATGGTCTCGGGCGTGTAACCGGTCTCCAGCGCTGTCAGATAGACGAAGGGCTTGAAGGCGGATCCGGCCTGACGGCGTGCATCGGTGGCCCGGTTGAACTGGCTTTCGGCATAGGAGGCCCCGCCGATCATGGCACGGACCCGGCCCTCGCCGTCCAGCGCGACCAGTGCCGCCTGCTGCACACCCCTGGAGCGGTCGCGGTCAAGGATGCGGCGCACCACCCGCTCGGCCTGGGTCTGGAGGGTCAGGTCCAGCGTGGTCTCAACGATCATGTCCTCGGTCGGCTCGCCGACCAGTTCGCGGATCTGCTTGTCCAGCCAGTCGATGAAATACTGGGCGTGCTGGGTGGCCAGGGTGCGCGAGACGCGGACCGGCTCGGTCACGGCGGCGGCGCGTTGTTCGGGCGTGATGACACCGGCATCGACCATCTCGTTCAGCACGACGGTGGCGCGCGTGGCCGCCCGTTCGCTCTCGGACACCGGGGAATAACGCGACGGTGCCTTGAGAAGCCCGGCCAGCAGGGCCGCCTCCCCGACCGTCAGCTCCTTGGCGCTCTTGTCGAAATAGCGCTGCGAGGCCGCCTCGATCCCATAGGCCCCGGCACCGAAATAGACGCGGTTCAGATACAGGGCGAGGATCTCCTGCTTGGAGAATTTCATCTCCAGCCAGACCGCCAGCATCAGCTCCTGGACCTTGCGTTTCATGTTCTGGTCGGGAGACAGGAACAGGTTCTTGGCCAGCTGCTGCGTCAGGGTCGAGCCGCCCTGGACCACACGACCGGCGCGCATATTGGCTGCCATGGCCCGGCTCATGCCGATCGGGTCGAAGCCGGGGTGAAAATAGAAGCGGCGGTCCTCGATGGCGATGAAGGCCGCGGGCACATAGTCGGGCAGGGCCTCCAGATCCGCCGGCGGGGCCTGCTGGGTGCCGCGCACCGCGATCAGGGCACCGTTGCGGTCCAGATAGGTGATCGAGGGCTGGCGATCGACATTGTACAGGGTCGAGGTGTC
>JBEIJS010000165.1:0-4886 GCA_040380105.1 Caulobacteraceae bacterium | reverse complement strand
GCCAGGGCCCGATATCCCGCCTGGCTGATCTTGGCGTCCAGCTCGGACAGTTCGACGGTGGTGAAACGGACCTGGTTGGCGAGGGTCTGGCGGTGGATGAAGGGGCTTTCGCCCGTCGGCCGGAGCAGGGGCTCGGCGGCCCTGGCGCTGGTCTCGAGGAAATAGCCGAGCACGGCGTTGTGGCGGACCTTGAACGGCACGCCGGCCTCGGCCACCGCCCGGGCCTCGAGGTCGGCGACGACGCGGCGGCTGTCATCGCGCAGGCGCCGGGCCTCCTCCAGTTCGGGGCGATAGCCGGGGGCGACGAAGCCGCCGTCACGGGCCAGATGTGGCGGCTCGGCGACCAGACCCTGCGCCAGATCGACCAGCAGTCGGCCCAGATCGGGTGACAGGGCCAGCCGGTCGAGACAGGCGACGATCCGGGCGGGCGGCCCGGCGAGGGGTTCGCGCGCCGGCGGGAACTGGCCGGCAATGCCCTCGGAGATCGCCAGGCCGGTGCGGACGGCGGCCAGATCACGCGGGCCACCGCGACCCAGAACCAGTCGCGACACGGCACGGGCCACATCCGACGAGGCCCTCAGTCCGTCACGCAGGTCCCGGCGCAGGTCGCGCCGCTCCAGCAGCCATTCGACCGCATCGAGTCCATGATTGATTGCGGCGGGGTCGCAGAGCGGCCGGGCGATCCGCTCGGCGAGGGCACGGGCCCCGCCCGATGTGACGGTGCGGTCGATACAGGCCAGCAGCGATCCCTCGCGTTCACCGCGCTGGGTGCGGTCGATTTCGAGGCTCAGCCGGGTCGCCGGGTCGATCGCCAGGAAGCCGCTGTCGCCCGACCGGCGCGGCGGCGACAGGGCCGGGATCTTTCCGGCCTGGGTCGTCTCCAGATAGGCCGCGATCAGGCCCAGCGCCGAGACCTCAGCCTCCTCGAAGGCGCCGAAGCCGTCCAGTGAGGCGACGCCGTAAAGCCGCTCGACCCTTGCGCGGGCCCCGACCGGCTCGGCCAGGGCCTGCGGCAAGGCCTGAACGACGCCCCCGGATCCGTCGAGCGCGGCCTTCGTCGCCTCGTCCGAGAACAGCCTGTCGGGCACCAGCACTTCCGACGGCCGGAACGAGGCCAAGGTCGCGCCGAGATCCTCCAGCGAACAGGCGACCGCATCGACCGATCCGGCCGACAGTTCCACCACAGCGACGGCGGCCCGGCCCTTGCGCACCGAGACGGCGGCCAGACGGTTGGCCCCGCGTGCGTCCAGCAGACTGTCCTCGGTCAGGGTTCCGGGTGTGACGACGCGGACGATGTCGCGATGGACCACCGCCTTGGAGCCGCGCTTTCGCGCCTCGGACGGGGCCTCCAGCTGCTCGCAGATAGCGGCCTTGAATCCCTGCCGGATCAGCCGCGCCAGATAGCCGTCCAGCGCATGCACCGGCACGCCGGCCATGGGGATGTCCTGCCCCTGATGCTTGCCGCGTCTGGTCAGGGTGATGCCCAGGGCCTTTGAGGCGATCTCGGCGTCCTTGAAGAACAGCTCGTAGAAATCGCCCATCCGGAAGAAGACGATGGCGTCCGGCTGGCTGGCCTTGGCCGCCAGGAATTGCGCCATGACCGGCGTCGTCCCCTCGCTGGACGGGACGGTGTCGGCTGTCGCGGGATGAATGACGGGGGCGTTCATGGTGACGCGACAGGGTGAAGGATTGCGGAGGCGCGCTCAAGCGGAATGGCGCGTCCTTGCACAGGGCCTGTCAGCCTGCGACAAGCGCCACAGGCGGTTAAGGGAACGCGGTCAGACACCGCGGCTGTGCCCGCAACTGTAGGCGGCGAGATTGTCGTCCGATCCGGAAGTCCGCTTCCGGCGCCACTGGGAAACCGGGAAGGCGTGGACCTCGATTGTTGACCCGCAAGCCAGGAGACCTGGCCGCCGATGTCGCTCGTCCGCTGTCCGGGACCAGACAGAGGCGTGGGGCCAGACTTCCGTTTGCGCGGAAATTGTTCCGTCGAAGCGACCCGACCCCAGCGCCGTCTCCCTTCCGGGAGGCGGGTCGGTCGCTGTAACACGCCGCCGCGCAGCGTCAGCGCGGGGCGACGGAGGCCCGCGTCATGACGCGATCCATCCTTTATGCCACGGCCGCGGCCGTGCTCCTGCCCGTGCCTGCATGGGGCCGGACGACCGACGGTCCGGACGGCACCCTGCCCGAGGTGACCGTCACCGCCACCCGGCTGTCGGCCATCGTCACCCGGACGCCCGGCGCGCGGGTTATTGACCGGCGCATCCTCGATCAGCGCGGTGCGACCTTCGCCGCCGACATCCTCGGTGACATCCCCGGCCTGTCAGTGGTCCGGTCCGGGGCCTTCGGCGGGGTTGCCCAGGTGCGGATGCGCGGGGCCGCGCCGGGCAAGACCCTGGTCCTGGTCGACGGCGTGCCGGTCAATGACCCGGCCGAGATCAACGGTGCCTTCGACTTCGCGGGTTTCGACCTGTCGGATATCGAACGGATCGAGGTGCTGTCCGGGCCGCAGTCGTCCCTGTGGGGCTCGGACGCCATCGGCGGGGTGATCGCCTTCACCACCCGCGACCTCGATGGCCTGACGACCGAGTGGGAGACGGGGTCGTTCAACACGGTCCGGGGCCGGCTGGCGGCTGGGGTCTCGACGGGGCGCTACGGTTTCGGGGCCTGGGTCTCGCAGTTTCGCAACGACGGCGTCTCGGCGGCGGATGAGGCCGGCGGCAATCCGGAAGCCGACGGCTTCACCTCGACCACGGCGGGGGTTCGCGGCCGTTTCGCCGTCTCCGCGAACGTGGCGGTCGACGGGGCGCTGCGCTGGACCGACAGCGACGCCGACCTCGACGGCTTTCCCGCCCCGACCTATGCTCTGGCCGACACCTCGGACACCCAGTCCAGCCGGCAATGGTCCGGTTTCGGCCGCCTCCGCCTGAACGCGTCGGGCCTTCAGCACCAGTTCAGCCTGTCGGCCTCGGACATTGCGCGTGAGACCGTCTCGGCCTTCCCCTCGACCTTTGAGGCGGACCGACAGGCCCTGCGCTGGCAGGCGGACGGTACCTTCCAGGGTGTGGATTTCGTCATCGGCGCCGAACGGGAGGAGAGCCGGGGCAGTCTGTCCACGGGCCGGACCGAACGGCTGGGCACGACCTCGGCCTTCGCCACGGCAAGGATCGAACCGGCGGAGCGGCTAAAACTGACCGGGGCCGTGCGGTTCGATGACACTGACGACTTCGGCGCCAAGGTCACAGGCCGGGTCTCCGGGGCCCTGGACGCCGGCGCGGGTTTCATCCTGTCAGCGGCCTGGGGGACCGGGTTCAAGACCCCGTCCATCAGCCAGGCCGTGTGCGACTTCTGCGTCTCGTCCCGGCCGTTCCCGGCGCTGCGGCCCGAGACGGCGCAAGGTTACGAAGCCGCCATCGGCTGGGCCCCGGCGGCCGGGCGGATGGAGGCGCGGGCCACCGTCTATCGTCTCGGCGTGGACGACCAGATCACCTATGTCTTCGATCCGGGGACGTTCGAGAGCGTCTACGTCAATGTCGCGCGGACCGTGACCGACGGTGTCGAACTGGAGGCCCGGGTGCGGCTGGGACAGGGCTTCGACCTGAGCCTGGCCGGGGCATGGACCGATGCGCGGGACGAGATGACCGGGGCGCGGCTGCTGCGGGTGCCGGAGCAGGCGGGATCGGCGACCCTCGGCTGGACCGGCAGGCGGTTGTCGGGCGCGCTGACCCTTCGGGGCGAGGGCGATCAGGACGATGCGGGCGGGACCCGGGCCGGTTTCATCACGGCGAACCTGAACGGTTCCTGGGTCCTGAGCGAGGGGGCGACCCTGACTGTGCGGCTCGAGAATCTGGCCGACCGCCGCTACCAGCAGGTGTTCGGCTATGGCGAGCCGGGGCGGTCCGGTTTCGTGGGGATCAGGCTGCGCTATTGATCCGGCGGGAGCCGACGGTGCTGTTTGCCGGCTCAAGCTGCATGGTGGCCCAGTCGAGGTCGGGGGTCGCGGCATGGGTGGCGGCGATGACGGCGCGAAGTTCTGCGGCCGAGGCGATGCTGGCGACGACGGCCGACACCTCGGGCAGGCCCATGGCATAGGCCAGGGTCGCCTGCATCGGATCGACGCGGGCTTCGGCGAGACGCCGCCGGATGCGCGACAGGGTCGGCGCATGGCGGTGCATTTCGAGCGGCAGGGCCTCGCCGCTCATGAACAGCAGTCCGTCGGCGAAGACCGAGGCGGCGTGGATGTCCACCTCGAGCGCCGCCAGTTCGGCGAGGACGCCGGTGTGCTGGGCGCGCTGGTCGAGCAGGTTGCAGCCCAGCTGCACCACGTCGGGCTGGAAGCGACGGGCCAGCAGGGTCGGGCCGTCCTCGATCGTCGCGCAGAAGCCGATGCGGCGGTAGAGGCCGCGGTCTTTCAGGGCCAGCAGCCGGTCCCAGAGAGCGCGGCCCTCGGCCCCGGCCAGGTCGCCGGCGCTGGAGACCAGAAGCAGATCTGCCCGCGGAAGGCCGAGCCGTTCCAGAGAGCGGCGGGCGCGGGCCTCGACGCGGTCGACGCCGTCGTTGACCGATACGGTGCAGACCGAGACCTGGAAGGGAGAGGGGAAGGGCCAGGCCTGGCCCAGCCAGCGTTCACCGTCTCCATCGGGCCGGGTCGCGACACGGGTCACACCGGAATCGGCGGCCGTCTGAAGCAGCAGTCGCAGCGATTCCTCACGCGCCCCCGCCGGCGCAGGAATGGCGCGTTCGGGCTGATGCACGACGGCGACGGCCAGTTTGTCGATCGGGGACGGGGTACGGCTGGAGATCACCGTTCGAATGTGAGGGCGAAAGTTTAAGGCCGCCCTTCCAAGACCTTGCGCGGAGCTTAACCGCCGAACGATGGTCTTTGC
>JBEIJS010000164.1:0-4901 GCA_040380105.1 Caulobacteraceae bacterium | reverse complement strand
CGCCGGTTCGTTGACTTGAGGCAGAAAATGTCGTTTTTCTGACGGACTCGGGCGGCGCAGCGTTTCGATGCAGCAGCAGCCTGAAGGCGTTTCGGGGAGGAAACGTCCGCTCGTCAAAGAGCGAAAGAAAGCCCGCCGCGACGATATTCCCCGCGGCGGGCTTTTTTGTGCCTCGAGCGCGGCGCTGCGCCGGTGATTGGTGGTTGGTGATTGGTGACCTGGCTGGTCCATCCTGCCTGGCGCAGCCGGCGCCTGTCCGATCCACAAAGCCCGCCCGCCACCAGCCACCAATCACCTCTTCTGCTGCCCAAAGAAAAAGGGGCCGGAGCGCCGGCTCCGACCCCTCCTCCGTCTTTCAGGCGCCCGCCCCTACCAGATACGGACGCGCTCTTCCGGGGTCAGATAGTATCGGTCGCCGGGCTGGACGTCGAAGGCCTCATACCAGGCGTCCACATTCCTCAACGGGCCGATGACGCGGAATTCCGCAGGCGAGTGCGGACCGACAGTGACCTGCTGGCGCATGGCGTCATCGCGGTAGAGCGTCTGCCAGACCTGGGCCCAGCCGTAGAAGAAGCGCTGATCGCCGGTGACGCCGTCCAGCACGGGCGACGGCTGGCCGTTCAACGACAGGTGATAGGCCTCCAGACCCACGGCCACGCCGGCGGCGTCACCGATGTTCTCCCCCATGGTCAGCCCGCCCTGGAGGAAGAAGCCCGGCAGGGGTTCATAGGTATTGTACTGGGCGCCAAGACGGGCGGTCAGGGTCTCGAAATTGGCCTTGTCCTCCGGGGTCCACCAGTTGCGCAGCACGCCGTCGCCATCGGATTTGGAGCCCTGGTCGTCGAAGCCGTGGCCGATCTCATGGCCGATCACCCCGCCGATGGCCCCATAGTTGACCGCCGCATCGCCGTTCGGATCGAAGAAGGGCGGTTGCAGGATGGCCGCCGGGAAGACGATCTCGTTATTGGTCGAGTTGTAATAGGCGTTCACCGTCTGCGGGGTCATGCCCCATTCGTCCTTGTCGACCGGATCGTTCAGGCGATTCAGCTGGTACTGCCACTGGAAGATACCGGCCCGTTCGGTGTTGCCGAACAGGTCATCACCCCGGACCTCAAGGGCGGAATAGTCGCGCCACCGGTCCGGATAGCCGATCTTGACGGTGAATTTCGCCAGTTTCTCGAGGGCGGCCGCCTTGGTCGCCTCGCTCATCCAGCTGTAGTTCGGGATACGGTTGCCCAGCGCGATACGCAGGTTGGCGACCAGTGCCTCCATCTGGGCCCGGTATTCGGGCGGGAAATACTCGGCGACATATTGCCGGCCGATTGCTTCGCCCAGCATGCCTTCGGCGAAGCTGATGCCGCGCTTGTCGCGGCTGCGCTGCATGGGCTGTCCCTGCAGGTCGCGTGAGCGGAACTCCCACTGAGCGTCGGAGAAGCGGCGTGACAGGCGCGGGGCGGCGTCGTCGACGGAGTGGAAGGCCTGCCATGCCTGGATCACATCCATCGGGGTTTCGGCGTAGATCGCCGCCATCAGGGGCATGGCGGTGTCCTGACGGACGATCAGCCGGGGTACATCGCCCACGCCGACGGCGGTGTAATAGGCCTGCCAGGCAAAGCCGGGGGCCTCCGACATCAGCTGGGCGATGGTGTATTCGTTATAGGTCTCGTCGCGATTGCGGTTCTGGATCGGGGTCCAGTGCGCCTCGGCGATGCGGGTCTCGAACGCCAGGATGGCGGCGGCGTTCTCGACCGGATTGTCCCAGCCGATCATCTCCAGCATCCGGGCCACATAGGCCTGGTACAGGACCTTCTTCTCCGCCCAGCGGGCGTCCAGATAGTAGTCCCTGTTGGGCAGGCCGAGGCCGGACTGACCGGTCGAGACGACGTAACGGTTCGGTGCCTTCTGATCGGTCGAAATCCCGGTGCCGAAGAGGGATGAGCCGACGCGGCCCTGAGTCTGACCCATATAGACGGCCATGGCGTCATGGGTGTTCGCGGCCCGGATGGCGGCGAGGTAGGGCTGGAGCGGCTGGGCGTCGAGCGCCTCGAGCCGGGCCTCATCCATGTAGGAACGGTAGGCGTCGGCGATCTTCTGCTCGTCGGAGCCGGCAACCAGGTCGGTGCGCGCCACCAGGGCGTCGATCATCACCTTGACCCGGTTGTCCGACAGTTCGCGCAGAAGGGCGAAGGATCCGTAGGAGGTGCGGTCGGACGGAATCTGCATTCGGTCCAGCGCAGATCCGTTGGCGAAGCGCATGAAGCTGTCGCCCGGGCGGACCGAGGTGTCGCGGCCGCTCAGGTCAAAGCCCCAGGTTCCGTAACGCGGGGCGACCGTGCCCTGGTATCCCGGAATCGCGGCACCCTCGGCCGGGGTCTGGAACAGTTCGAAGACGGTGCAGCTCTCGTCGATGCAGGCGTGGCCGTGATCGGCACCGCCGACCTGAGCAGAGGCCACGGACGCAGGAAGCAGCAGGGCGCCGAGCGCCGCGCCGATGAGCAGTTTTTTCATGGGAATTTCCTCGACTTCGCGTCTCTTTCGGACCGCGTCACCGCAGACCCTACGCCCCGGGTCAGCCCTGTCGCCTGAATTTTTTGTCATCCGGGGTGGAAAGCCCGGCGGGATTGCGTTTCAGCCTGTAGGTTGACCCCGACGGAGGACGAATGGCGATTCACGGCGACGGCGGCGAATACAAGGATCTCGTGGTCTTTCTGGCCGCGGCCGGCGTGGTCGTTCCGCTGTTCAATCGCCTGAAGATCAGTCCGGTCCTCGGGTTCCTCGCGGCGGGCGTGCTGCTGGGCCCGGACGGGCTGGCGCGCCTGGCGGACACGGCCCCCTGGCTGTCCTGGCTGACCATTTCGGATGCCGCCCAGATCCGGTCCCTGTCCGAGCTCGGCGTTGCCTTCCTGCTTTTTATGATCGGGCTGGAACTGTCGTGGGAGCGGCTCAGGGCCATGCGCAGACTGGTGTTCGGCCTCGGCCTGACCCAGGTCGCGGCCTGTACTGTGGCGCTGGCGGCGGTGTTTGTGTTCATGGGGCAACCGCTGGTCTCGGCGGCTGTTCTGGGGATGGGCCTGGCCCTGTCGTCGACCGCCGTGGTCATGCCGGTGATGGCCGAACGGGGCCGGATCAAGACGACGGCCGGACGGGCGACCTTCTCCATCCTTCTGGCCCAGGATCTGGCTGTGGCGCCGATCCTGATCACCGTCACGGTTCTGGCGGCACTGGCCGGAAGCGGGGTCGGGCGTGATGATTTCGACCCGGCGGTCCTGGGACCTGCGCTGCTCACCCTGATCCCGGCCGCCATCGGCCTGGCGCTGCTGGTCGTGCTGGGCCGGCTGGTCCTGCGACCGATGTTCCGATCGGTCGCGCGAGCCAAGGCCAGGGGGCAGGGGCAGGAGATGTTCATCGCCGCCAGCCTGCTGGTGGTTGTCGGCGCCGGTGTGGCGGCCCAGGCCGCCGGCCTGTCGATGAGCCTGGGAGCCCTGATCGCCGGCCTCCTGCTGGCCGAGACCGAGTTCCGCCGGGAGGTCGAGATCTCGATCGAACCGTTCAAGGGGCTGCTGCTGGGTGTGTTTTTTGTCGGGGTCGGGATCAGTCTCGATCTCGATGCTGTCGCCGCCGATCCCGTCGCGGTCTTCGGCCTTGCCGCCCTGCTGACCCTGCTGAAGGCCGGGCTGATCTTCGGCATGGCCCGCCTGTGGGGCCTGAACAACCGCACCGCCATCGAGACGGCGCTGGTTCTGGGACCCGCAGGAGAGTTCGCCTTTGTCATTCTCGGGGCCGGTCTGGTCGAGGGCATTGCGTCGCCGGCCTTCACCCAGACGGTTCTGATCGCCGCGACCATCAGCATCTTCACCATCCCGCTGATGGCCATGATCGCCGATCGGCTGCTGCAGCGCGTGGCTCCCGCCATGCCCGAGCTGCCGCCTGAGGCCCTTGAGACGCCGTCTGCGACCTCGGGTCAGGTGCTGATCGTCGGGTTCGGCCGGGTCGGGCGGCTGGTCGGAGAAATGCTGACCGAGCATGGCCAGGCCTTTCTGGCCATCGACGCCAACCCCGCGACCGTGGCCAAGGGCCGGAACGAGGGGGCCAATGTCTTCTATGGTGACGCGGGGCGGACCGAGATGCTGGTTCGATGCGGGATCGATACCGCGCGGGCCGTGGTCGTGACCATGGACGCCCCCGCCAAGGTGGACGAGGTAGTTGTGGCGACGCGATCGCTGCGACCGGACCTGATCCTGATCGCCCGGGCCCGCGATCACAAACACGCCGCCCGCCTCTACGCCCTAGGTGTCACTGACGCCGTGCCGGAAACCACCGAGGCCAGCCTGCAACTGGCCGAAAACACCCTGGTCGATCTGGGTGTTCCCATGGGATTGGTGCTGGCCTCGATCCATGAGCGTCGGGACGCCTTCCGGCGGATCTTCCAGGAGGCCATGCCGGGGAGCGAGCATGCGCGCCTTCCCCGCGCCCTGCACTCGACCCTGCGTCGCTGAGCCGCAAGGAGGCCATCCAGCCGCTCAGGCGTTAACCGCATGATGAATGAAGCCGTTAACCCGGCCACCCCATTTTGGTCATCGTTGAGTGTTGCCTGCCCCGTTCTCGCTTGACAGGCGATTTATGTGACTGCCTTTGCGACTCCCCCGGATTTCCCGTCGCCTCGGCCTACAGTTCCAACGACGGCGGACAGCCGTCGACCAGTGAGTACCCGTTTCATGCCAGATACCCCCTTGCCCCCCGCCAAAGCCAGTGATCGCGAGAGCGAGACGCCCCGGTTGAACCGCCGACAGGCGGCCAAGGTCCGCACCCGCCAGAAGGTCCTGGAAGCCGCCCGCGCCCTGTTTGCCGAGCGGGGCTATGAGCCGGCGACCATCCGCGACATCGCCAAGGGCGCGGGCATG
>JBEIJS010000163.1:0-5059 GCA_040380105.1 Caulobacteraceae bacterium | reverse complement strand
GGGGCGCGATCCATTGATCAGGATGTTGCCGACCGCACCCTCGAAGCCGCGTGAGCCGTCGCCGTCCTGGACCGAGAAACCGGGCACGCGGCCGACCATGTCGAGGGCGGTGTTCGGTCGCTGGTCGGCGAAGAAGTCCGGGGTGAAGACCAGGACGCCCTGCTGCGAGGCGTCCGCCGCCGGGGCCGCGGGCGTCGACGGGGGCGTCTGGGCGGCGGCCGTGCCCGCGGTCAGCAGGATGGCCGTCGTCGCCAGCAGGATGGTCTTGGTCATTGCAGAATTCCCCTCGTCGTGTGACGAAGCTGTGGCGTTCTGTCGCCTCACTCTCCAGTTACAAGACAGACAGATGCATTAAATCGAAGTCATCATTACAGAAATGTAAGAATGATGTTCTGAAGAAGGCGTATTGTTACTCAATTCTATTGAATCAAGGCGGGTATCGTTGTGAGAAAATTGGCCATCGCCGCTTCGTTCCTGATTGTGCTGGTCGGGGCGGGACTCCCGGACCGGTCCGGTGCCCAGACGCCGGAGCCACAGGTTTCGGAACTGGATGAGATCGTGGTTCTGGCCCGGCGGTCCGGTGCCCCGATGTGGACGGTCACGCGGGGCGACAGCACCCTGATCCTGGTCGGTGCCATCACCGGCATTCCGCGCGACCTGGCCTGGCGTCCCGACGACCTCGAGGCGGCGGCGGCGCGCTCGAACCAGATCCTGTCCCCGCAGGAGGGGCGGGTCTCTGTCAGCGACATATTCCGGATCATATGGCGGGCCCGCACCATCGGCATGATGCCCGAGGGCCAGACCTCGGCCGACTATCTGACACCGGACTACCAGGCGCGGCTGGAGGCGATCATGGCCGGTGAGCGCAATCAGGACTGGCGGACCGAAAGCCTGCTGCTCGTCGGCTTCCAGCTGATGCAGGACAAGGCCGGCTACCGGGCCGGCCGATCTGGGGACGATGCCATGGACGTCATCCGCCGGGCCGCCCGCCGTGCGCGGGTTCCGGTCCGGCCGGTCGGCACGGTCCGCGGCGACGAACTGGTCGAGAGCCTCATCACCGCACCCCAGACGACCCACGTCGCCTGTGTCGAGGCGGCCATCCTGGCGGCGGAGCAGGGGCCTGACTCCGCGCGCATCCGGGCCGAGGACTGGCGCGCCCTGCGCGTCGCCGATGTGGTCGCTTCACCGATCGACCGGGCCCTGAACCAGTGCTGGCCCTGGGGCGACCCCGAGATCGCACCGCAGCTGCGCCAGCAATGGGCAGCCGCGATCGAGACGGCCCTGGTCTCGCCGGGCGTGATCATGGGCGTTGCCCCGATCCGTCTGCTGGCCGAGGAAGGCGGCGTTCTGGACGGGCTGGAGGCCCGCGGCTTCGATGTGATCGGGCCGGAGTGGAAGTGAGTGGCTAGTGGCTAGTGGCTGGTGATTGGCCGCCACCTGAGCGACATTGCCTTCCGCGCCGCCTTTTCGTCGCCAGTGAAGTCGCGAACACCGGCCACTAGCCACTAGCCACTAGCCACTAGCCACTCAGACCGCCGTCCCCCCCACCGTCAGCCCGGCGATCTTCAGCGACGGCTGGCCGATCCCCACCGGCACGCCCTGGCCGGCCTTGCCGCAGACGCCGACGCCGGGATCGAAGGCGAAGTCGTCACCGATCATCTGCACATGCTGCAGGGCCGTGGCCCCGTCGCCGATCAGGGTCGCGCCCCGCACCGGGGCGGTGATCTTCCCGTCCTCGATCAGATAGGCCTCGGTGCACTGGAAGACGAACTTTCCGTTGGTGATATCCACCTGGCCCCCGCCGAAATTGGCGGCATAGAGACCGCGCTTCGTCGATGCGATCATGTCGGCCTGCGAGTCCTTGCCGCCCTCCATGAAGGTGTTGGTCATGCGCGGCATCGGCATATGGGCAAAGGACTGGCGCCGCCCGTTGCCGGTGGCGCGGGCACCCAGCTGACGCGCCGACAGCCGGTCATGCATCAGCCCGACCATGATGCCGTCCTCGATCAGCACTGTGCGCGAGGTGGGCGTGCCTTCGTCATCGACAGACAGGGAGCCACGGCGTCCGGTGATCGAGCCGTCGTCGACGACGGTCACACCCGGCGCGGCGACCCGCTTGCCCATCATGCCCGTGAAGACCGAACTGCCCTTGCGGTGGAAGTCGCCCTCGAAGCCGTGGCCGATGGCCTCGTGCAGCAGCACGCCCGGCCAGCCGGCACCCAGGACCACATCCATCTCGCCGGCGGGGCAGTCGACGGCCTCCAGATTGACCAGCGCCTGCCGCAGGGCCTCGTCGACCTGCCACTGCCAGCGGTCGGGCGCGATCCAGGTCTCGAACCCGGCCCGGCCGCCGGCACCCGAGGAAGCACTCTCGCGCCGGCCGTCCTTCTCGACCGTGATCGATACGTTCAGCCGGACCAGCGGACGGATGTCGGTGACGCGCCGGCCGTCGCCGCGCAGGATCTCGATGTGACGCCGCTCGCCGACCATGCTGGCCGACACCTGAACCACGCGCGGATCGCGGGCCCGGGCCCAGGCGTCGATCTCGCTCAGCAGGGCGATCTTGTCGGAGAAGGCAGGCGAGGCGAGGGGGTCGACGGCCTCGTAGAGCTGCTGGTTGGTCGCGCGCGGGCCCTCGGCTGTGATCCCGGCATGGCCGGAGCGGGCCAGACCGGCGCTGTCGGCGGCGCGGCGTATGGCGGGGCCGCTGATCTCATTGGCATGGGCGTAGCCGGCCGTCTCGCCGGCCACCACCCGAAGGCCGAAGCCCTCTGAGGCGTCATAGGCGGCGGACTTCAGCCGGCCGTCGTCGAACACCAGGGATTCGAGCTCGGACCGTTCCAGGAACAGTTCGCCGTCATCGGCCCCGGTCAGGGCCTCCTGCAGAAGCGTCAGGGCCTCGTCAGAGCCGACATCGGCGGAATCGAGAATCGCGGGGAGGGATACGGGGACGGTCATGGTGCCTAAGTAGGGGCTGACCGTCCCCGCGTCACCGGGTCAGTTTTCGTCGATATCGCCGGACCCGGAAAGCGTGCGCCTCACCTCGGCCGCCCTGCGGGTCAGGTCGACGTCGCCGGAGCCCGAGATATCCACCACCGCCTTGCCGGTCGGACCGACCCGGACATCGCCGGAGCCCGAAACCTTCACATCGGCGTCTACCGTGTTCAGGGCCGTCAGATCGACGTCGCCCGAGCCGGAGACGTCGATCCGGACTGTGCGGGCCGCGCCGCGGCCCGTGACATCGCCCGAGCCGGACAGCATCAGGTTCAACTGCGGCTGGTCATAGTCGCGGAGCTCCAGATCCGCGGATCTGACCAGATCGAAACTGCTGACGGCCGGGGCCGTGACCGTGACCTTGAGCCGGTCCTCTGCGCTCCAGACATGGAAGCCGTGGCCGTTCCAGCGGATGTAGCCATGCTCGGTGCCGTCTTGTTCATCGAGGGTCAGGCGGTCGCCGACGACGCGGATACGGTCGGCGAGGTCTTTCGGGCCGGTGACGACAATGCCGGGATTGGCACCCTGGACATAGACGACCTCGCCGGGGACCTCGATCTGCAGACGGTCGCCGCCGGCCCAGGTCAGATTGCGGGTTACCTCGGGCTGGCTTCCGCCGCGCTGCATCCGGAAGTCGTCGCTGCCGACGTCATTTTCCACCACGGACCAGGTCCAGTCATTGTGCCGCAGGTCGCCCCCGGCCAGGGTCGCTGCTCCGACGAGTGAGCCGGTCGCCAGCACAACGCCGGCACCCGCGATGATGAAAAGTGTCTTGATCATCTTCAGCTCTCCTGGGCCGCGTCTTGGGTTGGGGTGTTCAGCGCCGGCTTGAGCAGCCGGTAGTGCAGGCGGGCGAACCAGACGACACCATTGACCAGCCAGATGGTCAGAATGGCGGTCAGGGCGGCCAGGGTTGTGGACCCCGCCATCAGGCCCAGTCCGGCCAGGATGGCGGCGACCGGACCACCCGGGAAGCCGGCGAAGGGGCCGGCGACCATGATGGCACCGCCCCCGATGAAGACGCCGATGGCGGCCATGAACAGACCGAACAGGACGCCGACCACGCTCATCAGGATCGGCAGCAGGAACAGGATGCTGATCGCACCCAGCCCCAGGACCGCAAAGATGGCAGCCACGGCGGCGGACGGGTTCTTTTCCTGATGCCAGCGCTGGGCGCCGGCTTCGGCCCTCAGTTCGCGGGCCAGACGATCAGGATCGCCGAGCGCGGACGCCACCTCGGCCTCCGGGCGCCCGGCGGCGAGGCCGTCCTCGAAATGGATTTCGTAGTCCGAGGCGATGTCGGCGGCGGCGGCGGTCGGCATGCCGACCAGGCCTCGCCTCAACCGGCCCATGAAGTCGGCGCGGGTCATTGTTCAGCTCCCCTTTCGGCAGTGACGTCTTCGGTGGGCCCGGCGGGTGAGGCGGCCGGCGCCGCGCCGTCGAGAATGGATTCGACCGCGCGGGCGAAGGCGCGCCACTCGGTCGTCTGGGCGTCGAGCGCCCGGCGGCCGGCATCGGTCAGGCGATAGTATTTGCGCGACGGCCCGGAAGGCGATTCGACCAGATAGGTCTCCACCTGTCCGTCGGACTGCATCCGCCGCATCAGCGGATAGATGGTCCCCTCACCCATATCGATCGCGTCCGAGAGGGTGGAGGCGATTTCATAGGCATAGCTGTCGTGCCGGTTCAGCAGGGCCAGGACGCACAGCGTCAGCACCCCCTTCTTCAGCTGTATCTCAATGGCTTCAGGCACTGTGGGCCCTCCTTGTGATGCTGAAACGTATCGCAAGGTATCTGGCGACGCAAGGTAGCTGTCATAACATGACCGCGAATTAATCCGGGGCCTGCCCACCCCTGCGTCGTTCAATCCATCGGCAATCGCTTGGCAAGCGCCGGAGGGGGCGATAAGGACCGCCCGAAGTATTGCTGTGGTCCAAGGGTCGCGGCAGCTGGTTGCGATTCACTCGCAAGTTTTTGCGGCGAAACGGTTTAATGAGGATATCTCGCATGGGGATGGGCACGCGGGCCCGGGCGTTCATCGGCGGTGGCATCACCGCCCTGGGCC
>JBEIJS010000162.1:0-5066 GCA_040380105.1 Caulobacteraceae bacterium | reverse complement strand
GTCGATCCGTTCGGCATGGATGTAGCGGAACCCGGTGGTCGGCATCAGGAAGGCGCAGGCGCTGGCCATGATCGGAAAGGCCAGGCGCGGGTCGAGGCCCAGAAGGCTGAGCAGGATCAGGGCCGGTGCATAGAGGCCAATCCCGAATGACATCAGCATGCCCATAACGAAATGGCCGGCCACAGCGATCCACATCAGGCGTGGTTCCAGCGCCGTGGCGGTCCCACCGATCGGCATCAGGTCCAGATTGCTCATGGCGTAGAGGGCCGCGGCGATCAGCAGGGCCGTGCCGACGATACCCTGAACCACCCGCACCGGAGCCCGCACCATCAGTGGCGCACCCACGATCGCACCGGACACCGCAGCGACGATGCACAGGACCAGCAGCATGGGGTCGACGTGCACGCCCAGCAGCACGAGAAAGACCGCCGACTGAACCATGGTGGGCAGGGCGTGGCCAACGTTCAGGGTCGCCGGAATGAAGCTGTCGGGCGTTATCTTGCGGAACCGCAGCCAGGCGGTGGTCGGGGCGAAGGAACCGATGCCAAGGGTGTCGAAGAAATTGACGACGGCCCCGAGGATGACCGCTTCCGGTCCGGGTGCGTCGGTCCTGCGTTTGATCGCCGCCCGGACGAGAACCACGACGAAGGTCGTGGCCAGCAAGGTCAGAGCTGTCAGAAGAATTGTCAGGACCAAGATCTTTCCCCCTTGTCGTTCGGCTTCCAACTGAGCACGATCGTATACGATACTCAATCCGACGGCGACGGGAGCAGGCCATGGCCAGCATGTCAGCAAAGGTGCCCGCTCCGATCGGCCTGGCCGAGCGACAGGGGCGTCTGGCCGGGCTGAGGCAGGGGATGGATGCGGCCGGTGTCGAGACTGTGCTGCTCGGTTCAACCTCCAGCCTGCGCTATTTCACCGGGCTGGACTGGTACGCTTCTGAACGCCTCGTGGGGGCCCTGGTCCATGCCTCGGGTGGCCTCGACTACATCACACCGCAGTTCGAGCTGGAGAAGATCGAGGGGCTGATCAGTCTTCCTGGAGAGATCCTGACGTGGGAGGAAGACGAGAGCCCCTGGCGTCTGGTCGCCGACCGGATCGGCCCCACCGGACGGATGGCGGTCGATGAGCGGATGGCGCTGGCCATGTATCGCAGCCTGCGGGCCGAGATCGACGATGCGCGCCTCGCAGACGCCGGCCCGCTGATCCACCCGCTGCGAAGCCGCAAATCCCCGGCCGAGATCGCCCAGATGCGCCACGCCAAGGCCATCACCCTTGAGGTCCATCGCCGCGCCCATCAGCAGCTTCATGCCGGTCAACGGGCATCCGAGGTCGTCCGCTTCATCGATGACCAGCACCGGGCGCTGGGCGGGTCGGGCAATTCCTTCTGCATTGTATCCTTCGGCGAGGACACGTCTCTGCCGCATGGCGGAGAGGGCGACCGGGCGTTGGCCCATGGCGACATAGTGCTGATCGACACCGGCACGCGGATCGACGGCTACAGCTCCGATATCACCCGCACCTATGTTTTCGGGGAGGCGACGCCCGAGGTCCGCCGGGTCTGGGAGGCGGAAAAACGGGCCCAGGCCGCGGCCTTCGACGCCGCCCGGCCAGGGGTTGCCTGCGAGGCCGTCGACGCGGCGGCCCGGCGGTCACTGGCCGCGGACGGTTTCGGACCGGGCTACAGCCTGCCCGGCCTCCCGCACCGGACGGGCCACGGCATCGGTCTTGATATCCATGAAGGGCCCTATCTGGTGAAGGGCGACACCACGCCACTGGCGACCGGCATGTGCTTCTCCAACGAGCCGATGATCGTCGTTCCGGGCCGGTTCGGCGTGCGGCTGGAGGATCATTTCCACATGACCGATGCCGGGCCGGAATGGTTTACCCGACCCCAGCACAGTCTCGACGCGCCATTCGCTGACGTCCCTGTCTGGCCGGAGCGCTAGGTTTCCGGCAACTGGGCGCGCAGGTCGGACAGGGTCGCGCGGATGTGGGCGCGGGCCTCGCGACGTACCGTTTCGGTCCGGCGCTCCAGCCAGGCCTGGAGCAGGACGCCGTGCTCGTGGCTGGCGCGGTCGAGCCGGCGGTGCTCGCCGAGATGCACCCGCACATAGCGTTCCGACAAGGCCAGCAGCCGGTCGACGGTCTCGATGGTGACGTCACGCCCGGAGGGTCGAACCAGGGCCAGATGGAATTCGCGGTTGCGCCGACCGACATCGGCCAGTCCGTTGCGCAGGGCGGCGTCGAGGGCATCGAAGGCGGCGCTGGCGGCGTCCTGCGCGGCCTGATCCGCCCTGACGGCGCCGAGAACGCAGGCGTTCGGCTCGATGCGCAGCCGCAGGTCGAAGACGTCTTCCGCATCGGTACGGGACAGCGGCCGGACGATATAGCCGCGATTGGGATGGGAGACGACCAGTCCCTCACTCTCCAGCCGCGCCAGGGCCTCGCGTAGCGGGATCTTGCTGACCCCCAGTTCCAGCGCCAGGGCGTCCTGACGGATCGGCGCATCGGCGGCCAGGCGACCGGACAGGATCCGCTCCCGCGCCTCGGCAAGGATTTGATCCGGCAGCAGACGCGGGGCCCTCGGCGCCATCTTCAGACGACCTGGAAACCGTGCGCGAAGACGTCCTCATCGTCGATCCAGATCTCGTTCAGGCCGGTGGCGATCGCGGAGCCCTCGACCGAGGGAATGATGGCGGGTCGACCGCCGACCTCGGTCTCGGCCTCGACGCAGCCGATGAAGCGGCTGCCGATATAGCTCTCGTGGACGAAGCTCTGGCCGACCGGCAGACGGCCGGTGGCGTGCAGATGCGCCAGTCGTGACGAGGTGCCGGTGCCGCAGGGGCTCCGGTCGATGGCCTTGTCGCCATAGAAGACGGCATTACGGCCGTCGGCTCCTTCACCCTTCGGTATGTCGGCCCAGAGCAGGTGGGAGACGCCGCGAATGGTCGGGTCGAGCGGATGCACCGGGGTGAAGGCTTCGCGCAGGAGCGCGCGGATCACGGGGGAAAGCTGGAGGATGCGCGCAGCACCGAGGGCGTCCAGCCCGGAATAGGGACCCTGCGGTTCGATGATGGCGTAGAAATTTCCGCCATAGGCCACATCGATCGACAGCGGGCCGAAGTCGGGGACGTCAATCTCGATGCCCTGTTTGTCCAGCCATGATGCGACGTTGCGGATGCGGACAGACCGGACCCGGGCTCCTTCCTGAACATAGTCCAGTTCGATCACGCCGGCGGGGACCTCGGCGATGACCTTGCCCGGCGTCCGCGGGGTGATCAGGCCTTGCTCCAGCGCAAAGGTGATGATGCCGATGGTCCCGTGGCCGCACATCGGCAGGCAGCCGCTGGTCTCGATGAACAGGATGCCGACATCGGCCTGCGGGGTCGTCGGCGGATAGAGGAAGCCGCCGCTCATCATGTCGTGGCCGCGCGGCTCGAAACACAGGCCCGTCCGGATCCAGTCGTAGCGCGCCATGAAGTCCTGACGCCGCGCGCTCATGCTGTCGCCGTTCAGGGCTGGTGCGCCTTCGATCACCAGCCGCACAGGATTGCCGGCGGTGTGGCCGTCGATGCAGCGGAAGACGTGTCGGGCCATGCTAGAGGACCGGGCGGGTGGCTGCAGCCTTTTCGACCATGGCGATCACCTCGGCGCGGCGGGTGCCGACCAGCGGATGCCGCGGGGGGCGGACGCGCTCGTGGCCGCGTCCCATGACCTGTTCGGCGATCTTGATCGACTGGACCAGGTCATGGTCGGCGTCGAGGTGCAGCAGGGGCATGAACCAGCGGTAGATGGTCAGGGCGGTCTGCATGTCGCCGCGCTTGAAGGCATCCCACAAGGCCAGCGACTCCTTCGGAAAGGCGTTGGTCAGGCCGGACACCCAGCCCCGGGCCCCCAGCATCAGGCCTTCCAGCGCCACATCATCCAGACCCGCGAACAGCACATAGCGGTCACCGAACTCGTTCAGCAGGTCCGTGAACCGACGGGTATCGGGGGCGCTCTCCTTGAGGGCGACGACATTGGGCAGGTCCGAAAGGGCGTGAAGGGCCTCAAAGCCAATGCTGACGCGATAGGCGGGCGGGTTGTTGTACAGCATGATCGGCAGGCCGGTGGATTCGGCCACCGTGCGGAAATGTGCGGCCAACTCGGCCTGGGTCGGAACATAGACCATGGCCGGGAGGACCATCAGGCCGTCGGCACCGATGGCCTCGGCGTCGCGGGCGAAGGCGGCGGCACGGCGGGTGTCCAGTTCGGCTACCCCCGCGATCACGGGCACGCGCCCGGCCACGGTCTTCACGGTCGCAGCCAGCATGGCGCGTTTCTCGTCCGCGTCGAGCGAGTTGTTTTCACCCACCGTGCCCATGACGATCAGGCCGTGCACACCGTCGCGGATCAGCCCATCCTGCACGGTAGCGGTGGAGTCGAAATCAATCGAGAAATCCGCAGCGAACTGAGTTGTGGCGGCGGGGATTACGCCCTCCCAGGAAATCGACATCGGGTCCTCGCTTTCAGTGACTTGTGTCATTATCGTATACGATCCTGAGGTCGAGGCAACGGCAGTCCGATGCAGCCGAAATCCTATCTCGTTATCGGCGGGGGCCTCGTCGGCGCCGCCTCGGCGCTGCGGCTGCAGGCGGCGGGCTTTGCCGTGACCCTGATCGATCCGGGCGATCCGCGCCGCGCGGCCTCCTTCGGCAACATCGGCCACATCGCCGCCGAACAGGTCTCGCCCCTGGCCTCGCGCGAGAGCCTGCTAACCTTTCCCGGCCGGCTGTTCGGCCTGGGGGGCGCCCTGGATTTCCGCTGGCGTGACGCCGGCCTTTGGGGACCCTGGGCGCTGCGCTTCATCGCGGCCTCGAACCCGGGGCGACACGCGCGCGGGCAGGCGGCGCTGACCGCCATCCTCGCCCATGCCCTGCCGGCCTGGCGCCGGCTGGCTGAGTTTTCCGATGCGCCGGGTGTGGTCGGGCCGGACGGCCACGTAGTGGTCTGGATGGAGGAGCGTGCGGCCGAAAAAGGCCTCCGTGCCTGGGAGCAGACATCGACCGGCAGCGCCGCCTTCC
>JBEIJS010000161.1:0-5088 GCA_040380105.1 Caulobacteraceae bacterium | reverse complement strand
GACATCGAAATCCTGGCGAGCGCGCTCGCCAAGGCCTGCGCTTAAGGAGCCCGGATCATGAGCACCATGAACACCGTCGGCCGCCCGACCACGCCGAACCGCGTCGAGAGCAAGCCCGCCACCCTGACCGGCGGGCGCGGCCTGCTGCAGAACGAGCACCTGATCTTCGAGGGCGACGGCTGGGTCAAGACCGGCGTCGATCTGCCGGAACCGAAAACGGACGGCTCGGACCTCGGCGATCTTGTGCGCCGCGATCCGATCGGCCTGCCCGGTCTCTCGGAGCCGGAGACAATGCGCCACTATGTGCGTCTGTCGCAGAAGAACCACGCCATCGACCTGGCCATCTATCCGCTGGGCTCGTGCACGATGAAGCACAACCCGCGCCTCAACGAGAAGATGGCGCGCCTGCCCGGCTTCTCGGACATCCACCCGCTGCAGCCCCAGTCGACCGTTCAGGGCGCGCTGGAGTTGATGGATACGCTCAGCCATTGGCTCAAGACCCTGACCGGCATGCCCGCCGTGGCCCTGTCGCCCAAGGCGGGTGCCCATGGCGAGTTGTGCGGGCTGATGGCCATCCGTGCCGCCCATGAGGCCTCGGGCCAGCATGAGCAGCGCCGCAAGGTGCTGGTGCCGACCTCGGCCCATGGCACCAATCCGGCCACCGCCGCCTTCGTCGGCTACACCGTGGTCGAAGTGGCCCAGACCGACGACGGCCGCGTCGACGTGGCCGATCTCGCTTCCAAGCTGGGCGACGACGTCGCCGCCATCATGGTGACCAATCCGAACACCTGCGGCCTGTTCGAGCGCGACATCCTCGAGATCAGCCGTCTGACCCATGAGGCCGGGGCGTATTTCTACTGCGACGGCGCGAACTTCAACGCCATCGTCGGCCGGGTCCGTCCGGGCGATCTGGGCGTCGATGCGATGCACATCAACCTGCACAAGACCTTCTCGACGCCGCACGGCGGGGGCGGTCCGGGCGCGGGTCCGGTGGTGCTGTCGGCAGCCCTGGCACCGTTCGCCCCGGCCCCCTGGGTCGTGCACGACACGGATGGCTATCGCCTGATCGAGCGCGAGGAAGACGAGGCGGCGCAGGCGTTCGGCCGCCTGTGCGCCTTCCAGGGCCAGATGGGCATGTACACCCGGGCCCTCAGCTACATGATGAGCCACGGTTCGGATGGCCTGCGTCAGGTCGCCGAGGATGCGGTTCTGAACGCCAACTACATCAAGGCCCGGCTGTCGGACGTGATGAGCGCCGCCTTCCCGAACGGTCCGTGCATGCACGAGGCGCTGTTCGACGACGAATGGCTGAAGGGCACGGACATCACCACCCTCGACTTCGCCAAGGCGATGATCGACGAGGGCTTCCACCCGATGACCATGTATTTCCCCCTGGTCGTCCACGGTGCCATGCTGATCGAGCCGACCGAGACGGAGTCCAAGCAGGAACTGGATCGCTTCATCCACGCCATGCGGGCGCTGGCCGAAGCGGCCAAGGCCGGCGACGTCGACCGGTTCAAGGGTGCCCCCTTCCATGCGCCGATGAAGCGTCTGGACGAGACCCGCGCCGCCCGCACACCGGTGCTGCGCTGGACCGCGCCGGAAGGCTCGAACATCGCCGCGGAGTAGGCGGGGCATTTTGCGCCGGACGGGTCGGACGCCGACCTGTCCGGCCTGACCTCTTTCAAACTCGACGAAATCCCCAACCAGACCGGGCGTTGGGCCATCGTGACCGGTGCCGATATGGGCACCGGCTTCGAGTGCGCAACCCGTCAATGCCGCATGTCGCGTACTGGTGGTGCAGGAGCGACGGCAGCGTCCCTGAACGGCAACGCCCCGCCGGCGAGCGGCGAGGCGTGTTTGGACTGGATCAAATCAGAAGGACGGGTCTTCCCGGCCCGACCTAGTTCAGCCGTGAGCCGATCTGGGCGATGGCGGCGTCGAGGAGGGGGTCGGACTTCTGGCCGGCCAGACGGGCGGCGAGGATCTGTTCGGCGGCGCGGGCGGCGAGGTCGGCGGCGGCGGTCTTCACCTCGGCCGTGGCCTGGGCCTCGGCCTGGGCGATGCGGCGCTCGGCGAGGGCCTGACGACGGGCCAGGGTCTCTTCGAGCTTGGCCTTGGCCTCGACCTCCATCAGACGGGCGTCGGCCTCGGCTGCAGCGAGCATTTCAGCGGCCTGGGCTTCCGCCTCGGCCTTTTCGGCGCGGATCTGGGCGAGCAGGGCCTCGGCCTCGGCGCGCAGACGGGCGGCCTCATCGAGCTCGGACTGGATTTTGGCGGCCTTGGCGTCGAGCTGGCCGGCGACCAGTTTGGGCACACCGACGAAGACGCAGATGCCGAGGAACAGGAACAGGCCTGCGGCGACCCAGAGTTCCGGGTTCGCGAGGTCGTAGAGATGCGGATTGAAGAATTCCATCAGGCGGCACCCTTCACGGCGGCAGTGGCTTCGGCGGCGGTCGGTGCCTTGCCGGTGAGCCGTTCAACGATGGCGGCGGCCGTGTCGGCGGCGATGGTGCCAACATTGGTCATGGCGGCGTCGCGGGTCTTGCCGATGGCCGTTTCGGCCTCGGCGATACGGGCGTTGACCACAGCCTCTTCCTCGGCAGCGCGGGCGTTGGCGGCGTCGGTGACGCGGGCCTTGGCGGCGGTCGCCATCGCGCGGGACCCGGCGCGGGCGGCCTCGACCTCGGCCTTGGCGGCTTCGGCCTGACCGGCGGCCTCGGCCTGCACCTGACGGGCCGCCGAAACGGCGTCGGCGATGGTGGCGGCCCGTTGATCGATGACGCCACGCAGGCGCGGCACGAAGACCTTGGCCATCAGCCAGTAGAGAATGGCGAACAGGAACAGCAGATAGACGATCTGACCGAACCAGTGCTGGAACTCGAACTGCGGCAGGCCACCCCCGCCACCGCCGTGGGCGGCTTCGGTCGAGGCGTGCGTGTCACCGACGGCGACCGAATGGGGCGCGTCATGAGTCACTGCGGGTTGAGCGGAATCGGTCATCTGTCGCCTGATGTTTGAGCGGTCGATACGTCAGTCAGAAAACGAGGCGGCGACCCGGTCGGAACCGGGCCGCCCCATCGATCAGAAAGACGAAATCAGCTCGCCGACGTCCAGAGCAGGATGCCGATGACGAACGACAGAATGCCGAGGGCTTCGGCCAGGGCCGCGCCGACGAACAGGTTGCCGATTTGCGAGCCGGCAGCCGACGGGTTGCGCAGGGCACCCGAGAGGAAGTTGCCGAAGATGTTGCCGACGCCGATGCCGGCACCGATCATGCCGGTCATGGCCAGGCCGGCGCCGATGGCGTTGCCGGCCGAGACGATGGCGGCGGCGTTGGCGGCGGCGATTTGCGGATCAACCATGGTGTTCAGTCCTGTGAGAGTTGGTTGGTTGGAGAAAAACGGGTGGCTTAGTGATGGTCGCCGAGATTGACCACGTCATTCAGATAGACGCAGGTCAGGACGGCGAAGACGAAGGCCTGGAGGAAGGCCACGAGGAATTCGAGCGCGGTCAGGGCGGTGACCAGGCTGAGCGAGAGCGCCGCACCCGGAAGGCCCAGAAGGCCCAGGCCGCCGGCGGCGGCCATGCCGCCCAGCGTCACGACGAAGCCGGCGAAAACCTTCAGGGCGACGTGGCCGCCCATCATGTTGCCGAACAGACGAAGGGTGAGGGTCAGGGGGCGCAGCAGGAAGGAGAAGAACTCGATCAGGCCGACCACCGGGCGCATCAGGAGGGGTGCACCGGTCGGCCAGAACAGGCCGAGGAATTTGAACCCGTTCTTCATGATCCCGATCACCACGACGAGCGCGAAGGTGATCACGCCGAAGGTGGCGGTCACGGCAAGCTGCGAGGTCGCCGTGAAGCTGAGGAACATGCCCAGCAGGTTCATGGCGAGGATGAAGGTGAAGACGGTGAAGACGAACGGGAAATATTTCTTGCCGTCATGACCGATGATGGAGTTGGCGATGTCGTCGATCATGCCGAACAGCGTCTCGCCCGCAGCCTGACCACGGCCCGGAACCACCTTGGCACCCGCCGTCACCAGCTGGAAGAAGCCGACGACCAGCAGGAAGGCGATGGTCATCGCAAGATGCGAATTGGTGAAGGCCAGGTGCACCGTGCCGACGACGGGCAGGGTCACTTCGCCGAAGTCGAGACCCGGCAGCGGGGTAACCTGGAACTGGTGTAGCGGATCGGCCATCGGGCGATCAGACTCCCTGGTCTTCGTCGTCGAAGGGAACCGACTCCGGCTCCCCATACTGTTTTGCCTCGGCCATCAGACGTTGCGCCGTGCGCCACGCCATCCACACCGAAACGGCGAAGCCCAGAAGGACACCGCCGATGATTCCCCAAGGCGTCGTGCCGGCGAACCGGTCGATGCCGAACCCGATCGCCAGACCGACGAAGACACCGCCGAACAGATCGGCAAGAATCTTCCACGCCTGCGACGCTGCCGCCTGACCCGCCGCCTCGTGAGAGATCTGCCGGGCGGTGCGCGCCTCCAGATCGGATGCGCTGGTATGAAGGCGTTTGATCGCCTCTTCGCGCGATTCCGGTGGCAGGGACATAAGGGCCTCAGCGCCTCTCCGCTGACGTCGAAAGACGGGCGTCGAGGAGGGTCTGAATTCGGCGCGGAACCTATAGGCGGGACCCGGTTTGGTCAAGGCGGTCCTCCGACTCATTAGTCTTTTGATATCTCAAAGGATTGTTGCGTCCGTACCGGGGTGTGACGTTGTGTTCGTTCGTCCAGATCAGGGGCAGGCCGATGGAGGGGCGGCCGAGGGCGCGCTCGCGTTGCCGGACTTGCCACTTCTTCTTGATGAAGACCCGGCGCAGGCCGCGAATCCGCCGGTCAAGTTCTTCGATAATCCGGGCGCGTTCGCGGGGTGACATCTCCGGCCCGGGGTCGGGACGAGGTGGACGGGCTTTGGGCATGCGGTCTTCCGATGGTTTTGAGGGTTGGTGTTTGGTGGTTGGTGATTGGTGATTGGTGGTTGGTGATTGGCCGGCGGTTGTGTGACGGCGCGGACCGCGCCGCCCTTCCGCCGCCAGAGGGGCCGCGATCACCAGCCACCAATCACCAAT
>JBEIJS010000160.1:0-5132 GCA_040380105.1 Caulobacteraceae bacterium | reverse complement strand
CTATGGCCGGTTCATGGACGAATACCTGCTGGTCGGCGCCGATTCCGAGGTCGACCGCTCGTCCAAGAACATCGAGGTCGGACTCGTACTCGACATCACGGGTTCCATGGGAGGACGACGCATCGTTGACCTCAAGGCGGCGGCAACCCAGTTGGTCGACATCGTGGTTCAGGACGTCCAGACGCCGTTCTACACCCGGATGGCGATCGTACCCTATTCGGTGGGGGTCAATCTCGGGGCCTATGCCAACGGCGCCCGCGGGACCCCCGTCGGAGCCCGGGCGATCTCGGACATGGAATGGGCGGCCTCCAGCGCCAGGAACATCAGCAATATCACCCGCGCCAGCATAGGCGTGGTCACCACCTCCTCCGGCCACGATCTCCAGACCAATGACTATGTCTGGATCCGGAACGTCTCCGGTATGTCGCAGGTGAACAATCGCGCCTTCCGGGTCCAGAAGATCAGTGACACCAGCTTTTCCCTGCAGTCGTGGAACGGTTCAGCCTGGGCAACCGTGCAAACCAACAGTTATGGCAACTATATCAGCAGGGGCGAGGTGCGAAAGTGCCGTCTTTCGGACTGCACGATTCGGGTGACCGCTGCGAGCCATGGGCTCACGAACGGAGACGGGGTCTACCTCACAGGGGTCAACGGCATGAACGAGGTCAACAACCGGCCCTTTATCGTCTCCCATGTCACGAGCGGTACCTATTCGATCGGCGTCAACGGCGCGGAATGGGGGACCCGTACATCCGGCGGCTCCAGCTGGTGCGGCCAGGACGGCTGCCAATGGCGGGTCTTCTACAATTCTTCGGGCGAATTGCGCGCGCTTGAAACCAGCACCTGCGTAAGCGAACGCACGGGCAGTCAGGCCTATACCGATGCCGCGCCTGACGCCGCGGCCCCGGTCGGGCGCAACTATCCGTCAACCTTGGGCAACCCCTGCCCGTCTGCGACCATCCTGCCGCTCAGCAGCGACCGAGCGGCGCTGAAGTCCCTTATCCGCGGCCTGTCCGTCACCGGCTCCACCGCAGGCCAGATCGGCATGGCCTGGGGCTGGTACGCCGTATCGCCGAACTTCAACGGCCTCTGGCCCGGCAGCCCGGCAGGCGCCTATGAGCCCGAGGATACGTTGAAGGCGGTCATCATCATGACCGACGGTGAGTTCAACACCCCCTACAACAGCGGCGTCATCGCGGTGGACGCAGGAGCAGGCTCCGGCGGGTACCGCGACAAGATCAATCAGAATGCGACCAATGGTGACCCTTTCGCCCAGGGGCAGGCCCTGTGCGAAGGCATGAAGGCGGCGGGCGTCATCGTCTACACGGTCGGCTTCCAGATTTCCCGGGGCGGCAACGCAGCGGCCCTGCTGGCCGATTGCGCCACCAGCGCGCAACACGCCCATCTTCCCGCCAGCGGGTCCGACCTCTCCGCAGCCTTCGCCGAGATCGGGCGCGACATCACCAGGCTGAGAATCTCGAAATAGATCCCGACGCGCCGGTCAGATCAGACGGATTTCCCTGAGCCGCTCGGTCAGGAAATCCTCGGCCATGATCGCCTTGCCCGCATAGCGGTCGGGATTCGTTTCCGAGATCATGCCCGGCAGGGTCTCGATGACGAAGTCCGGGTTGAAATGCAGGAAGAAGGGCGTCGAATAGCGGGCGAAGCTGGCCCGCTCCGGCGTCGGATTGATCACCCGGTGGCTGGTCGAGGGCAGCACATGGTTGGTCAGCCGCTGCAGCATGTCACCGATATTGACCACCAGGGCGCCCGGCGGCGGGGCGATATCCAGCCACTCACCATCGGCGTCCTTCAGCTGCAGTCCAGCCTCCTCGGCACCGAGCAGCAGGGTGATGACATTGATGTCCTCATGGGCCCCGGCCCGGACACCCGAAGCGCCGGCGGGTACCGGCGGATAGTGCAGCATCCTCAGGATAGAATTGCCCATCTCGACCTTGTCCTCGAAGAAGTCGTCTCCGAGTTCCAGGTAGCGGGCTATGGCCCGCAGGATCCGTCGGCCCAGGGCGTCCATGGCGGCGAACATGCCGTAAAGGTGCGGTCGAAATCCCTCGATCTCGGTCGGCCAGACATTGTCGCGCATGTATTTGCGATAGGGGTGGCCCGCCGGCAGCTCGCGCCCGACGTGCCAGAACTCCTTCAGGTCGACCGTGGCCGCGCCCTTGGCCGCCTCGACACCGAACGGAGTCAGCCCGCGCGCGCCGCCCGTGCCGGGCAGGTGATACTGACGCTTGGTTTCATCCGGCAGGGCGAAGAAGGCCTTGGTGTCGGCGACGGCTGCGTCGATCACCGACTCGTCGAGGCCGTGATCGGCGATCACCGCGAACCCGTAGCGTTTGAACGAGGATCCCAACCGGTCGGCGAACGCCTGGAAGTCCGAATCGTGGAGAGACATCGACACGGGTTCAATCGCCTTGCGGGCCATGGCTGCGGTCTCCGGGCTCGGGGTCGTACTCACTTCAGGCCTCATCGTTCAGGAACAAACGGTTCCTTACGCCCTAAGGCGCGAACCTGGCAAAGTCGGGACTGGATCATATCCGCCTCGTTCGTTCAGGTGCCATACAGGTCGGAACCTTCACCATAAGCCCGCGTTTCGGCGCCAGACCGTTTTTCAGACAGGATCCCCCATCATGCGCAGCAAGCTTCTCCTCACCGGCGCCAGCATCGCCATCCTTCTGGGCGGGGTCGCCTGCACCACCACGGATCCCTACAGCTCTGCGCCGCGTCGCAACAACACCGGCACGGGCGTGATCGCCGGTGCCCTGGGCGGGGCCCTGCTGGGCTATCTGACCAATACCTCGAACTCCGAGGAAGGCCGCAAGAACGCCCTGATCGGTGCCGGCATCGGCGCCCTGGGCGGCGCAGCCGTCGGCCAGTACATGGACCGTCAACAGCGCGAACTGGAGGCCGAGCTCTCCGGCTCCGGTGTCGGCGTGGCGCGCCAGGGCGACAATCTGGTCCTGCGCATGCCGTCCGATGTCACGTTCGCCTCCAACCAGGCGTCAATCAATCCGCGCTTCAACACGACACTGGACGATGTGGCCGGCGTACTGAACCGCTATGATCAGTCCATCGTCGACATCGTCGGCCATGCGGATTCGGACGGCACGGACGAGTACAATCTCGACCTGTCGCGCCGTCGCGCCTCGTCAGTGGCCCAGTATCTGGTCAGCCGCAACGTCCTGGCCGACCGCGTCTATGTCGACGGCCGCGGCGAAAGCGCCCCGATCGCCTCCAATGCCACCGCCGAAGGCAAGGCGCAGAATCGCCGGGTCGAGATCCTGATCCGCCCGTTCCGCGGCTAGGCCGCGACGTCCCCGGAAATCAGGGCGGGGCGTTGCGCCCCGCCCTTTTTTGTCACCAGACACCGTTCCGTGACTTGCGGCGCGGCGCTTCCGGTGCTGGATACAATCCATACACGCCGCGGGGGAATCGGTTGCTTCGAGAAGATCAGGAACTCGCCGACGGAGCGAAGCTGGCGGCCATCGCTGCCGTCTCGGCGGTCCTGACCGCGGTCGTGGTGATCTTTGCCGGCCGGGCCTTGCTGCCACAGCACCACGCCGCCGCCATTGAACGTCCTGCGCTCACCTCTGTGGGGCTGCGTCAGGCCCTGCCGACCGAGGCATAGCGGAAGCCACGGGCCCGCATCTCCTCGGGGCGATAGACGTTTCGCAGATCGACCATGACGGGCTGACGCATCAGACCCTTGATCCGGTCAATGTCCAGCGCCCGGAACTGGTCCCATTCGGTCAGGATCACCACCACATCGGCGCCCGTGACCGCCTCATAGGGGCCGTCCCTGAACTGGACGCCGTCCAGCAGCTTTGCGGCCTCATGCATCCCCTCGGGATCGAAGGCCTGGACGGTCGCGCCCATGGCGATCAGGGCGGGGGCCACATCCAGCGAGGGGGCGTCGCGCATGTCATCGGTGTTCGGCTTGAAGGTCAGGCCCAGCAGGGCCACCGTCTTGCCGGCCAGGTCCCCGTCCAGGGCCGAGGCCACCTTGCCGGCCATGGCCTTCTTGCGCGCATCATTGATCGCCACGGTCGTCTCGATCAGCCGAACCGGCGCGCCGGCGTCCGCGGCGGTCCGCACCAGGGCGATCGTATCCTTGGGAAAGCAGGATCCTCCGTAGCCGGGTCCGGCGTGCAGGAATTTGGAGCCGATCCGCTTGTCCAGACCGATCCCCCGCGCGACCTGCTGCACATCGGCTCCGACGGCCTCGCACAGGTCCGCCATCTCGTTGATGAAGGTGATCTTCATCGCCAGGAAGGCGTTGGCGGCATATTTGATCAGCTCTGACGTTCGCCGCCCCGTGAACAGGATCGGCGTCTCATTGAGGTTCAGCGGCCGATAGAGTTCGCGCATCACCGCCTGGGCGCGCGGATCCCCGGTGCCCACGACGACGCGGTCCGGCCGCTTGAAATCCTCGATCGCGGCCCCCTCGCGCAGGAACTCCGGATTGGAGACCACGGCGAAGTCCGCATCCGGGCGGCGTGCGCGGATGATCCGCTCGATCTCGTCGCCCGTGCCGACCGGGACCGTGGACTTGGTCACCACCACGGTGAAGCCCTCGATCAGCCCGGCGATCTCCTCGGCGGCGGCATGGACATAGGAGAGGTCGGCATGGCCGTCGCCACGCCGTGACGGAGTGCCCACGGCGATGAAGACGGCATCGGCCGTGCGGATCGCCTCGGCTGCGTCGAGGGCGAAGCTCAGCCGCCCGCCACGGACATTGGCCGCGACCAGATCGTCCAGACCCGGCTCGAAGATCGGAATCTCGCCCCGCTCCAACCGCCCGATCTTGGACGGGTCCTTGTCGACGCAGACCACGTCATGGCCGAAGTCGGCGAAACAGGCCCCCGAGACCAGGCCCACATAGCCGGTGCCAATCATCGCAACGCGCATCGAAACCTGTCCCTTGTTCGTCGGGCGGAGATAGCGAGCGGCCAGGGCTTTGGCCACCCCGCGATCCGTTCCCGGTCCGACAAAGCAAAACCGCCGGCCCCCTTTCGGGAGCCGGCGGCTGCTTGTGGTCTGGCCGATCGGCCTTCCGGGTTTAGCGGAAGTTGATGCCGATGGTGGCGCGACGGTTGAGCGGCTCGCGCACGCCG
>JBEIJS010000159.1:0-5136 GCA_040380105.1 Caulobacteraceae bacterium | reverse complement strand
GAGCTCGGCGTCTATGTGATCGGCTTTTCCTTCCCCGTCGTGCCGCGTGGCCAGGCCCGCATCCGCACCCAGATGTCGGCGGCGCACACCTTCGAACAGATTGATCATACGGTCGCGGCGTTCACGACGGCCGGCCGCGAACTGGGAGTTATCTGATGGCTGACACGATGAAGGCCCTGGCCAAGACCCGGCCCGAGGTGGGGCTGGAGCTGATCGATGCGCCGATCCCGGTCGCCGGACCGGAGGACGTGCTGATTCGGGTGCACCGCACTGCCGTCTGCGGCACCGACATCCACATCTGGAACTGGGACGAGTGGAGCCAGAAGAATGTTCCGGTCCCGATGATCACCGGCCACGAGTTCGCCGGCGAGATCGTCGCCATCGGCAAGGATGTCGACCGCCGTCTCAGGATCGGCCAGCGAGTCTCTGCCGAGGGCCATGTCATCGACCTCAATTCGGAAGCGGCTCGGGCCGGCCATTTCCATCTCGATCCCGCCACGCGCGGCATCGGCGTGAATCGCCAGGGGGCCTTTGCCGAGTTCGTTGTCGCCCCGGCCTTCAATGTCATCGAGCTGCCTGACGACGTTCCCTATGAGATCGGTTCGATTCTCGATCCGTTCGGCAATGCCGTGCATACGGCGCAGCAGTTCGACCTGCTGGGCGAGGACGTGCTGGTCACCGGCGCGGGCCCGATCGGCATGATGGCCGCCGCCGTCGCCCGCCACGCCGGTGCCCGCACCGTGGTCCTGACCGATATCAACGACTTCCGCCTGGATCTGGCCGCGAGGGTCGCACCCGGTGTGCGCACGGTGAACACCACGCGGGAGGACCTCCGCGACGTCATGCATGAGCAGGGGCTCAAGGTCGGCTTCGACGTTGCGCTGGAAATGTCCGGCTCGCCCATTGCATTCAAACAGTGTGTCGACACCCTGATCATGGGCGGAGGCCTTGCCCTGCTGGGGATTCCGTCCAGGCCGATGGAAACGGACTGGGGCGCGATCATCCTCAAGGCCCTGACCATCAAGGGTGTCTACGGGCGCGAGATGTTCACCACCTGGCGCAAGATGCTGGGCCTGCTGAAGGCCGGCCTCGACCTGACCCCGCTGATCACTCACCAGATGAGTTACCAACGGTATCAGGAGGGCTTCGAGGCCATGCGTTCGGGCCAGTCGGGCAAGGTTGTGCTCGACTGGGACAAGGCAGCCTGAGGGTCCCGTGATGGTCGCAAGTCCCATAGTGATGTTTCTGGAAGGCGAGGGCACGGATGCCCACGGCCGCACTGTGTTCGAGATCGTGGCCATGGATGACATCGCCCTGGACCGGACGCACGACTTCATCCAGTGGCTGTTTCCCCTGCCGGAGCCGTCGACGGCGGTCCCGGAATCGCCGGTCCTGACACCCGGCGACATACAGGCCATTCGATCGTCTGACCTGGCGCCGATTGCCCTCGCCGGCGCAAGGGATCGCATGATCGCCTTTTACCGGACGACCCATGACTGGTTGATGCCCAACGACCACCATCACCGCCGCATCACCCGGATCATCCGCTCGCTGCGGCTGCTTCAGGACGACGAAGCGGCGGATTGCTTCCGCGACGCGATCCTCGCACGGGTCCAGGAGACGCGGGCTCCGATCAGCGCCCGCAGTCTGGGTTACTGGGCGACCGCCTGAGGAATCGGGCGGCGGCCCCCACTTGACCCGGGCGTCGGGCCGGTCGAGGGCAGGCGCATGAACTATCGCCACAGCTTCCACGCCGGGAATTTCGCGGACATCGTCAAACACGCCCTGCTGCTCTGGCTGCTGGAGCGGCGGCAGGCGCAGGGGGCGGTCAGCGTGATCGACACCCATGCCGGGGCCGGCCTCTACGATCTGACCGGAGATGCGGCCCGGTCCAGGGAGGCCGAGGCCGGCATCGCAAGGCTGATGGCTGCGGATGACCGGCCGCCGCTGATCGAGGCGCTGGCCGCGGCGGTGGCGCAGCTCAATCCGGACGGCCGCGTGACCTTTTATCCGGGCTCGCCGCGGCTGATTGCACAGCGGCTGGGCGAGGACGACCGCTATGTCGGCTTCGAGCTCAACCCGCCGGTGCTGGAACTGCTGGCCGGGTCGCTGGAGGCCTTTCCGCAAGCCATGGCCGAGGGCGGGGACGGCTATGACCAGGCGCGGACCTGGGCAGCGGAGACGACCGGGCCTTTCGTTCTGATCGATCCGCCGTTCGAACAGCCAGACGACTATCATCGCGCCGCAGACACTGCCGCCGTCATCGCCCGCGCCGATCCACGCGCAACGGTGGCGATCTGGACGCCCCTCAAGGACATGGAGACCTTCGACGGCTTCCTGCGACGGCTGGACCAGGCGGGCATCAAGCGGATGCTGGTGGCCGAGGCGCGGCTGCGGCCGCTGACCGATCCGATGAAGATGAACGGCTGCGCGGTGGTGGTGCTGAATCCGCCGCCGGGTGCCGAGGCGGCGGCGAACGAGATCTGTGGCTGGGTGGCGAACACGCTGGGCGGCGACGGAGCCCGGTCCGAGGTGTGGATGACGGGCTGACCCGCTATTCGATGAACTCGCCGGCCTCGTAGAGTTGGGGGGCGAAGGTGGCGATGGCCATGATCGGCTCCATCGCCGCATTGACGGCCGACCCCCGGGCCATGGCCTTCCAGTCGGCTGCCGAGCGCCAGACCGCGTGGACCGCCGCTCCCTTGCCGTTCAGGCCGCGGTGCAGGGTGGCCGAGATGAAGCCCTCGGCTTCGCGCTGGGTCCGGACCATCACGGCCAGCAGGTCCATCAGCGTATCCAGCTGTTCGGGTTTGCAGGTGTAGACGTTGATCAGGACAACGGGATCGGCAGAGGTATCGGTCATGGCGGGGCCATAGCCGATCGCCCTTCCGCCGTCTTGCGTGAACGCCTATTCCGTTCCGGTCGAGGAGGCCTGGATGATCCGCATCGCGATTCTGGAGACCGGCACACCGCCGCCTGCCCTGAAGGCGGCACACGGTGACTATCCGGCGATGTTCCGGGACCTGCTCGGCGAGGCCTTCGTCTTCGAGACCTTCGACGTTCAGGCGGGAGCGCTGCCCGACCCTGCGGCCCTTGATGCTGCGATCATCACCGGCTCTCCGGCAGGGGTCTATGAGAGCGCGGGCTGGATCGCAGGGCTGCTGGACTGGATCCGGGCCGCAAAGGGCCGGACGAAGCTGGTCGGCGTCTGTTTCGGTCATCAGGCCATGGCCCAGGCGCTGGGCGGGCGGGTCGAGAAATCGGACAGGGGCTGGGGGGTCGGCCTGCACCGGTACGAGGTGCTCTCGCCCGAGCCCTGGATGACACCGGGGGCCGCGACGGTCGCCATCCCGGCCTCGCATCAGGATCAGGTGGTCGAGAAGCCGTCCGATGCGCGGGTCCTGCTGCGCAGTGATTTCACGCCGTTCGCCGGACTGGCCTGGGGCGAGGACGCGATCTCGATGCAGCCCCATCCCGAGTTCACCCCGGCCTTCGCGATCGAGCTGACGGCGGGTCGGCACGACCGGATCGATCCGGCGCTGGTGGCGCGGGCGGTGGACAGTCTGAAGGCGGCGGACGATCGCGCCATGGTCGCGGAATGGATCAAGGCATTCCTGAGGAACCTGCCATAAGCCCCTGATTTCAGGATCACGGCAGGAGGGGCGCGATGCGGTCTGTTCAGGGCCACTTCACCACGGGCGGCATTGAACTGAGGATGGACTCGACATTGCCGCCGGTCTTGAGGCCGAACATGGTGCCGCGGTCGTAGAGCAGGTTGAACTCGACATAGCGTCCGCGCCGGACCAGCTGTTCCTCGCGTTCTTCCGCCGTCCAGGGCTCGCCCATCCGTCCACGCACGATGGCCGAATAGGCGTCGAGGAAATGGGTGCCGACGTCGCGGGTGAAGGCGAAGTCCTTCGCATAGTCGCCGCTGTCGTGGTGGTCATAGAAGATGCCGCCGGTGCCGCGCGGCTCCTTGCGGTGGGGCAGGTAGAAATACTCGTCGCACCACGCCTTGAATTTCGCGTGCCAGGCGGGGTCGTGGGCGTCGCAGGCGGCCTTCATGGCGGCGTGGAAGGCGAGGGTGTCGGGGTGATCCTGCCGCCGGTCGACGTCCAGCACGGGGGTCAGATCGCCACCGCCGCCGAACCAGCTTTGGGTGGTGGCAATGAAGCGGGTGTTCATATGGACCGCCGGCACCCGCGGGCTGACCGGGTGGCAGATCAGGCTGATGCCGGTGGCGAAGAAGCGGGGGTCCTCGGCGGCGCCCGGGACGGTCTTGGCATAGTCGGCGGGGAAGGTGCCGTGGACGGTGGAGACATGGACCCCGACCTTTTCGAACAGCCGGCCGTGCATCATCCCCATGACCCCGCCGCCGCCCTCGGGACGCTCCCAGGGTGTGCGCACGAACCGGCCGGGTTCGCCGGGGAACAGGTCGGCGGGGGCCGCGTCCTCCAGCGCCTCGAAACCGGCGTGGATGCGGTCGCGCAGGGCCTCGAACCAGGCGCGGGCTTCGGACTTCTTCTGGTCGAGGGTCAGGTCGTCGGTGGGGGTCATGGGGCGTCCTGTAATGGGTCTGGTCTGAAGGGAGAAGTGTGCCGCTCTCCCTCCCTCCCCGAGGGAGGGAGAGAAGGGGTGGTTGGTGATTGGTGATTGGCCGGCGGTTGTGCGACGGCGCTGACCGCGCCGCCCTTCCGCCGCCAGGGGGGCCGCAATCACCAGCCACCAATCACCAATCACCAATCACCCTTCACCCACGACTCTTCGCCGCCTGCTTTCGCGGCGGGTCGGGGAGGGTGCGGGGCGGCCGGGCCTCGCCCGGAGCGTTGATAGTTTTACCGTTTCGACAAAGCCTGACCTGCCCCGCGCAGCCGTTTTCCACGCGCCCTCCGGCTGGCGGCCCTTGCTTCGGGCCTTACCGGATCACCGCCGATGACATTGCTGCCGACGGCGCGCGGCGGACATGAGCCAGCGGCCCGCCCAGGAAGCGCGCGGCGAGCAAACGGAGGCCATCCATCGACCTCCATGAGGACCCCCGAGGTATCCTTCCCCCGGGCTTCATCGCTCGACCACAGCCCGCCGACATCGGGGCGCTGGATCCGACGCCCTCCCCACCGACGGGATGGGAGGAGTCTG
>JBEIJS010000158.1:0-5139 GCA_040380105.1 Caulobacteraceae bacterium | reverse complement strand
CGGCGGTCTCCGGGGGGAATGGAACGGGTTCGACTGGGAATCTGCGATTCTGTATTCGGAAGCCGAGGCGATCGATGAGTCCGATGCGGTGAACACCACAGCGCTGCAAGCCTCTCTGGCCCTGTCGACTCCGGATGCCTACAATCCCTTCAACGGCGGATGCGTGGCCCAGACCAGCTTTGGTGACTGCACGCCCAGCTCCCAGGTCGCGATTGACGCCATCACCTTCCGGCTGAAGCGCGAGTCCCGCACGACGCTGACCCAGTACGATTTCAAGGTTTCACGTCCGGACCTGTTCAGCCTGCCCGCGGGCGACGTCGGCATCGCCTTTGGTGTCGAGGCGCGCCGGGAGACCCAGAGCGACGATCGGGATTCCAATCTCGACGGCACCAATCCCCACATCGACTCCGTGACCGGTGTTGTCTCTCTCAGCAATGTCATCGCGGTCAGTCAGAACCCTGACACCGAAGGAGACCGGACGGTCGCCTCGGCCTATATCGAGTTCGCGGTTCCGCTGGTCTCGCCCGAAATGAACATCCCTCTGATCCGGGCCCTGGACCTTCAGATCGCCGGCCGGGCCGAGCACTATTCCGACTTCGGAAATGTGGCCAAGCCCAAGATCGCTGCGTCCTGGGACATTTTCGACGGCCTGCGCCTGCGGGGGTCCTATTCCGAGGGCTTCCGGGCTCCGAACCTCGAACAGGTCAACACGGCCACCTACGGTCGCCTGACGACCAATCCGGACTATATCCGCTGCGAAGCGGATCTCAGGGCCGGGCGGATCGCGACATTCGGGGCCTGCTCCCGGTCGATCGGGGCGTCTCTGCTGGTCTCCGGTAACCCGGATCTTGAGCCGGAGGAGAGCACCAACTCCTCCTATGGTGTGGTGTTCGAGCCCAAATTCCTGCCGGAAATGCTGGGCGACTTCACCCTGACCGTCGACCGCTGGCATATCCAGCAGGAGAAGATCGTCGGTCTGTTCGGTGGTCGTAACGCTGTCGTCCAGGACTATCTGGATCGCGTCCAGGGCCGGTCGAACCCGCTGGTCACCCGCGCAGCGGTCAATGCCGATGACCTTGCCCTGTTTGCCGGCACGGGGATAACGCCCGTCGGTGTCATCACCTCGATCAGCGACCGCTTCGTCAATCTGCTGCCCCAGGATGTGGAGGGCATGGATTTCGGCCTGATCTGGCGTCTGCGCGATACGCCGCTCGGCGACTTCCGCATGAACCTGAACGCCGCCAAGCTGATCGCCTTCGGGCGGGATCCGGGCCCGGCGGTGGATGCCCTCTATGAGGCACGGGCAGCCGGTATCATCAATGCGGCGACGCCGCTGCCGGAAACCAGTGACCTCCTCGCCCAGAACGGCCGGCCGGAATGGCGGGTCTCGGGATCGCTGACCTGGTCACAGGGACCCTGGCAGGTCGGTGCCTTCACCCAGTATATCAGCGCCGTGGACGACACGGACCTGCTGTCTGCGACCGGAACCCCCTGGGAGGTGGACAGCCAGATCACCGGGAACCTCTATCTCCAGTATGAGTGGGAGGACACCTACGACTGGGCGTCAGACACCACCATCCGTATCGGGGCCCGCAACATTACCGATGAGGCACCGCCCCTGTCTTCGACGGGCTATCTCGGGTCGCTCTACCGCCCCTATGGTCGCTACTGGTACGCGACCATGACCAAGACGTTCTGAGGCCGTGGCCGGCGCTGATGACCTTGTCAGCGCCGGCCGGGTCCCGCAGGAGGATCAGGGATGAGAATGCTGGCGGCCCTTGCGCTCGGGATGGTCGGCCTGCTCTTGCCTGAAGCCGTGCGGGCAGATCCGCCCGAACCGCGCCCGATCGACTGCCCCGCCACCGCGGGGCGCGGGACCCGTTGCGTTTCGGGCCAGGACGAAAACGGCGCCTGGTATGTCGCGGCCATCCCGCCCAACTGGAACCGGCGCCTGATCGTCCATGCGCACGGTGGTCCGAGAACGGGGGCACCCGAGGCGACGGACCCGCTCGAAGACCTCGACCGTTTCTCGGTCATGGTGCGGCATGGCTATGCCTGGATCGGCTCCACCTACCGGCGCGGCGGTTATGGCGTCCGGATGGCCGCCGAGGATACGGACAACAGCCGCAGGATCTTCTGGTCCCTGTTCGGTCGTCCCGACCGAACCCTGCTGCATGGCCAGTCATGGGGCGGGAATGTCGCTGCCAAGGCGTCCGAACTCTACATCGGAAGCGCGGAGGCGGGCTGGAACTATGACGGCGTCCTGATCACCAATGGCATCGTCTCCGGCGGGACCCGCGCCTATGGCTTCCGGGCCGATCTGAGGGCGGTCTACCAGTACTTTTGCGCCAATCATCCGGCCGCGGATGAGCCGGCCTATCCGGTCTGGCAGGGACTGCCGCTGGACAGCCGGATGACCCGGGCAGACCTTCGGCGGCGGATCGAGACCTGCACCGGTGTTGACCGCCCGGCCGACCGCCGCACAGCTGAGCAGGCTGCAAGGCTGCGGGACATTCTGGCCGTTACCGGTGTGGCGGAGGGCCAGTTGGTCAGCCACATGAACTGGGCCACCTTTCTGTTCCAGGACATGGTCCTGCTCCGGCTTGATGGACGAAATCCGTTCGACAACAGTGCGACGGTCTACAGCGGATCGAGCGACGACGCGGCGCTCAACGCCGGTGTCCAGCGCTTCTCGGCGGACCCCGAGGGTGTGGCCTTGCTGGCCTACGATGCGGACCTGACGGGACAGATCACCCGTCCCACCCTGACGCTTCATGCCCTTCATGATCCGACGGTGAGCGTGAGTGCCGAGGCCATCTATGCTGCGACGGTCGCTGCGGCCGGCCGGTCACAATGGCTGGTTCAGGTCGTTACAGACGAGTCCGACCACAGCAAACTCTCGGACGCCAGCTATATGACCGCGCTCGATGCGCTCGAGGGCTGGATCGACCGGGGGCTCGCGCCGGACCCTGCCAGCTTCCAGACCCGGTGCCGGACGAATTGGGTCCGCCAGGGTCCCTGTCTGTTCATCGCGCCCTGATGGGGGCATGCGCGGGTCTGTCCTGCGCCGCGCGCCATCATTCTTGCCGGGGCTTCAGCAGCGGCGTGACCATCGGCATGGTGAGCATGGTCGATCCGACGGCCATCAGCAGCAGGGCGGTGAAGGCGTCATTGCTGATGATTTGCCGGTCCAGAAGGATGTTGGCGAAGATGATCATGATCAACGCCTTGGTCTGGAGCAGCCAGCCGATCACCCGGGCCTCACCTTTCGGCCATTTCAGGATGCGGCCGGCCATATGAACCCCGGCCAGCTTGCCGGTGACGGAGGCGAACAGCAGCAGGCCGGCGGCGAGGAAGACTGCCACCCCGCCGACGTCCCATTGCGTTTTCAGCCCTGTGCTCAGGAAAAACACCGGCATGACCGCCAGGAGGATGTGGTTGCGAAACAGGTCCATCTTCGTCCGGTCGAACCAGGACTTGTCCAGAACGGCTCCGGCCAGAAAGGCACCAACCATGAAATGAAGACCCGACCAGTCGCCGGCGAGGCCGCAGGCTGCCAGCCAGATCAGGCTGACATACCAACGGTCCGGCTCCGGCAGACGCTTCATCAAGGCCCGGATCGCCATGGCCGCGACGACGAAGCCGACGACAAATGCCGCCTGGCGACCGATGCGCTCCCAATCCAGCAGGATGAGCGCCAGGATGCCCCAGATGGCAATGTCGTCGAGGCTGGCGTAGCGAAGAATGCGCTGACCCAGGGGCTGACGCAGGATCTCCAGTTTCTCCATGAACAACATCAGGATCGGAAGGGCTGTCACCGCACAGGCCATGCCGATGCCGAGGACGACCTGCCAATTCTCACCCTCTGTTCCGGCCCAGCCGGGAAACTGCACCAGACCGATGGCCGCCACGGTGCCGAACACCAGCGGCGTCGCCAGGGCCAGGCCGGCTGTCACTCCGGTCTCGACCCGGTTGGTCCAGAGCTGACTGGTGTCCAGCTCCAGACCGGCGACGAAGACGAAAATCATCACCGCCCACCATGCGACGCCGTTCAGGGCCGTGATGACCTGAGGGTTGAAAACGGTCGCGTGTGCGTCCGGGAACAGGGCCCCCAGCACGCCGGGTCCCAGCACTATGCCGCCGATGATTTGCACCACGGCCAGCGGGGCGTAGGCTTCCGTTCGAAGACCGCGCCAGACCAGGTAGGGCAGGCTGAAGATGATCAGCATGGCGACCAGATAAAGTTCGGTCGTGTTCATGGGGTGGTTCATGGCACCCTCCGACTGATTGGTCGGTCCGGTTCAATCAAGGACGCGCTTTCGTGTCGTCCGGCGGGAAGGCCAGGGTCAGCGCCCGGACTGACCATAGCGGCGTTCGACCGGAGCATAGCGATCCCAGACGGCCCTGTCGGCCAGGGAGCGCAGGAGTTTGATATACTCTGCGTGGGTCCAGGCCAGCGGCGTCGCTGAATCCGTGCCCTCGCCGGGGCGGTATTGGTTAGGCGTCGGATTGCCGACACCGTCCCAGACCTGCTCAGGCAAAAGAAGGCCCTCGTTGGCGAAGGACTCCATTCCACCCACATAGGTCGTGCGAATGGCCTCAAATGCCGCCTCGTTCGCGCCCTCGGAAACGGCGCGTGCGATTTCATAATGGCCTCGTTCGCCGGTGAAGATCGGCCAGACCCGTCCGCGTTGACCGGGAGTCATGCCGCCGACGCCATAGTTGCCACCCGTGTCGGTATTCTCGCCGTAACCATCGTTGCCATAGCGACGCCAGCCCGGCGCACCGTTCAGATCGTAGCGCACGCGCAGGCGGTCTTCCCGGGTCTGGTCATCATACTCGGGCAGGCTCGCCGTGATCGAAGGGGCGTCGGCGGCCCTGACACCGTAGCGGACCAGCTCAAGGAAACCGCCGTCGATGATGCGGTCCTCCGGCAGGCCGGGCTGGCCGTTGTTTTCGCCCAGCAGGCCTTGATCGTTGGGGTCATCGTTGCGGCTGAGACGCAGGAAGTAGCGGCCGTCGCCGAGGGTTCCTGCGGTGGTGAACATCCGGGATTCCAGCTTTGACGCATAGTCGTCGGCGGCGGCCTGGTAGCGGGCGGCGGAGGCGGGGTCGCCAGAGGCCCGCGCGATATCGGCG